>JALXEW010000288.1:2557-36073 GCA_027069285.1 Ardenticatenia bacterium | reverse complement strand
CCGTACCAGATGACGTACAGAGTTGGCGGCAGAGAATTCCTGGGCGCATTGTTAGTGCTACTGGTGATCGGCGTGGGCATCGCGGCGCTGGATGCCCTGGGGCAGCAGAGGCAGCCCAGATTAGCAGTGCGCATGATCCTGATGGGGATCATCGGGGGGCTGCTTGGCTACATATACTACGGCCTGGGTGGGCCGTATGTTGACGCCGTGCGGGCCAGGATCGGCGAGCTGGCAGTGGTGATATTCACCAGCGGGGGCGACGTGCTGGGGATGTTGATCGCCTGGGTGCTGACCAGGTACGGCATCTGGAAGTTGGAGGGGTGATCACGGAGCTGCAGGTGTGACCGGCAGCGGGAAAAGCGTCACCAGCAAGGCCGCCACCAACATGCCGACGGCGATCAGCGCCAGAACCATATTATCCCTGCCCCACCAACCTATCGGCCACGCAAGACCGGTATTCCTATGTGCCCTACCGTTTTCCCTCTGGCGCTCTCCCAGCTCCCCCAGAGGCTCAGTTCCAAGCAAAGCCTCTCTAAAGGTTATAATATCCGGCGGGCGGTTATCGGGATGCATCTCCAGTGCCCAGAGGACCGCATCCTGGGTACGGCGGCTGATATTCGGATTGATCTCGCGAGGTGGTCGTAGCGAGCTGGGGTTCAGGAATCGTTCCTTTGCAGGTGGGGGCGGGGTATTGGTCAGCAAATGGTATAGCGTGGCCCCCAGGGCGTAAATATCGGATCGGGTATCGGTATGGCCGGTTTCTCCCCCATATTGCTCTAATGGGGTATAAAAAGCCGTGCCACGTCCCTGGACGACGGTGATAGTGCGATTTTCATCTGGGACAAGGAGCTTTACCAGGCCGAAGTCGACCAGCTTGATACGGCCATCGGGGGTGAGCTTGATATTGGCGGGCTTGATGTCGCGGTGGAGTACTGGGGGGTCTTGCCCGTGGAGGTAGGCCACAGCTTCGCAAATTTGCTCGGCCCATCTGAGGACCTGGCTTTCGGGAATGAAGTTACCGCGTTCGCGGGCTTCCTCGATGATCTCTCGCAGGTCTCTACCGGGCACGAAATCCATCACCAGGAACTCGCGTTCGCCCTCTTCGAAAAAGTCGCTGACTTTGGGGAGATTTGGATGGTCAAGTCGGGCAAGGGTGGAGGCTTCTCGATGGAACTGATAATGGCTTTGCTCCTGGGATTCGGGGGATGCGCCTGGGTCTATTTGTATCTCTTTGATCGCCGTGAAGCGGCCTTCCAGCCGCATATCCTCGGCCTTATAGATGGCGCCCATGCCCCCCCTGCCGACCGTTTCCACGATTCGGTACCGGCTGCGGAGTATCTCCCCCGCTTTGAGTGGCGGCAACATGATGGTGCCTTTCTTCTCCCCAAGCTGTGGCCTGCCTCATGGGGAATCACGGCGGCCAGCATTTCCAACCGGTGCAGGGATTACCTGCCCTCGCCTCTCCTCGATCTGATGTTAAGCTTACCGTAGCGCAAGCGTGATTTTTTGTCAAGGAGTGCAAGATGTCACAAGCTGCCGACAAGCCTGTATTGAGCGTTCGTGAGGGGGAGTTGGCCGGGTACAGATGTGTGATAGACAAAAACGAATTCCTGATCGGCAGAGGTGGTGAATGTGACCTGATCCTGCCGGAGCGTCAGGTCAGCAGGCGGCACGCCATGATCGTCCGCCGGGATGACGGCTATTTCATCCGGGACCTGGGGAGCAAGAACGGCACCTACGTCAACGGTCAGCAGGTCACAGATGAGCGGCTACTGCGAGACGGTGACACGATCCAGATCGCCCTGGCGGTCAAGATACTTTTCACCGGCTCGGAGGCCACCCTGCCGCTGGAATTCGAGCCTTCGATGAAGACATCGCCCGGCAGGCTGCGTATAGATTCGGCTGGCAGGCGTGTCTTCATCGGGGATAAAGAGATAACCCCGCCGCTTTCACCCCCTCAGTACCGGCTTTTGGAGCTTCTGGTTGCCAATAGCGGGCGGGTCTGCACGCGCGAGGAAGTGGCCGAGGCCGTATGGCCGGATGCCCTGAGCGAAGGGGTCAGCGAGCAGGCCATTGACGCATTAGTACGGCGGCTGCGCGACCGGCTGGCCGAGGTAGACCCCGACCACCAGTACGTGGTGACCGTCAGGGGGCATGGATTCCGTCTGGATAACCCGCCGATGTGAGGTGCCATGTCATCCGATTCCCGTCTGCTGCGCACCGAGGCGATAATCCTGCGTCGGCGTCCCTTTGGCGAAGCCGACTGGCTGCTGAGCATGATGACCCTTCGGCGGGGGAAAATGACGGCGATTGGTAAGGGTGCCCGCAAGCCCACCAGCCGCAAGTCCGGCCACCTGGAGCCTTTCACCCGCGCCGACCTGCTGATTGCCTGGGGGCGAGACCTGCCCCTGGTGACCCAGGCCGAGACCTTAGAGCCTTACATAGAGCTGCGGGCCGACCTGACAAAAGTGGCCTACGCCGGGTACATGGCCGAGCTTATGGATCGGTTCATGGGCGAGGGGGAGGAGAGCGAGCGGGCTTTCTACCTTTTGGCCGGGGCGTTGAGGATGCTGGACGAGGGCGATGATCCCAGGCTTATCGCCCGTCATTACGAGCTGAGATTGCTAGGTCTGGCGGGGTATCAACCTCAGCTTTTCAGCTGCGTGCTTGGGGGTGACGAGATACGTCCCCAGGACCAGTACTTCAGCTTTGCCTATGGCGGTGTGGTATGTCCGCAGGACGCCGAGGGGACAGGGGGCAGGTTCCGACCGGTCAGCCTGGCGGCGCTGAAAGTGATGCGATACATCCAGACGCACGATTACGAGCACATACGCACGCTCAGGCTACCGTCTGGAGTTCATGCGGAAGTCGAAAATCTGCTGCAGGGCTACATATCGTTCATATTGGAGCGTCGCCTTCAGAGCGTGGCCTTCATAAAGCGGCTACGTCGAGGGGCGGGTGGTTGAGCGATTGAACCTATGCCGTGGCCGGGGATGTACCACCCAACGGGCTTGCGCATTTGGGGTTTTTGTGGGATTCTGTGCGTAATATCCGTCGGCGGGCGTTTTCAACAAACCGTTTCGCAGGAGCGCGGCGTATGTTGGACGTGGGTGATGTGGAAAGACTCGGCAATTGGCTGTTGCTGGCGACCGCTTTCTTCGGCGCCTTTGGCGCGGCGCTTTGGCTGAGCCTGGTCATCTGGACTTTCAGGGACATGCGGGCCAGATCGCGCGATCCGCTGGCGTTGATCCTGGCGACCCTGGTTGTGGCGATATTAAACCTGCCCGGCCTGCTGGTTTACCTCATCCTCCGTCCGCCGGAGACTCTGGACGAGGCATATCAGCGATCGCTGGAAGAAGAAGCGCTGCTCCAAGAGATCGAGGAAAAGACCATATGCCCCGGATGTGGGCGTGCGGCCCATGATGACTGGCAGGTCTGCCCATATTGTCACACCCGGCTCAAAAAGCCATGCGTCTCGTGCGGCGCCCCATTGGAGTTGCCCTGGTCGATATGCCCCTACTGTGCCACCCCACAGCCGGTTCGGCGTCAGGGTACCAAATCCCACCCCGCACAGCCCAAGCCTGCCGAAAGGCCTCGATCCCGCCCGGAGGATGAGCCACGTCTGGAGGAGCCTGCCGAACTCTTCCCCGGCGAGGTGCAATTCGTGGAGGGTGAGGATATTTAGCCGAGTGGTGGCCTGACCCAGATAACCGGGAGCGTTAAGATGCGGGTACAGATCGAAGACCTGACCCTGGAGCTTATCCAGGGTGATATAACCGATCTAGAGGTGGATGCCATTGTGAACGCCGCGAACCAGTTCCTGATATTGGGCAGCGGCGTTGCCGGTGCGATCCGTGCCAAAGGCGGGCCATCGATCCAGGCCGAATGTGATCGTATCGGCGGTACCCCGGTCGGCACAGCCGTGATCACCGGCGCCGGGAACTTAAAAGCCCGCCATGTGATCCACGCGGTGGGGCCGCATATGGGCGAGGGCGATGAGGAGAGGAAGCTGGCGAGCGCAGTCCGCAGCAGCCTGGCCCTGGCCGTAGGGCACGGATTGCGCTCGATAGCTTTTCCGGCCATATCCACCGGTGCCTTTGGCTACCCGATGGATGCATGTGCGAGGGTGATGTTGCGCGTCATACTGGATTTCGCCACAGGCGAGCACGGGTCGGTTGAGAAAGTCATAGTATGCCTTTACGACGAGCGGGCCTACTCCATCTTTGCCGACGAGCTGACCCGGCAGCTTTCGGCGTGACCGGGCGGCGGCGCTGCGGGAGTTTGTGTCAATCTGTTGGCGATTCCTCTTCCTCGTCGTATTCCTCGGCGTCCATTGGCCTCTGGGTGAACGATATACGGCGTTTTTCCGGCTCCAGGCGGGAGACCCGGAGTTTGAGCACGTCACCCTTGCGCACGTAGGAATAAGGTTCCGGCAGAGTCCCGTCCCCGATCTCGCTCAGGTGCAGCAGCCCCTCCAGACCGTCCGGCAGGATGATAAAAGCGCCGAAGTCCACCACATTAGTCACCCGGCCCTCGACTTCCTGGCCTTCGTGGTACCGTTCTGTGACATTTTCCCACGGGTCTGGGAGCAGGCGCTTGCGGCTGAGGGCGATGCGTTGTTTCTCGCGGTCCAGGCTCAGCACGTAAACCTGGATCTTATCGCCCACCGAGACCACATCGCGTGGGTGTTCCACGCGGTGCCATGCCAGCTCCGAAACGTGGATGAGTCCGTCCGCCCCGCCGATGTCCACAAAGACGCCGAAGTCGCGGATACCGGTGACGATACCCTCGACCACATCGCCCACCTGTAGCTCGTCCATCAACTTCGCCTTCTGGTGGGAGCGCCATTCCTGTTGCGCGGCCCTTTCGGAAAATATGAGCCTGCGTCGCTCCTGATTGACCTCGATCACTTTGACGGTCAACTTATGGCCGCGCAATGCCCTTAGGGCATCCCTACGGTCCAGGCTACTATCTATCGAGATCAGATGGGAGAATGGGACGAAGCCTTCCAGCTTGCGCCAGCGCACGAGCAATCCGCCCTTATTTTGGCCGGTGGCGACCACCTCGACCAACTCGCCGGTTTCCAAAAGCTCGCGGGCCTTATCCCAGTCGTACTGGCGGAGGCCCATGCTGATGGATACTACCAGGTTATCGTCCTCGTCGCGTGGCTTGAGGATGTAGACCGGCAGCACCTCACCGACCTTGACCTGTTCTCGTACTTCCGGTTCCAGCTGATCCAGGTCTTGAGGGGGCACTATACCGTCGCGCTTGTCTCCCACGTCAACCAGCACGCCGTTCTTTCCCACCTGCAAAACAGTGCCCCACCTGATCTCACCCCGTCTCGGCGGACGGTATGAGAATGGGGCATCGAGCATTTCCAGGAAGTTCACTTCCCGTTTTCGTTCCTGCTTTGTCTTTGGCATATCTAACACACACTCACCTCTCTTCCAGACGTTCCTTGAGGCTTGATAACCACCTCAATTCGGCTTGATACATCTCCGCGAAGTAATCCAGCACCCACGTATACGTTACGGCCTTATCACCGACCTGGTTGCGCATCTCGTTCAGCCTGGCCATATTAGATTCCACCTCGCGGCGGCGGTGTTCGACCAGGTTTGTTAACTCTTCCGGTGCAAGTGTCTTGCCCAACCAGAGCTTGAGCAGGAACTCGCGTCTGACCTGGTCGGCCCCTGCCGGTTGGCGCAGCCACCTTTCGAACTCCTGACGCCCGTCGTCGGTGATGGAGTAGACTTTTCGTGGTGGGCGTCCGTCCTGAAGCTCCACTTCCACCGTGACGGCGCCATCCTCCAGGAGGCGATGTAGCGCCGGGTACAGCGAGCCGTAGCTGACGTTGGCGATCAAACCCATCGAACCCGAGATACTTTTCCTTATATCGTATCCCGACATCGGGCGCTCGGTGAGCAGGCCCAGTATCAAGTACCGGAGGGTCATAGTGATGGCCCCGTATCTATGAAATATATTTTACGCCTATTATATCTCGGAAAGATATAAAGCGCTGTGAGGAAAATGTAAGGATACCGGCGGAATTTCGTAGGGATCAGAAGCTAAGGAGCGGTGGTGATCCGGACGTTCAAACGCATCAGTGGTGCCTGGATCATGTCGCCGTAAGCGTTTTCGACGGTGATATATCCCTGTTCCCGTTCCATGAAGTTATAGAACGAGAGCACCTCCTCGTTGAAGCGGGATGTGAGAGTTTGCGCCACCTGTTCGGCGGATTCCGAATGGGTCACGATCAAGAAATCCGGGCCGCCGAAGTGGCCGACGAAATCGCCGGCGCACTCATGCTCTTCCATCACCTCGCCGATCAGGTGGGCGGTGAAGAGCAACACTTCACCTGCGTCCATAAAGCCGTACAGCTCGCGGAACGGATCGAAGCCCTCTATTTTGACGTCCAGCCGTGCCCAGCCGGATTCGTTTTCCAGTGCGGCCAATCGTTCCTCGATGAGCGGGCCGGTTGGCAGGCCGGTTCGGGGTTCCAGCAGGCCGGATCGTTCGGTTCTGGCTATGGCGTTGCGGACCCGTAATGCCAGGATGTCGGCATCGAACGGCTTGATGACGAAATCGTCCGCCCCCTCCTCGAGGATGGCATTGCGGCTGATAGCCTCTTCCTTGCGGGCGATGAATATGATCGGGATATGGGCCAGGCGGGGTTTACCCCTTATCTGCCGGAAAAGCTCCAGGCCATCGCAATCCGCAAGTTGGGCGCCCAGGATGACCAAGGCCGGCGGTTCCTGGAGCGCCAATGCCAATCCCTCGACCGACGTGGATGCGCTCCTGACCAGGTAACCTGCCTGGGTGAAATACGCTCCCAATACCTTCAGCACATCCTCGTCATCATCGACTATCAGCAACTTCTTAGGGCGCGGAGTCCCTGATGAATTTCTGGTCGCCATCTTCTCAATCCGGCTGCTATTCCAGCACCGCGTCCACCCGGAACTGTCCGGCCTCGGATGCGGGGGCGTTGGCCAGTGCCGTCTGGCGCGGCAGCGATTCGCCCACCTCATCCGGACGCCATACGTTCGATAGTGGCAGCACGGATGCTGCGGGTGGAACGTCCTCGGTATCCAACTCCCGGAGTCGGTCGGCATATTCCAATATGGCCGAAAGTTGAGAGCGGTAGGCCTCTTTCTCCTCGTCTGAGAGTTTCAACTTCGCCAGCTCGGCTATATGCTCGACTTCCTCGATGGTCAGTTTCACCTCTATCTCCCCGGGTTGGTATAATTGAGCTATCGGCATTATACACAATGTGGGGGTGATGCGAAAGCGCGTCGGGGGCTTTGGCGCCCGAACGTATTCAAAGGGCCTGCAAAGGGCCGCCGAGGGTAATTTTATACCATGTTGATTATGATATTTTTGCACTTTGCGGATAAGGTAGTATACTATAGGCTATCATAGCATTAGCAGGGGGGCGCGATATAATAGGCAACTTGATTCACTGTATTTATGTATGCGTTTCACCTGCAGCGTGGACTTACAGGCAAAGTTAGTGGCACAGCCAAAATTGGGAAAAGAGGGAACCATGAACAGCTCTAGATACCTGGTAGATCAGATCAGGGAGCAATACCGATCCCTGGGGGATGAGGTGGCGCTGGTGCTACTTCACCCTCGCGCACCATTCCGACAGGCCCTCATAGACCTCGCACTGAACGATACCACCCGTAGGCCACTATACTGTCGCATTGATGCCGAAGATGGGTCCTTAGAAGGCTTTCTGGCCTCATTTCAACGCTACGCCGTCGAGCAATTCGGCGATTCGATCTCGTTGGACGCAGTGTCCGAACTCAGCAAGCCATCACCCGAAGAGGCTGCCGAGGCCTGTGCCGAGGCCCTGTCGTCTATTGGTCCCGTCTCTTTCATCATAGATGGTTTGGACATGGTTGGGTCTGGCGACTCCGGGGCCATTTCCCCACTGGAGGCCTTTGCACTAAAATTGGTGGAAACAATGCCACCTGGCTCCAAACTCTTGATCAGCTCCAGGGTATTGCCGCGATTCCCGTGGGTGCAACTGGTAGGCGAGGGCAGAGTGGCGGTTCTGGGAGGTGAGGGAGTGAAAGAAGTGAGAGTCGAGGGCGAGGAAGTCCCGCCCGTTATCGAAGTATACGCCTTTGGCCCCGGACAGGTCATCGTCAACGGCATCCCCATCACGGACTGGGAGGGCGAATTGCCCAGGACACTCTTCATGTTCCTGGTTGATCATCCGGCGACCACGCGCCAGCAAGTCTTTGACGCCTTCTGGCCGGATACCCCCACCAAAGACGCGACCAACGTATTCCACGTGACCAAACGCAAACTCCAGGACGTTCTGGGCCTTAACGTAATAGTCTACGAACTGGGGCACTACTCACTCAAGCCGTCGGTCGAGCTGATATACGACGTGGCGCTCTTTGAAAAATACCTGGACGAGGCCCAACTGGCCGATGCCGACCAGCCTATGGAACTCTGGCTGAAGGCCATAGACCTCTATCGTGGGCCGTTCATGTTGGGGACAGACAAACCCTGGGTGATAGAACGACGGAAAGAGCTACAGGAACGTTACGCCGAAGTCCTGGGGAGCGTTGGACTTGCCTATAGCGCGCGTGGCGAAAAGGAATTGGCGTTGGGTTACCTGCTGCGGGCCGTGGCCGAAAAGCCGGTTCGCGAGGACCTGAATCGGGAGATAATCAAACTATACGTCGAACGCGGCGACATAGAAGCTGCCAAAGAGCACTATCGCAACTTCGCCGAATACCTCCGCGAGGAATTGGGCATCGCGCCGGCACCGGAAACCGCCAGGCCGCTACGCGACGCCGGGGTGGAAGTATAATCCATGCACCACCGTGCGTGAAAGATAACGGCCCCCCGTGGAGAGCGTCTTTCGGGGGGCCGTCTTGCTTTTTGTTTGGCCGCGCATGTGGATGATATAATCCCCCCGATGTCCACAAACGATAACGCCTACCGAGATGGGCATGGCAACGGGCGCCTTAGGGGCGCCACATGGATATTAGTGCTGGCCCTGGCCGAGGGCGGATTAGCCTTTGGCCGGGCTGCCGAGGGATGGGCGGATGCCCAATGGTACACCGACGCGGGCATCCCCTTCTCGCCGCACGTTTACGCCGCGCTGAACCTGCTTTGGGTGCTGATGTTATTATTGGCGGCTTACGGGGTGTTCAAACGGCGGCGATGGGCGCGTTACGTCTGCCTGGGGGCCATGCCGGGATATGCGCTGTTTGCCCTGGCGTGGATGGCAGTCTTTGCCCGATCCGACTACGCGATCCAACGGCTACCCTTCACCGGCGCGGCCACCTTCTTGTACTGCGCGATAGTCATCTGGCTGCTGCGGGGTGTGCGCGCCGGTGGGGCGAAAAATGAAAACTCGATGGATGATAGGGCGGCTTATAGGCCGCCCGAATTGCCTGATACGCAGTGACGGAGAATGCCCATGAGCGAACCCGAAAAGATCGAGCAACTGCGTCGTTACCGTGAGCAGGCCCGCCTGGGCGGCGGTAAAGAACGCATCGAACGGCAACACAAAGCCGGAAAGCTCACCGCCCGTGAGCGGATAGACCTGCTACTCGACCCAGGGAGCTTCCGGGAGACCGATATGTTCGTAGTCCAGCGGGCCACGGACTTTGGAATGGATGCGCCGGAAAGGAAGATACTCGGCGATAGCGTGGTGACCGGCTGGGGCACGATCAACGGGCGGTTGGTATTCGTTTTCTCTCAGGATTTCACCGTTTTCGGTGGTAGCCTTTCGGAAGTGCACGCCGAAAAAGTCGTCAAAATCATGGATATGGCCATGAAAGTCGGCGCCCCGATCATCGGGATCAACGACTCTGGCGGCGCGCGTATCCAGGAAGGCGTGGTCTCGCTCGGAGGGTATGCCGACATATTCCTGCGCAACACCCTCGCCTCCGGCGTTGTGCCGCAGATCTCGGCCATCATGGGGCCTTGTGCCGGTGGCGCCGTCTACTCCCCGGCCCTGACCGACTTCATATTTATGGTCAAAGGCACCAGCCACATGTTCATCACCGGCCCGGAGGTGATCAAAGCCGTCACTCACGAACAGGTGACATTCGAGGAACTGGGTGGCGCCATGACGCATAACACCAAAAGCGGCGTCAGCCACGTGGCTGCGGATAGTGAGGCCGACTGCATGTTCCTGATCCGCGAGCTACTTTCGTACCTGCCGCAGAACAACATGGAAGACCCACCATTTGAGCCGACCGGCGACGATCCGCTCCGAACCGATGAGCGCCTGGATACCATCGTGCCGGATGACCCAAGCAAGCCATACGACATAAAAGACGTGATCCGCATGGTAGTTGACGAGGGGCGATTCTTCGAGATACACAAGCACTTTGCCCAAAACATCGTAGTTGGCTTCGCGAGGTTGGGCGGGCATAGCGTCGGCATAGTGGCGAATCAGCCGGCGGTGCTGGCAGGGGTACTGGATATAGATGCATCGGTCAAAGCGGCCAGATTCGTGCGCTTTTGCGATGCGTTCAACATCCCGATCATCACCTTTGTGGACGTGCCGGGCTTCCTGCCGGGGGTGGCGCAGGAACATGGCGGCATAATCCGCTCCGGCGCCAAACTGCTTTACGCCTATTGTGAGGCCACCGTGCCCAAGCTCACCGTCATAACCCGCAAAGCGTACGGCGGCGCCTATGACGTTATGAGCAGCAAACACATCCGTGGTGACCTGAATCTGGCCTGGCCATCGGCGGAGATCGCCGTCATGGGGCCGGAAGGTGCGGTTAACATAATATTCCGGCGGGAATTGATGGAATCCGACGATCCGGATGCCCGTAGGGCCGAACTGGTGGCCGAATACAGGCGTCGCTTTGCCAACCCATACGTCGCGGCGGCGCGCGGTTACATCGACGACGTGATCGAGCCGCATGATACCCGTCCCCGCCTGATAAACGCCCTGGAGATGTTGCGCAACAAGCGTGATTCCAATCCGCCGAAGAAGCATGGGAACATCCCGCTGTGATGCGGATGCGCGAGTGAGGTTGCGTCATGATCGAAACCCCAACGCTTTTCAAAAAAGTGCTGATCGCCAATCGCGGCGAGATAGCGGTGCGCATCATCCGTGCATGTCACGAGCTGGGCCTGAAGACCGTGGCGGTCTACTCGGAGGCCGATCGAGAGGCCCTGCACGTCCGCTACGCCGATGAAGCCTACCTTATCGGCCCGCCGCCGCCTACCGAGAGCTACCTTCGGATAGATAAAATAATCGACGTGGCGCGTCGTTCCGGCGTGGACGCGGTGCATCCCGGATATGGCTTTCTGGCCGAAAACGCCGACTTCGCGCAGGCCTGCATTGATGAGGGGATCGCATTCATCGGCCCCTCGCCCCATGCCATTGCCACGATGGGCGATAAACAGATGGCTCGCCAGACGGTTGCCGGGGCCGGAGTGCCGATCGTTCCGGGCACCGAACCCGGTCTCCGCGACGATGACCTGGTCTCGGCGGCGGAAAAGATCGGCTACCCGGTGCTGGTCAAAGCAGTGGCCGGCGGCGGCGGAAAAGGTATGCGCCTGGTGCGCGATCCGGAAGAGCTACCGGATGCGTTGGCCGCCGCCAGACGCGAGGCCGAAAAAGCCTTTGGCAACGGCGAAGTATACCTCGAAAAAGTCATCGAAGGTGCCAGGCACATCGAGATACAGATCCTGGGGGATTCGCACGGCAACATAATCCACCTGGGCGAGCGTGAATGCTCCATCCAGCGCCGCCACCAAAAATTACTCGAAGAGGCCCCATCAATGCACGTGGATGAGGAAATGCGCCGGCGCATGGGAGAAGTGGCCATAGAAGCCGCCAGATCGGTTGATTACGTCAACGCAGGCACGGTCGAATTCCTGGTGGACAAACAGGGCAACTTCTACTTCCTGGAAATGAACACCCGCCTTCAGGTAGAACACCCGGTTACAGAACTCGTGACCGGCGTGGATATAGTCAAAGAGCAGATCAGAATAGCCCGTGGGCGCAAAATAGGCTACGCCCAAGATGACATCGTGGTCAAAGGCTGGGCGATAGAGTGCCGCATCAATGCCGAGGACCCATATAACAATTACCTGCCGGTCACCGGCACCATCACCGCCGATATATTGCCGACCGGCCCCGGTGTCCGCGTTGATACCGGCGTCTACACCGGGTACGAAGTCACCCCGTACTACGACCCACTGCTTGCGAAACTCATCTGCTGGGGCGCCACACGTGGTGAGGCACTATTGCGTATGCGGCGGGCGCTTGAGGAATTCCGTATAATGGGGGTGCGCACCAACATACCGTTCCACCAGAACCTGCTGGAGAGCCATAGATTCATAGCCGGCAGCTTCGATACCACCTTCGTGGAAGAACGGTTTAGCCTGGATGATGAAGGCCCGGCCCTGGATCCGGAGACGGCAGCGATAGTGGCGACATTGGTGGCGCATAGAGAACGTCAGGAAGCCGCCCAGATAGTCCATCATGGACATCCGGGCGTCTCCAACTGGAAGTGGTATGGGAGGGTGATGAGACTCCTGAGATGAAGTACCACATTTGGACTATGGGGTGCCAGATGAACGTGGCCGATTCCATGCGCCTGGCCAGCGAGCTGGAGCGCCTGGGTTACCGCGCCGCAGATACCCCCGATGAGGCCGACGTCCTGGTGGTCAACACCTGTGTCGTGCGCCAGAGCGCCGAGGATAAAGCCTACGGGCGCTTAATGGCCCTCAAAGGCCTCAAAGAGCAACACCCGGATAAAATCATCGGCCTGATGGGATGTCTGGTAGGCCGGAAGATGCCGTCTCCGCTTGCCGGGCGGTTCCCGTGGGTTGACGTCTTCATGCCGCCCGCCACGCCTGAGCCGCTGATAGACCTGCTCATAGGGCGCGGATTGGCCGATGAGGAACGCTCACTACGTGACGCGCTCCAGGATGGCGACCTGCTCCTGCCGGAACGCGAACGTGGTAAACTGGTCGCCACATACGTCAACGCCATGCAGGGATGCTCGCAAGGATGTGCCTACTGCATCGTCCCCTACCGACGTGGCCCGGAGCGTAGCCGCCCGATGGACGTGATCCTGGCCGAGGCTCGTTCATTGGTTGAGCAGGGCGTCAAAGAGATCACATTGCTTGGCCAGATCATAGACCGATATGGTAGGGACCTCGGCAGTGGCCCAGACCTGGCCGATCTGCTACGCGCCGTGCACGAAATACCCGGCCTGATTCGTCTGCGATTCCTGACCAGTCACCCGCTGTGGGTGGACGACCGGCTGCTGGATGCGGTGGCAGAGCTGCCGAAAGTTTGCGAACACATAGAAGTGCCGGTACAGGCCGGGGATGACGAGATACTGGCCCGCATGAAGCGGGGATATACCGCTGATGACTACCGCCGCCTGGTCGAAAAAATACGCGCCAGAATACCCGACGTCGCCATACATACCGACGTGATCGTCGGCTTCCCCGGCGAGACCGAGCAACAGTTCATGCGTACCTATGAGCTATTGGCGGAATTGCGGCTCGACAAAGTGCACATAGCCCGCTACAGCCCGCGCCCGCAGACCCTCTCGGCCCGGAAGATGCCCGATGACGTGCCGCCGGAGGAAAAGGAACGTCGTCGTAAAGCCCTGGATGACCTGCAATCTCAGATCGCCGCCGAGATCAACTCCGCCCTGCTGGGCCGGCAACTCGAAGTACTGGTCGAAGGCAAAAAGAAGAACCGCTGGTATGGTCGGACGCGCACGAACAAACTCGTCTTCTTTGAGGACGACTCCCGCGACTGGCGTGGCCGACTCACCACCGTCGAGATCACATGGGCCGGCCCGTGGAGCCTGATAGGGAAGGTATAAAGCGGCCCGTCCGGGCGCCGGGATGGGAAGCGGGTGAATCGAGCTGCCATGCCGCCCATCGGTTGGGCGGGTTTATCCGGACTCTGGCGGATGGATAGTCCCCTTGATAACATTAAAGCGCCGAAGTGGCCGCTTGGCCTGTATGCGTCGAACGGAGCGTTGCGATGTACATCGAAGATTACGAATTAGAAGTTTTCACCCCGCCTTGCGAGCCGGGAGCCGAGCGTTTCAGCGCCATCGCCCACCTGAAGGTGAACCTGGGGGATGTGTTGCCCTACCTGAACGCGGAGCTGAAAGGCGCGGTATACAATCCCGGCGCGACGGCCCTCACATGGAAGGTCGGCGGTCACAAAGTCACCTTCCAACAAGATCAGATCGCCGTTGCCGACCTGGAGGACCGGACTGAAGCCGAGCATCTGGCGCTGGAAATGATAGATCTGGTCAACGACGTGTGGGAACGGCGCGATCAGATCGAACCCAACCACAAAGTCCGCCAGCGCCCGGTCCCGATGACCCTTTACAAATACCTGCCCAAGACGAATTGCAAAGATTGCGGTCAGGCCACCTGCTTCAACTTCGCCCTGCAGCTCATCACCAACCAGGCCAAACTCGAGCAATGCCCCCACATCTTCAAACCGGAGTATTCCGAGCAGCTGGCCGCTTTACAGGAGATTCTGGCCGATATACCCATTGTGTGATCGGCGTTCGGATCAGGAGAAACTGAAATGACCGAGAAGACGGCTTGGATCGAAGAGGAACTTGCCTCGCTCAGGGAGCAAGGCCTCTACATCAACATCCGCACAATCGAAAGCCCGCAGGATGCCTGGCTGGTAGTGGATGGCAAAAAAGTGCTCAACTTCTGCGCCAATAACTACCTGGGCCTGGCGAATCACCCCAAATTGCGGGAGGCGGCCCAAAAGGCCATAGAAAAATACGGAGTCGGCCCCGGCGCCGTCCGTACCATCGCCGGCACCATGTCGCTACATAACGAATTGGAACGGCGACTGGCCGAATTCAAAGGCGTCGAAGCGGCGATCACCTTCCAGAGCGGATTCAACGCCAACCTGGCGACTATACCGGCCCTCGTGGGGCGCGGGGACGTGATATTCTCCGACGAGCTAAATCACGCCAGCATCATTGACGGATGCAGATTATCGCGGGCCGAGATCGTGCGTTATGCTCACGCAGACCCGGATGATTTGCGCCGAGTGATCGCCGAGAAACCGCGTGATAGCTATCGTCGCGCCCTGATCGTGACCGATGGCGTCTTCTCGATGGATGGGGACATTGCCCCGTTGCCGGAGATATACCAGATCGCCAGGGAGAACGACTTTCTCCTGATGGTGGACGATGCCCACGGCGAGGGAGTGCTGGGGCGAGGCGGACGCGGGATCGTGGATCACTTTGACCTGCACGGCAAAGTGGATATTGAAGTCGGCACCATGTCGAAGGCGTTCGGAGTAGTCGGCGGCGTGGTTGCCGGCTCGAAGCTGTTGATCGAGTGGTTGCGGCAGCGTGGGCGCCCATTCCTCTTCTCAAGCGCCATGACCGTGCCGGATGTGGCGGCGTGTCTGGCTGCGGTTGACCTCCTGGAGGAAAGCACCGAGCTTGTGGATAGGCTTTGGTCGAACGCCGAGTACTTCAAGAAAGGCATGAACGAGATGGGGTTCGACACGGGCAAGACCCAGACCCCGATCGTGCCGGTGATGCTTGGGGACGCCAAACTGGCCCAGGAGTTCAGCCGTCGTCTGTTTGAAGAGGGCGTCTTCGCGATGGCGATCGGCTACCCGACGGTGCCGAAGGGCAAAGCCCGCATCCGCGTTATGAACACGGCTGCCCACACCCGCGATGACCTCGACATGGCATTGGAAGTATTCGGCAAGGTCGGGCGCGAGTTGGGAGTGATCTCGTAGAGAGACGTACTATTCGGCATTAGTGGCGTCGAGCCACTCCCGCAGCACGCGGTGATATACCTTTGGGCGCTCGGCGAAGAGGAGGTGCCCCCCGCCTTTTATCATGGCCAGGCTTGCCCCCGGTACCGAGCGGGCGATGATCCGTGCCTGATCCGGCTGCACGATCGGGTCGTGATCGCCTGCCATCACGAGCGTGGGTGCCCGTATGCTCGACAGCCGGTTACAAATGGAAATATCCGGCATGACCTCGAAATAAGCCGCCAAAGCATCCAGGTCCAGGCGCCTGAAGTCGGGGTACGTCGCGCTCACGCAGGCATCGAGATACGGGTACGCCCGTAGTGCTTTCCTATCGGCTGCCGGCATCTGCCACAGGTAGGTGAATATGGCCCGGTTACTCCTGGCGAGCGAGTACCCCATCTTGAAAAGTGCTCGGCCTATTGCACCCTGTCTTGCCAGCCACTGATAAAGCCCCAAAGCGCCCGTCCAGCGCCCGTGGCAGAAGCCGGAGATGCACACAATGCGCCCGACCAATTCCGGTGCGTATAGAGCGATTGCCAGGGCGGCGAATCCGCCTGTAGATACGCCGACCAGAGTCACCTTGCGTTCTCCCAGCAGCTCCGAGATAGCTTTTGCCAGGACTCGCCCGATCATCTCGGCGGTCAAGGCTCCCTTTTGGAAGTTGGGTGGGAACTCAGCAGGGTAGTGGCCTGGGAGGCTGAGGGAGTAGCAAGGCCCCTGTTCCCTGAAGGGGGATGTCTGATCGTCGCCCCAGAATCGCACCGATGCGCTGATGCCATGTATCAGCACCACCGGATGACCTGGAGTGTTCTGGTCGTTGAGGGCTATGGCGGTCAGTTTATGGCCGTCTATACGGATGTTCTGGATTTTGGTATGTGGCGCCATGGGGGTATTTTAGTCCAAATGTGCGTGAGGGCAATATGGCGATTTTTTGACCAAATCAGCCGATTATGGTATATATATCGGCGCCACCGAGGTGGCAATAGGGGGCGTAGTGTAGCGGTTAACATGCCGGCCTGTCAAGCCGGAGATCGCGGGTTCGAATCCCGTCGTCCCCGTTCGTGGTAACTCCTCCCTAACACAAGGCCCAAGGCCTTGAGGGTGGAGGCAGGTGGGAGAGCCATCCCGGAGCGCCGCCAACGCCGGGGGATGGCTCTTCTTTTTTGACAGAAGGCTTTTTTAGGGTACTATATGCAATTGAATGCATATAGCGAGAGGAAGAGGTGATGGATAAGGACAGATACCGCCAGGCTGTCCGGCTGTTCGGCCTGCTCTCTCACCCCGTCAGACTGCGCATCGTGGACGAACTGCGGCGGGGGGAGGTATGCGTCTGCCACCTTCAAGCGGTACTGAAGCGACCTCAGCCATACATCTCCCAGCAGTTACGGGTGCTGCGGGAGGCGGGGGTGATCGAGGGCCACAGGCAGGGTCTGTACGTCTACTACCGGCTGATCGACGAACAGGTGGAGAAATTGCTGCTGGAAACGCTGGGTCCGGCTGGAGAACCGATCCCTTTGCCCCTCTGCGCCTGCCCCCGGTGCCACGGCGAAGCGGAGAGCCTGTCCCTGCCCAGCGGATCCGTCGCGACGGAGGTGCGCTAGATGGCGAAGTCCGGGGAGAGAGACGACCGACCTGTCCAATGCGCGTGTGTGACCGATCCCTTCCTCTCGCTACCACCGGAACTCCGCCCCCGGCCCAGGAAGAGCAGCTTGCGTAAGGTCACCTGCCTCGGCTGCGGGCTGGTGTATTGGATGAACCGGGAGACGGGCCTGTATGGAGTGGACGAGCAAGATCCTGGGGCCGAAGCGGACCGGGGCTACGTGGGGCTGGTGACGGTGTTCAGCACGCTGGCCGGGTATGTCTTCGGGCTGGTGCTGGCGGTAGTGTGACCTTATCCCCTCTCTTGCCCTACAACCAATAACTTCGATACGAAAGGAGAACCGAAGCGATGTCCGAATCAACTGCACGTGCACGAACCGAGGCCGTACAGCCACAACCGGGCGTTGCCAAACGCCTCTCCGTCCTCGATCGTTACCTGACCTTCTGGATCTTCCTGGCGATGGCGGTCGGTGTGGGGTTGGGCTACCTCTTCCCCGCCGCCGTCCAGTCCTTCAATCAGGCCGTCTCCATCGGCACCACCAACATCCCCATCGCGGTGGGCCTGATCCTGATGATGTATCCGCCGCTGGCGAAGGTCCACTACGAGGAACTGGGCGACGTCTTCCGTAACTGGAAGGTCCTGGGCCTCTCCCTGGTCCAGAACTGGATCATCGGGCCGGTCCTGATGTTCCTGCTGGCGATCCTCTTCCTGCGGCATTACCCCGAGTACATGGCGGGCCTCATTATGATCGGCCTGGCCCGCTGCATCGCGATGGTGATCGTGTGGAACGAACTGGCCCGTGGCGACACCGAGTACGCCGCCGGGCTGGTGGCCCTCAACAGCCTTTTCCAGGTCTTCTTCTACAGCCTCTACGCCTACATCTTCATCACCGTCCTCCCCACCTGGTTCGGCCTGGAGGGGACGGCGGTCCACGTCACCATCGGCGAGATCGCCAAGAGTGTCTTCATCTATCTGGGCATCCCCTTCATCGCCGGTTTCCTCACCCGCCTGATCCTCATCCGGCTGCGGGGTAAGGAGTGGTACGAGACCAAATTCGTGCCTCGCATCAGCCCCCTGACCCTGGCCGCGCTTCTGTTCACCATCGTGGTGATGTTCAGCCTGAAGGGGAACCTGATAGTGACATTGCCGCTGGACGTGGTGCGCATCGCCATCCCGCTGACCGTCTACTTCGTAGTGATGTTCATGCTCAGTTTCTGGATGGGGCACGTGATCGGCGCGGGGTATGCGCAGACGACCACCCTGGCCTTCACCGCCGCCAGCAACAATTTCGAGTTGGCGATCGCGGTGGCGGTGGCGGTCTTCGGGATAGGATCGGGGCAGGCCTTCGCCGCCGTCATCGGCCCGTTGATCGAGGTGCCGGTGATGATCGGGCTGGTGAACGTGGCCTTTGCGCTGGGGAGAAGGCTGTTCCCTGGCGAGACACGGGATTGGGCGACTGGGTGACAAACGAAAACCCCAAGGAGAAGTGCAAGATGTCTCAAACCGACCGGCTGGACGAGATCCCGCATGACAAACTGGTCGCCACCTTCTGCTCCGGTGGCGACCGGGCCAACGTGGCCTTCGCCTACCTCCACACCAAAGGCTTTGACAACGCCCGCATCATTCGGGCCGGATGATGTCTCTCAACTTCTCGGGATATGCCCTGAAACAATCTTCTTCCACCATTCTTGCTCAATTGTTTGCGCCTGATGGCTCCGAGGTGAGCCGCCGCACGGCCCAGGTAAACCTGCTTCGCCGATGATCACGGTGGCAGGCAGACTCCGCCTCGCTAACTGCCACGATAGGGCGGTCGGCTCTACGCGCTTGTGCTGCCAATATCTCTACTCGCTTTACTACTCTGCTTTGTCTATAAAAAGTCACCGCCCGATGCCCTTAGCGCGTGGTGGGGAAATGCTCGACCTGCGTTCGTTCTACGCTCAGTTTAGCAACCATTATGCCCTCGCACAAGCCCTTTTGCCTCGCGCTCCCGCGTTCTTGACCTTGTGAGGATCATGCAGTTTGGGTCAGTCAAGTTTGATCATGGTCTCAATCTCACTTTCTCTTGCGAGTTCGACGTATCATAAACCATCAATATGTCATATGGCGCTGTGATGCCCGTCGTCTATATGAGAACTGCTGCGGCTGCTGGGCGCAGCAGTTTCTTTTTATCCGGATACCCCTGGCGTTGACATCCTTTATTTGTTTAATGTCATTGGAGTTCCCCTCACATTCTGAATTCCATGCCGTATCCCGGTTTTATTGCTATACTCTATAAAGCACTTATCTGGAGATAAGGAGTTGTCATGAGGATTCTGGCTATAATCTCGGGCAAATACGGTCAGAGGCATGTGGATAACATAAGGGCTAACGGCCCATCGGAATGGTCAATCGAAGTGTGGCAGGCCCCGCCATCGCTCCCGATCGTGATGGACTACCCGGAGGACTTCGTGCCTGACGATCTGCCCCATGCCGACCTGGTGCTATCATTTGGCGAATTGCCCGGCATCGCCGAACTGGTGCCGGAAGTGGTGGAGAAGATCGGCGCCAAAGCGGTCATAGCCCCGGTTGATAGCGAGGCCTGGCTCCCGCGCGGATTGGCCCGTCAGCTGCGCGGATGGCTGGCAGATATGGGCGTGGTTTGCGTTACACCGAAGCCGCTCTGCACCCTGACGCCCACCTACTACGAGATCGGGCGTCGCAAGCGGATCGAGTACGAAGACCCGCTTATCGCCGAATTTGCGCGGCACTTCGGCAGGCCGCAGTTCGAAATCGAAGTAGACCCGCAGAAGCGCATCATAACCTCGGTCAAAGTGGTCAGGGATGCCTTTTGCGGATGTGCGCGACATGTGGCCGAGGGGCTGATCGGCATCTCAGCCGATGACGCCGAGCAGAAGGCCGGCCTGCTGCATCACCACTACCCGTGCCTGGCCAGCATGGGCATAGATAGCGATTACGACGACACACTGATGCACATCTCCGGCAACATAATGAAGGATGCCGTGGGCGAGCAAGTCAGACCGCACAAACAAATCCGCTACTTCATGCCCGGCACCAGGAGTGAGTGACCCCGGTCGCACATCCGATGCGCCGATTCGCATCATCGCATACCCGGAGGGCCTTCTCGGCGATTCCGCCGGCATCCCGGCCCCGGTCGGCCACATGTCATGTGCCCGCTTTATCGGATTCCCATCCCCGTGCCTGGGGCGACTGAGATAATAGCCTGGCGGGGGACGCCGCATTACAATAAACGGCGGACTACTGCGTCTTTAGCGGTCACCTGGCGCCTGCGGGGGATAAAGTGGGTGATTGGGGAATCGACCTGAGGACGATCGAACGTGCCCTGGCGATGCCCGGATTCGACGGAATGGCGGCCCAGTGGCTGATGGCAACATGCCCGCGTGCCCGTCTCAGGCCGCGAAATTGGCCGGGCCGTGCCAGACAGGCAGCGGTATTAATTCCACTTTTCCCAATAGAGTCCGGGATCGGCATGGCATTGATCCGCCGGGCAGACCTGGGAGACCCACATGGGGGACAGATCGGATTCCCCGGTGGCGAGCTAGAGCCGGGCGAGGATCACACAAGAGCGGCGATCAGGGAGTGTGAGGAGGAACTGGGCATAAACCCGGCGGATGTCCGGATATTAGGTTTCCTGACTCCGCTTTACATCCTTCCAAGCGATTTCGAAGTATGCCCGGTGGTTGGGTACTTCCGGCGGCGCCCGGCATGGCATCCCTCGCCGGTCGAAGTGGCCGATGTGATAGAGTCCCCGCTCGAAATCCTGCTGGATGACAGCATCAAGCACGAGGGCCTGGAGCCGTACAGCAGCATATTCGAGCGGGTACCCTGGTATTCGATAAACGGCGCCGAAGTTTGGGGTGCCACCGCCATGATGCTCAGCGAACTTGAGCAACGTCTCAGAGCGGTTTTACCTTGAACGTGCGGATCTGGTAAGGTGCCACCTCGAACCGCAACTCCCGCCCCTCGAACTCCGCCGGCCCGATTTCCTCTTCCAGCAGATTTACCTCCACCGCATCCGCGATCTGGCCGGCCAGCCGCAAAGTCGCGCGACCCCGCCCGCCGTGCGCCTCGTAAACTCGTATTATCAGCGCATCCTCGTCTTCGGCCATCTTGAGCGTATCTATCACCACATTTTCCGCGTCGCATTCCGCCAGGCCGAACCTCTCGCCCAACTCGCCCGTTCCGCCGCCGGAGAGCCTATATGCCATCGGCGGGACATTGAACTCATATGCTATTCGCACGACCCCGTTACGCCAATCCCCGGCGTGTGGGTATAGGGCATATGAGAAGCGGTGTTCGCCCTGGTCGGCCTCCGGGTCTGGCCTGGTGGGGCTGCGGAGCAGGCTCAGCCGCAGCACATTACCGCGCACATCATGGCCGTATTTGCAATCGTTGAGCAACGCGACCCCGTATCCGGCTTCCGAAATATCGGCCCACCTTTGCGCGGCCACCTCGAACTTGGCAAAATCCCACGAAGTATTGGTATGTGTCGGCCTTTCTATAGCGCCGAACTGCACCTCGAACGTGGCGTGTGGCGAGCGCACGGCGACCGGAAAGGCCACCTTGAGCATCACGTGACGTTCGTGCCAATCGGCCACGGTATCGAATCGCAGTAGCGGTGATCCGGCTTCCAGGCTCACGCGCTGCACCAGCGTGGAATTGCGTGTCGAAAAGCGCATCTCCAGCGTTCCCCTTAGCGGCCCCCGTTCGACCACCCGGATAGAATCGGCTTCCAGGACGGAGAACGGATGGCGCAGATCGTAACTCTCTATATCCCAGGCATCCCACCTGCACGGCCTATCGTGGAAAAGCTGCAACAGATTGCCGGAAGCGCCTTCCGCCAGCACCTCACGCCCGTTGAGCTTATCGAATAACCTCACCAGATGGCCCTTATCGTCGAATTCGGCGCGCAGCAGGCCGTTTTCGAGCAGGTGCCCGGTCACCTGCAACTCCTCATCACCGGTTACCGGCGAGCCGCCGGGCTTAACGGTCAGGGTGGCGTAACCGTAAGAGGGCAACCGTGGGCATTCGACCAGCAAGCGATCGTTTTCCAGGCGCTGAGTTCGCAAAGACCCATCGGGTCCGATTGCTTCCACGTATTCCCAGTCGCCTGGGGCCGTCAGCTCGATCACGCCACGTCGCTCCCATCCGAGCGTGTTAAAGACGGCCCAGGAAACGCCGTCATCCCCGACCGGGATCAGGCGTTCGAGGGCCGCGACCGCCCGATCGGTCACCTGGCCGGCGATGGAAAGCACATCATCATGATCGCGCAGTGCTCCCTCGTACACCTCGCCTATGGATGACCCCGGCAGCACATCGTGGAACTGATTCAGCAGCACCTTCTCCCATGCCTCGCGCAGCTCCTGACGTGGATACCCGGCGCCGAACCAGGCGGCAATTGAGGCGAGGGTCTCGGCCTGGTGTAGCGCGATCTCACTCTTACGGTTGGCTCGTTTGATGCGGGCCTGTGAAGTCAGCGTGCCCCTGTGGTACTCTAGGTAAAGCTCGCCGACCCATTTGGGCAAATCCGGTGGCACACCTGCCTCCAGGGCGTGGAAGAAACCTTCCGCCGTCCCGAACCGCACCAGAGGCATCCCCGGCACGCCGGCGGACAATCTCCTGCCGGTCTCGACCATCTCGTATGTGGGGCCGCCGCCGCCATCACCCCAACCGTATGCGGTCATCAGATGGTAATTGAGGCCTTTTTGCTGGTAAAAAGTCCAGGTGCGGTACACCTCCTGCGGGGTCAGCAACCCGTTATACGTGGTGAACCAGCCGCGCTTGACCTCACGTTCCTGGGGCGGGGTGGTGGCAAAGTGGGTCAGCACCTTACTACCGTCTATTCCCTCCCACCAGAAAGTATCGTATGGGAAGCGGTTATAGGCGTTCCAGCTCAACTTGGACGTGAAGAAATATCTGATTCCGCTTTGCCGCATGATCTGCGGGAGCGCGGCGCTATACCCGAAGACATCCGGCAACCACAAAACCTCCGGCCTTACGCCCAGCTCCTGCTGGAAGTATCGCATACCGTACAGGAACTGCCTGACCAGCGACTCCCCGGATGGCATATTGGTATCTGTCTCGACCCAGGTGGCGCCGGTGGCATTCCATCGCCCCTCGGCGATCCTTGCCCTGACCTGCTCGAATATCTCCGGATGATCGCGTTGCAGGAACTTATAAAGCTGGGGCTGGCTTTGGGTGAACCTGAACTCGGGATAACGTTCCATCAGGCGGAGGGCATTGGAAAAGGTATCGGCCACCTTCGCGTGCGTGACCTCAAGTGGCCACAACCAGATCACATCGATATGTGCGTGGCCCAGGGCGTGCACCACCGGGCGTGGGATCGGGTTCGAGACCGGGACGCCGGCCTCATAAAGCTCGCGGCGCAGGAACTCGCCTGCCTCGCGCACCGATTTATCGAACTCCGTCCCCCACGGCTCGCTCCACGCCACCCGATCCATCGCCGAGTCCAATATGCGGAGCAGGGCAGCCCGCTCCGGCGAATTATCTGGCAGCGTCTTAGCCGATTCGAGCGCCACGAAAATATCCCACCACAGCGCCATCAGATCGTGATCCCAGAACCCCAGGTCGGCATACACGAAAGTGCTTGGTGTCGGGTTCATGCCGCCGAACGCCCGGATGGCGATCCGATACTCGCCTGCGGAGCCGAGCCAGATGACGCCATGTCGCCTGTCAACCGCCTGCACCGGTTGGCCGTTCAGGAACACCAGGCCCTCGACGCCCCCAAGCTCAGGCGAAATGCCAAACGGGGCGCCGGTATACTCGCTGAGTCGTATCAGCAGACATGGCTCATCCCCTTCCTCATCGCCTTTGACCGAGAGATCGGCCCGCCACCAGTACCAACTTTTGCCTCCGCCCCACCTCTCGCCGGGCGCGATCTCTTGCCATCCGGCAGCGTCATCCGGCGGGCATGGGTCCCACGGCGAAGTGACCTTGTGTATCCTCCAGCCGCCGACCGGCCTGCGTCCACGGAACAGTCGCGGCTCCAAAGTCTCCAGGAGATGTGCGATCCTTTCCAAGATGAAATGCATGGTATCTCCCTCGAAGTCGTCCCATTCACTATGTGTATCCGTATAAGTCAACAAATGGTACACTAAAACCGGTGCCAGATCGAATTGGAGGTGAGCAATGCGAGCCGGAACACTTGGCGAGCTGCTGGATTCGATGACCGCGCCTGCCGAATTAGTCGAGACGGTAGACGCCGAGAAGGGAACGGTGAGATGTCTGGCCTGTGGCCACAGATGCCTGATACGGAAAGGTCGGCGCGGGATATGTCAGGTGCGCTTCAACCGAGATGGTGAGTTACGGGTTCCGTTTGGCTACGTGGCAGGGCTGCAGGTCGATCCTACCGAGAAGAAGCCCTTCTACCACGTACTGCCCGGCTCGAAAGCCTTGAGCTTTGGCATGATGGGCTGCAACATGCATTGCGACTATTGCCAGAACTGGGTCTCATCCCAGGCGCTGCGCGACCCTATCGCCGGCGTGAACCCCACCCGTATCTCACCCGACGAGATGATCGAGATAGCCAAACGCTACAACGCCGAGTGCATTGCCAGCACATATAACGAGCCGCTGATCACCACGGAATGGGCTGTTGCCATATTCAAACTCGCCAGGCCACTGGGCATCCGCACGTTATACGTATCCAACGGATATGCCTCGCCAGAGGTAGTGGAGTACCTCAAGCCGTACCTGGACGGCTTCAAGATAGACCTCAAGACCATGCAGGATAAGCAGTATCGGCGTCTTGGCGCGGTTTTGCAAAAAGTCCTGGATACCGTCGAGGCGGCATACGGGGCCGGGATGTGGGTGGAAGTGGTGACACTGGTAGTTCCGGGCTTTAACGATAGCACCGATGAGCTATGGGATTTGGCGCGGTTTATAGTAAGCGTCTCGCCGGACATACCATGGCATGTCTCCGCGTTCCATCCGGACTACAAGATGACCGATTCACCGCCGACCTCGGTTCGGACTCTGGTGCGGGCGGCTGAAATCGGATTGGAAGCCGGGTTGCGCTACGTCTACGCGGGGAACCTGCCCGGCGTGGTCGGCGAGTGGGAAAACACCAGATGCCCCAACTGCGGCGAGACCCTGATCCGGCGCCGGGGCTTTTACGTTTTGAGCAACCGACTGAGGGGCACCGGCGGCAAATGTCCCAACTGTGGCTTCCAGATCGCCGGCATATGGGAGTGAGCCGGGCGGCGATATAGCGCCGGGCCGGCAGAGGTACCGGTTGGCCACTCACGTCGGCAACCGGATGCCCACTTTGTCGGCCTGATCAAGCCCGTGGCGGGCGGAGCCGGGCCGGTGGCAGGCGTCACGCGGGGGAGTGGTGAGCCTGCCGATTGCTTGCCGTTTAGTGGTCAAATTGCGGACTTTTCCGGCGGACTTTTATTTGCCCGGAGCATAGTACTTTAGTACAATCCCAATGCTACTTTCGCCGGACAAAAACTTCAGAAAGGCAGCGAACCCCAATGGCTCCGAATAATCCGGAGAAATGTCCGTATTGTGGCAAAGTGCTGGTCAACTCTGAAAAGCTGGCCTGGCACCTGACGCATGAATGTCCAGAACTAGTCAACCTGGCGGCAAAGTCCAGGAAGAAGGGGAAGAAATAACCGGAGACATTCTCTCAAGACTCGGAGAATGGCTGCTCAGGCTACGCCGTGGGTGCGATGCCGAGACGGTTGAGCGGTCTTGGGATGAGATATACTCCCTGCTCGACCGCTCGGTCTCTCGACCGTCCACTCATGTTGTAGCGGTGAGCCTGCTTTCAGAGCTAGACCGCATTGCCCGGCCTCGTGAATACTGGCCCAGGTGGCTCCAATTACTGATCCGCCTGCTGATGGTATTCCGATCGGCCAGGAGGCCGCATTCGAGCGTTGCCCTTTGGATGATGCTCGGATCGTACTTTAAGCGGCTGGGCGACCTCTCGCGGGCCAGGGCGGCATACAATAAAGCATTCCTCAGGGCCAAATTGCTTGGTGTGGCGGGGAGAAAACTCGCCCTAACGGCATCTGTGGGCCTGGCGGATGCATATCGTGATGCCGGCGACCTCCGGGCAGCACTGCAGTACGCATCCGGTGCCATCTCGCTGGCTAGGCGTGGCAGCCTGGGCGAACTGGCGATGGCCTATCACCTGGAATCCAGGATATACGGCGATATGCGCCAGTGGAAGGAAGCGTTCCAGTATGCCCAGCAGTCGCTGATCTTGTGGGCGAAGGCCGGCGACCGTGAAGGCCTTGTCAGGCTTTACCATTCCCTCAGCCTGATCCTTTTCCAGATGGGCAGGCTACCACGCGCGCTTCAACTGGCTCGCAAAGCCGAGGAAATGTGCCTTGATCTGAACGCCAATTACTCACTGGCCTGGCTGGACGTATTAAGTGGCAGCTTGTACGGCGCAATGGGCGACTTGGTTGAAGCCATGCGCCACTTTGACAGAGCGGTCGAAGCATTCGAGGGATTCAATAACGGGCGTGCCAGGGCAATAGCTTTGCAGAATAAGGGCATGGTGTTGCTTTCCGCCGGTGAATACGGGGATGCCGAACAGTGCTTCGGCCATGCGTTGGCTGCCTGGGTCGAAACCGGATCGCCGTTTGGGCAGGCGACTGCCCTACATGCCCTGGGCGTGGTCCGCGCGAAGCTAGGCCACCGGGATGAGGCTTGCATATACATGCAAAGGGCGCTGAGCCAGGCCGCTCAGATACAGCCAGACCCGCTCAGGGACAGGGTGATAGGCGAGATAAACGCGGATTTGGAGGATTTGTGCGGAGGGTGAGAAGTGGGGTGCCCGGCCTGCGCGACCGGGGCACCCGGTGAACCCGGCCCTTAACAGCCGATGGGCGGCCAGGGCAGCGGGCAAAGCGGCGTGGCCGGAGCCGGAATGCCGTCGAAGCCCAGCCCCATATTGACGTGCATCGCGTGCATCCCGCTTACCACCACGATCAGCGCCAGCACGAACGCCAGCAGGAACACATACCGCTTGGTCATCTCGATTCCCTCCTGTGCCCTTTGAGGATCGGTTCATTACCCTCAGCATCGGGCCTGAAGAGGGGCCGATCACCCGTCGGTCGGACGGGAATCGGACTCAAAGCGGACTCCCCGGCATAAACCCCCTGCGTTGGACACCATCGGGAAAAGCGGGCAATATATAGGCCGCCTTGAGGCTACCGTAACCGTGTCTTAGCGAAGATCAGGGGATAAATTGCGAACAAGAGAGAAACGAAGCATCCTCGCGGTGAACCTGGGGCTGATTGCCAATGTGTTGCTGGCGGCCCTGAAGACAATCGTGGGTATAGCTGGCAACAGCCAGGCCCTACTTGCCGATGGGATCAACTCCACATCTGATGTGGCTTACTATGTCGCCGTCAGAGTATTCGTCAAAATGGCCAACAAACCGCCGGACAAGGAGCATCCGTTCGGCCACGGCCAGTTCGAAAGCATCGGCGCGGTGATCGTAGGCTCATTCGTGATCACCACGGCCATCGCCATCTTCTGGAACGCGGTCAATAACGTATACAACCTGCTGACCGGTCAGACCGATTACGGCGGAGCCACCACCGAGGCCCTGATCGTCGCCCTCTTCACCGTGGCGATGAAGGCGGCATTGACCGTTTTCACCCAAAATATAGGCAAAGAGACGCGCAACCCCGCCGTTCTCGCACTGGCCTATGACCACAGGAACGACATATTCTCCGCATCTGCCGCTGCCATCGGCATCTTCCTGGGCCGCATGGGCTACCCCTGGGTTGACCCTCTGGCGGGGGCAGTCGTCGCACTGGTGATATTGCGCACCGGCATCGAGATACTGCGGGAATCCTCAATGGACCTGATGGGGAGTGTGCCGGGCCAGTCGCTCGGAAGGCAAATATCGGAAATACTTGAGGGGATACCCGGCGTTGAAGAGGTTGAGGAGATACGTGCACACCGTTTTGGCCCTTACCTGGCGGTCAATCTCACAATTGGGGTGGATGGCTCGTTGAGCGTGGCCGATGGTGATGAGATCGCCTCGCAGGTGGAAAAGGCACTGTACGACGAGATCGAACTCCTGCGCCTGGTTCACGTACATTATCACCCGGTGGCATCCGGCGAGGCCGACCCATAGTGGCGCCGGACGCCGAACCAATATATCATCAACATGTACAGGCAACGCTGCATATAGACGGTAGCAGATCAGACTCATGCCAGAACCGGAATTCGACCATCGCGCCGTGGCAAGAAAAGAATACGCCACCGATGAAACGCTGAGCGTGCGGATGCGTACCCATCGCCGCTACACATATCCCCAGATTAATTTCCAGGCCTGGGTGCTGGATAGGATCAGATGGCGAGGGGACGAGGACGTACTTGATGTGGGATGCGGCACCGGCGGATACTTCGAAGTCATCATGGAACGTGCGCCGCGAGGGAACCTCATTGCCAGTGACCTCTCACTTGGCATGTTGATGAGCGCAGCCGACAAGATCGGCGAATCCAATATCGAGCTGGTCAACGGGGACGTGGAGAGCCTGCCATTTGCGGATGGCTCATTTGACGTGGTATTGGCCAACCACATGCTTTACCACGTGCCGGATATTGACAGGGCGATCCGCGAGATAAAGCGGGTACTTCGCCCGGACGGGGTGCTGATCGCGGCCACCAACAGCCGCTACAACATGCCGGAATTCGATCTACTCTACCGCAGGGCCTTCTCCATGTTGGAATTGCCGCAGGAAGTGAAACCGCCGCACAGGTCATCGGAGCGTTTCTGCCTGGAAAACGGCTTCCAGATGTTAGGTCGCCATTTTTACGCCGTAGCCCGTTACGAAGTGCCCAGCGTGCTGATATTCCCGTCGGTCGAGCCGGTGATGGCCTACCTGCAAAGCACCCGTGCCACCCGCGAGCCTCAACTCCCGCCGGACGTTAAATGGGATGACGTGATGAAAATGATCGAAGACCAGCTATCCCAATTGATCGCGCTCAGGGGCGAATTCATAGTGAGCAAACTGGGCGGAGCACTTGTGGCGGCGGATGAGGCCGGCTTTGCCTGGCATTGCCGTGGGTGCACCCCTCTCGATAAGTGACCCCGCAGATTTCACAAGGGAGTGATCTTGATGGTACGTGTCCTATTCGTATGTCTGGGCAACATATGTCGCTCGCCTATGGCCGAGGCCATCTTCCGTCACATCGTGGAAGAAGAAGGGCTTGCCGATCGCTTCGAAATAGATTCCGCAGGCACATCGGATTACCATATAGGCGAACCCCCGTATCCGGGCACGCAACGAATATTGAAAAAGCACGGCATCGAATATGAAGGCCGCGCCCGTCAGGTGACCATTCGCGATCTGGACTACTACGACTACGTGATCGCAATGGATCGATCCAACCTGGCCGATCTCAAAATCATGCTTAGGGGCCGCAAACCGAGGGCAAAGATCGCCCTTTTAACCGATTTCGCGCCGGAGTTGGGCCTGCGGGACGTGCCTGACCCTTATACCGATGACCCGGACGACCCGATTGCCGACGCGCTTTTCGAGAGGACGTATAATATCATCCGCGCCGGAGTTGAGGGTTTGCTGAGGCATATTGTGTATGAGGAGGAGTTGCGGAAATGAGCCTGCCGGCAGGACTCAAACGCGCGGTTGAGGGAGCTTTGCGCGAATCCGGTGATCCGTCGCCGATCTCGGACGTGACCCCGGTTTTCGGCGGCGACATCAACCGGGCTGCCAGGATCGTGACCGGGAAGGGGCGGTACCTGCTCAAATGGAAGGACGGCGCCCCGCCAGGATTCTTCGGTGCCGAGGCCCACGGCCTTCAGCTCCTGGCCGACGCGGGGGAGATACGGGTGCCAGAAGTCCACGCCTGGAGCGATCCGGGAGCCGATCATCCGGCATTCATAGTAATGGAATGGATAGATGAAGTGCGCGGCGCCTCGAATAGTGCCGTCTTTGCCGAGCGTTTTGGCCGGGCGTTGGCCGCGCTCCACCGCCACCATGCCGATATGCACGGCCTGGATAGGGATAACTTCATCGGCTCGCTGCCGCAGCCCAATGCCCAGACTCCGAGCTGGATCGAGTTCTATCGTGACATGCGCATCGGGGCACAGATGGAGATAGCCCGACGGATCGGTCGGCTCCCACCGGAACGTGAGCGATGTCTGCGGCGGCTGATGGAACGGCTGGACGTGTTCCTGGATGACGAGACGATGCCGCCCTCACTCCTGCACGGCGACCTTTGGAGCGGCAACTACATGATCGCGCCCGGCGATGAGCCGGTGATCATAGACCCCGCAGTCTACTACGGCCATCGTGAGGTGGAGATGGCCTTCACCGAGCTTTTCGGTGGCTTCCCGGAGCGTTTCTACCGGGCATACAACGAGGTCTACCCGTTAGACCCCGGCTATGCCGGGCGCAGATCCCTTTACCAGCTATACCCGCTGATGGTGCACATGAACCTGTTCGGCGGCGGGTATGCATCCCGGGTTGACGCGATCTGTCGTTACTATGTGGGCCGCGCCGGATGAGTGGCCTCAATTGAGATTCTCGAAGACCCCTGCGGCCCCCATGCCCCCGCCGATGCACATCGTCACCAGGCCGTAGCGACCGCCGCGCCGCCTTAACTCGTATATCATCTGCACGGTCAACTTGGCGCCGGTGCAGCCCAGGGGGTGGCCCAATGCTATTGCGCCGCCGTTGACGTTGGTGATCTCCTCATTCAGCCCCAACTCGCGTATGACCGCCAGGGATTGGGCGGCGAATGCCTCGTTCAACTCGATCAAATCTATATCGTCCAGCTTGAGGCCGGCCTTTTTCAGCGCCTTCGGCACCGCCTCGATCGGCCCGATGCCCATGATCTCCGGCGGCACACCTGCTACCGCATACGACACGAACCGCACCAGTGGCTTGAGACCCAACTCCTCGGCTCGTTTCCGTTCCATCAGCAGCACGGCGGCGGCCCCATCGCTCATTTGGGAGGAGTTGCCCGCAGTTACCGTCCCATCTTTGGCGAATACCGGTCTGAGCTTTGCCATCTTATCCAGGCTGGTATCACGTCGGGGGCCTTCGTCTTTATCGAACAGGATTTTCTCGCTTCGTCGGTGTCCGTCGTCGTCAACCCAGACGCGCTCGACCTCGAGCGGCACGATCTCATCGTCGAATCTCCCCGCGTCCTGTGCCGCGATCGCCCTTTGGTGCGAGCGGAACCCAAAGGCATCCTGATCCTCTCGGCTGATGTTATACTTCCTGGCGACGTTCTCGGCGGTCAGGCCCATGCCCAGGTAGACTTCGGGGTAATTCTGGGTCAGGTACGGGTTAGGGGCGAATTTATTCCCGATCATCGGGACCATGCTCATGGACTCGGTGCCGCCGGCGATCACAACGTCGCACTGGCCGGTTAATATCTGCATGGCGCCGATGGCGATAGTTTGCAGCCCTGATGAGCAGAATCGGTTAACCGTCTGGCCTGGGACGGTATACGGCAGCCCGGCGCGGAGCAACGCCACGCGGGCGACGTTCATACCCTGTTCCGCCTCTGGGAACGCACAGCCTATGATCACATCCTCCACCAGGGCGGGGTCTAAGTCATTTGCGCGTTTGAGCACTTCTCTTATCACGACGGCGGCCATCTCATCGGGTCGGGTCTGGCGCAGCGTGCCGCGTGGAGCCTTCCCAACCGCCGTCCTGGCTGCCGAGACTATCACAGCTTCTCTCATCTTCCCCTTCCTTTTCTGGATTTACCATCCCGGCGTTCGACCGTCCTTGCCGGTGGCATGTGCAATGGCCGGTTGTTCGGATCCTGCTAGTTCCTTAGCGGCTTGCCGGTCTGCAACATATGCATGATGCGTTCGAGCGTCTTAGGCTGCTGGATCAACTCCAGGAAAGCCTCCTTCTCCAGGTCGAGAATCACCTGCTCGTCGACCCACTGTGGGCCGGTGAGCGGGCCGCCGCAGATGATGTTGGCGATCCTCTCGGCCAGGAACGCCTCGTATTCAGTGGCCCACCCGGCCTGAACCAACCCGTATACCAATGACCTCAGCGCTGCCTTGCCCGGCTCTCCGAGCACATAAATATTCTTACGGCGTATCGGCGGGCGGTAAGTTGGGGCCAGATTCAGCGCCTCGCGTTTGGCCTCGGCTATCACTTGGTCGGGGTTCACCACGATCCGATCCGCCTCGGTCAGGAAGCCCAGCTTGCGGGCCATATGGGCGCTTTCGGATACCTTTGCCAGTGCGATCACCTGGAACACATGGCCGACGAACGGCAACGGGTCTACGTTCTCAAAGCGCATCACCGGCGTGACCACGCGCCGCAGTAATTCCTTACATCCCCCGCCTGCGGGCACCAATCCGACGCCCACCTCGACCTGGCCCATGTAAGTTTCCGCCGATGCGACCATACGGGCACCGCTCATGGCCACCTCGGCTCCGCCGCCCAGTACGCGGCCATATGGGGCCGTGACGACCGGCTTCTTGCTATACCGGGTTGCCATGACCATCTGCTGCATCTCGTCGACGCGCTCCTCTATTCCGGTGCTGGTATCGGATAGATCGGCGCCCACGCAGAAATTCTCCGCCTGGCTGCCGATCACCATGCCGACCCACTCCGGCTCGGAATTAAGCCGTTCCAGTGACCGGCGCCACATATCCATCACGCCGCGATCCAGCGTATTCATCTTGCTGTGGAATTCGAGCAGGAGCACGCCATCGCCCATATCTATCAGGCTGGCGCTGGGGTTAGCCTCGATCTCCCGTCCGGCGGCCTTCAGATCGCGGATCAGGATCACATTTGGTCGCTCCGGGATGGGCAGGTAATCCTTTTGTGAGATGTCGTAGTAATGCCGCCTGCCGTCCTTGACGGCGTAAAACGTCTCGAAGCCCGAATCGAGCATCTCCTTGACCCAGTCCGCCACCTTCAGGCCCTGGGCCTCCATCTTCTCGACGGTTTCGGCCACGCCCAAAGCGTCCCAGGTCTCGAAAGGCCCCATCTCGTAGGCAAAGCCCCACCTGATCGCATCGTCGAATGCATAGATGGCGTCGACGATCTCCGGGATGCGTTTGGACGAGTAGGCCAGTGAGAAGTAGAGCACATCGCGGATAAATCGGCCTGCTCTATCGTCCTCCATCGCCACCAGCCGT
>JALXEW010000288.1:0-2547 GCA_027069285.1 Ardenticatenia bacterium | reverse complement strand
GTAGCGCACCTTCTCGCTGGGGCGGTACTCCCAATTTTCCAGGTCCAGCGCCAGGATGACCGACTTACCGTCCTCCTTGACCTTTTTGTAGAACCCCTCGCCGGATTTGATGCCCAGCTTCCCTTCCTCGATCAGGCGGCGGAAGAGGTTCACGACCTTTTCGTCGGCCAGCAGTTCCCGATCCTCATCATCCGGGATGGCGTGGTAGAGATTCTCGGCCACGTGGAACGCCACGTCATTGCCCACCAGGTCGCTCAGCCGGAAGGTGCCGGTTTTCGGGCGGCCCAGAATCCGACCTGTGAGCGTATCCACCTCCTCTATGGTATAGCCATGTTCCAGCGCGTAGGAGATCGCGTAGTTACTGGCGAACGAGAGGAACCGGTTGGCGATGAAATTCGGCGTATCCTTGCAGATCACCACGCCTTTGCCCAGCACCATTTCGCCGAATTCGCGCATAAAATCGACCAGCTCCGGGTCGGTATCATCGGTGGGGATGATCTCTAGCAACTTCATATAGCGCGGCGGATTGAAAAAGTGGGTGCCCAAAAAGTGACGTCGGAAGCTTTCGGAGCGGCCCTCGGCGATCTGGTGGATGGGGATGCCAGAAGTGTTGGAGCTGACTATGGAATCGGGGCGGCGAACCTCATCTATGCGGGCCATGAGCCGGCGTTTGATCTCGAGATTCTCGATCACCACCTCGATGACCCAATCGACCTCGCCGACCCAATCGAAATTATCCTCCAGATTGCCCAAAGTGATCAGATCGGCGAATTGGGGGTCATAAAGCGCGGCGGGCCTGGATTTGAGCATACGCTCGAAGCCCTGGCGGACGATGCGATTGCGCACCTCCGGTGATTCCAGTGTGAGGCCCTTTGACTCCTCATCTGGCGTGAGTTCGCGCGGGACAATGTCCAGCAGATAGCACGGGATGCCGACATTGGCAAGATGGGCGGCTATACCTCCTCCCATCACCCCCGCGCCGATCACTGCGACCTTTTCGATTTTATACATAGCTTCACTCCTTGTCAGAGGGCAATGCCTTTAAGCATATCCTGATCGTTCATAACGTACCTCGGCAGTGGACAGAACCTCGTCTCGGAAGTATCGGCTCAGCTCCCTGTCTGGGATTGAGGTCCTGGCCTTTTTCATAGATCGTTCCCCGTCAAGCCGGCCTCCGCCATCGCTTTTTCCAGCAGATCCGTCAAATCCAACTCGGCGGCCCAACGCCGCATGTAACCGATGTCCAGACGGTCGCCCTGGACACGCAGCACCCCCAACACATCCTCCCACTGGCGTGTGGACACGTAATTGCCCTGCCTGTACCAGTCCAACTTCGCCAACACGATGTCTTCCGGTGCCGCGAAAAACGTCTCCTCATCGGCGCCCGGTGGGGTGACTGCCATACGTCGGCTGAGCTGGCTTTCCTCAAACGGGCTACCCCTGGCCACGAACACGTCCACCTTGTACATGGACGCCAGGTGTATCAGATTGAAACTGCTGTGGTGCATTATGGCCGATTCCATAGCTCCCTCATCCAGGTAGAAATCACCTGCGAGGGCATCCGCGAGCGGTCGCACATGCTCGATCCCCAACTCGGCCAGGATGTCGGCGTCAACACTGGCCCTGGGCACACCGTGAAGTGCGCTCGCCAGGGAGCCTCCGATCAGGTAACGCACTCCCAAACGCTCAAGGACTCCGGTGACCGCCAGAGTCACCGAGATCAAACTGGCTTCCGTCATGGCATCCCCTTCCGCAAGCGCGTTGATCGGCAACCGGACGCCGTGCAGCAACCCCGCCAATTCTGCGGCCACCTCCCCCGGCGATGCCACCTCATCTCCGCGTAGGACCCCCGCCAAAGCCAGGACTCGCACCGATTCACTCACCCCGGCGGCCATCGCCAGCTTATGAGCCGGGTCGGCCCTCCTGAGCATCGCCATTTGCAATGCAGCCACTCGCGGATCGGTGTCGGAGGCCATTATTTCAGCTCGTGACGGGTGTATCCCAGGATTCTGCGGGCGACGATCAACATGTTGATCTGACCTGTGCCCTCGAAAATGTCGTTGATCTTTGCGTCGCGCATCCACTTTTCCACCAGCCACTCGCGTGAGTAGCCCATCGGCCCCAGCATCTCCACCGCCTTTTGCGTGATCCAGGTGACGGCCAGCCCCGCCTTTGCCTTCGCCATCGAGGCCTCCAGGTTATTATGCAGGCCGTTATCGAGCATCCACACTGCCCGCAAAGTCAGCAGCCAGGCGGCCTTATGCAATGCCTCCATCCACATGAAATCCCGCTCTATAGCGGCCAGCTCATGGTACGGGGCGCCGTAGCGGATCGGGATACCTTCCTCCTGCAACTTCTCCCGCACGAAGTCTATTGCCGCGCGGCCAACCCCCAGGGCGCTTGCCGCCACCAACGGCCTGGATGCGTCGAACGTCTTCAGCACGCCTTTGAACCCGGCCTTACTCTCGGTATCGCGGACTTCCGGGCTGCCGAGGATGTTATCGTATGGGATGCGGCAGTTATCGAAGACCAACGCGGCGGTATCGG
>JALXEW010000287.1 GCA_027069285.1 Ardenticatenia bacterium | reverse complement strand
CGATCATTTCCTTGAGGGCCTCTATGGCCTCGACTTCACTTCCAAGCGTGGCGATCTGCTCCTGCGTGCCCTCCAGGGCGGCGCGAAGCTGTTCCCGTTCGGCCCTGATAGTCGCCAGCTCGGCCTGGAGTTTATCCCGTTCGGCCTGGAGGGAGCTGAGTTTGGCATTCAGCTCATCGTGCTTTTCCAGCAACTCGGCGTACCGCTCGGTGGTGGCCTGTAACTCGTCTTCAAGCTCGACGATGCTGGAGACCATGCGTTCGCGCTCGACTTTGCGGCTTTCCAACTCCTCGGCCAGCTCATCGCGCTCGCGGCGGAGCGCATCCCGCTGCACCGTCAGGGCCTCGCGATCCGCCGCCAATCTGGTTATTTCGGCCTCCAGGTGCGCCACGTCAACCGATTCCAGCTCCCTCTTGAGCTTATCCCGCTCTGCGGTCAGTTGCTGAACCTGGAGCGTGAGCCTGGCGCGCTCATCGTAAAGCTGGGAGATCAACTGGGCCAATCCTGCCGGGCCGCCTTCGATTCCGAGTGCCTCAAGCTCGCTCCGCACCTCTTCCAGCTCGGCGGCAATGCGATCCCGCTCCTCCGCCAGCCTGGCACGCTCCTCACTCATCGTCTTGAGCACCTGGGTGATGGCCTGGCTGCGAAGCGCCGGGCTGGCCTCGGTTGCCTGGCGCCGGACGGCTTCCAGTTCGGCCTCAAGCTCCTTCTGCCTGGCAAGCAGCTCATCGCGCTCTCGCCGCAAGGCCTCGATCATGGCCTCGAACACGGCCACGTCATCCTCGGCCCTGGCGGTGGCGAGTGTGGTTTGCGCCTTTTGTAGCTCCTCGGCCAGCCTGTCACGTTCCTCTGCCAGGCGGTCACGCTCCTCGCGCAGGGCCTCCATCTGCTGTGTGATGCTCATCGCCTCGGACTCGTCAGCCTCCGCGATGGCCAGTTTGCCTCGCTCCTGATCCAGCTCGGCCTGCAGCTCTCGGATCAGGGCGTTAAGCTCCTCGATCTGCCGCTGAGCATCCTCCAGGCTGGCCTGCATCTCGGCGCGGATGTCCTCAACGCGCTCGGCCACCGGCTTCTGATCCGCCAGCACCTGGGACACGGTACGCGCCCCGTACTCGCCCTGAGAGCGGGATTCCCATATCCTGTGGACTGCATCCAGCGCGTCGGCCACGACCGGGGCAATATCCTCCAGCAGCTGACGCTCGTGAGGCAACAACTGCCTGCCGGTATACGGGAGCGCCACCACGATCACACCCCTCACCCGATCCCCGGAGACCAGCGGTTGGAAATAGGCAGGCCCGGTCTGGACGGTATCCAGGCGCGAGTACAGGTCATCAACCTGCGGGCCATCGGCACCGGGCAATATGACGGCCTGGGTCCGGCTCTCAAGCGCGTGCCGCATGACCGGTTGCTCACCCAGGTTAAAGTCCAGGGCGTGGATACGCTGCTCCCGAATGTGATCGTAGGCGGCTTCTATGGCCATCCAGCCGTCCTCCGGTGGCCCGCCGATAACGACCATATCGGCCCGGAGTGCGGTGGCAACCGAAATGGCGATCTGATAGGGCGCATCATCTTCCGGCAGGCCACGCACCATCATCCGCCACACATCCAGCAAGGTCTCCACATCCGGGCCGGCGGGCTTTGCCGCCTCGCCACGCTCCCGGTCGGTTACATCTATCAGCGACGGGGCCTGAGCACCGGAAGCCTCCGCCACGACCTCGCTCAGGCGGCGCACCACGTGGCGATAGGCAATTGCCGGCAGCAACGGCATCGAGGCCAGGAAGGCCAGCCTTATCACGCCGATGCCGTACCATCGGGGCACATCCCATGCATACCCGGCAAGCGCCAACCCATACCCTGCGGCAAGCGGCAGCAGCGCCACCAGCTTAAGCGGCAGGTCCCTGACCACGGAGAAGCGCACTAATAAAGCAAGCGCTCCCAGCGCCACCATCGAAGCCGATACGATCGCCCAGGCCAGGGCCATATCCGTGCCGGCGAATTCCACCAGGCCGACCCATCCGGCCCACTCGACCGCCGAGGCCAGGTACCATAAGATCAGGCCGATGATCGCGATCACCGCCCCGTAATCCAAGATCGGGCGACGGGGGCCGTCCGCCGTCAGGAAGCCCCAAATCATAAACGCGATGACCAGCGCATGTGACAGTCGCTCGAGCGGGGGCATGACGACTTCGGTATCCAGCCCGCTGGCAAGCGCGGCCAGGGCACCGATCATCAGGCCGACCCACGCCAGGCTCACGCCACCGGAGGCCAACGCAAGCCTGGCAGCCCCCTTCTCATCGCGCCCGCGCAAGGCCTGCCCCAGCGCCATGAACAGGGCCGCCTGGGCCGCTCCGATCACCACAAGGAAGTAAAATAGGTTACCGGGCGGGACGACTAACAGGTCGCCCCAGTTACCAAGCAAGTCCACCGCACCTACCAGTCAGCACTCCAAACGCCTCAAACGGCATTATATCATGGGTTGGATTTGCCCGCAGGGGAACATGCCTGCATAATATGGTCTGTCTGCTGCCAAATCGGATACTACGGACTTAAGGGGGTATCGTGCCACATATATCAATCCGAAGCACCTGCTACCTTCCGATCATAGCCTTGCTGGCGGCACTCACGCTCGCAAGCGGGTGTCAGAGCACCCATTCGGTCGCCCAGGCGCCCACACCGGCATCGCACCAGGCCGGTGACAACGCCGGCGACTCCCCCGGCCAGGATGAGCGAGAGATCGCCGCGCTGGTTAACGGTCAGCCGATTTATTACGACGACTTCCTGAGGGCTTTGACCAGGGCAGAGGCAGGATATACTCGCCAGGGCCTGGCCGTGCCGGGCGATCGCGAGCAGTTCGAGGCGGAAGTGCTCGACGGGATGATCGAGGACGAGCTGATAAGGCAGGCCGCAGAAGCTCAAGGCATTACCATCTCCGATGATGAGATCGAGGCCGAAATACAGGCAATCATAGAAGAAGCCGGCGGCCCCGAAGGATGGGCATCGTGGCTGGAAGAGGAAATGCTGACCCCGGAGGAACTCCGCGAGCAGATCAGGATACAACTGCTCGGCAGTCGCATGGTGAGCCAGGTGGTCGCCGGGGTGCCGGAAACCGCCGAACAAGTCCACGCCAGACATATACTCGTCGCCGACGAGGGACTGGCACAGGCAATACTGGCCCAGTTGAACGAGGGGGCCGATTTCGCGGAAATGGCCCGACAGTACTCACAAGATACCAGCACCAGCGACGCCGGAGGTGACCTCGGATGGTTCCCGCGCGGTCAGCTGCTCCAAACCGAGG
>JALXEW010000286.1 GCA_027069285.1 Ardenticatenia bacterium | reverse complement strand
CCCCATGATCGTCTGCCCCTCGACGAACCACTCGGCCTCCTCCTGCGTTGGCCGCTGCACCTTGAGCACCAACTCGGCCCGCCCGTAGACCTCGGCGGTTGAGTAAACGATGGTCGCGCCGGCCCGCTCGTAGTCCTCATCGGTAAACCCGCTGCCGATACCGGCCTCGTGCTCCACATAGCACCTATGGCCGGCCTGGGTCAATCGCTGCACCCCTATCGGATTCAGCCCGACCCGGAACTCGAACGGCCTGCGCTCCTTCGGAACGCCTATGTCCATTGGATACGGCTCCTCCTGAGAGAGATATGAGATTGGATGAATGGCCCCTCAATAATAGGGCGAAAGTGCAACCTGGGCCAGAGGAACGCATGGCAACGTGAAACACGGGGAAGGTAAAACCCCGGCAATAGCAGCCAGCGACGTACCTGATTCTCCCTCCAGGCCTATCTTTCGGGGCGTCGGGCGCTGCGCAGGTACCCGCGCTGGATGGAGCGTACCTCTTCCTGGGTGAGGAATGCGTCGGGGTCGACCTCGTGCACTATCTTGCGCACCGAATCGGCCTCATTTCGGCGGACAACCGTCCGAACCCAACCGACGAAGCCGCCTGCCCCATGTCCCCATCCCTCCGTCGCCCCGAACCCGGCAGCCCGGATCGCCTCGGCCACATCGTGTGCGTGTGCCACCGAGACGATGTTGATCGTCACGTATCCCTGAATCAGGCGGGATTCCAGCAACATCCCCACGTAAACCCCGGCGCCAAACCCCATGCTATAGGCCGCCACGCTCAACGGGTCGGAAATATCCTGGAGCACCTTGCTTATCAGCAACACGTAGATCAGCGACTCCAGGAAGCCCATTGCCGCTGCCAGGAACCTGTGGCCCCGGATCGAGATGATGACGCGGATCGTCCCGATGGTGACGCCGATCACACGCGCGGCGAAGATCGCCAGTGCCCAGAGGATACGTGCCAGGTCAGGCATCTCTCGCTTAGCCCTCGCCTTCGTTAACCTGCGTCTCGTCCGGCTCCGCAAGGCCGGGATCGCCGGGTTCCGGCTCGTCATCAGCCGGTGCCGGCTCCGCGTAACCGAAGTCGCCGAGTTCCGGCGGGGCGAGTTCGTCTTCCGCTGCCTGCCCGGTCCCGGTGGACGTGACGATCTCGTTGGCGCGGAAGAATGCCGCCGCCGCCACGGCCAGAGCCGAGATCACGCTCCCGATCAGCAGCCCGACGATGATCGCCTGCACCGGGTGATTACCCTGCGCCAGCGATATGCCCATCACGAGCAGCACGTTGATGATGATCGTCCCGGTGGCCACCAAGCCGGTCGGGGCCAGACCACGCCGGATGACGATGTACGAGCTGACCAGTACCATTGCGAAAACGACGTATAGGAACCATCCGATGGCGTTCACGATAACCTCTCCGTGGGATAGACTCTTATGTACCAGGGTATACCAAGTATATCGCAGCCCCAATCGAGCGGCGCCGCGTGTTCCCACTATTCTATCTCATCGCCCGGCCTGGTCGAGCGGGCGGCCTCATCAACCCGGATCGGGTTAGTGCGGGCGTAGTAAGCTCGGGTGGTTTCGACCGACCGGTGCCCCAGATAGTCCTGCACCACATCCAGCGGATGCCCGGCGTTGATGAGCTGGGTGGCCCGCCAGTGGCGGAAATCGTGCGGGCTGACCTTTCCCAATCCCACGACGCGGGCAGCGCGGCTCACCACACGCCATGCCACCACGCGGCTCATGCGCAAACCGTCATATTTTGGCGCGTGGCTGACGAAAAGCGGCACCACACCGGTTCGCTCGGCGCGGAGATTTGACCCCCTGGCCTCTATATAATCGCGTATGGCCGGGAGCGCCTCGAAGAAGCGTAGTGTATACCTATGGCCGCCTTTGCCGGTCACCTGCACGCGCACCACATCGCCGCTCCTCAGAACGCGGGGAGGGAAGTCGTCAACGTTCAGCGAGAGCACCTCGCTGATGCGGCCACCGCTTTCTGCCAGGCACCACACCAGGGCCAGATTCCGCAACCTGGTCAGCTCCCACCTGTGCAATCGCTCCTCTGCGCCGGGCTTGAGCAAGCGGGCCGGCGGTTCTAAGTCACGATAATACGATATGATCTCGGTAATACCTTTCGGAGGCTCCGGCGGGCCGTTCACCGCCTTCCTGGATGGAAACTCATCTCTTAATATGCGCCGGGCTTTGCTCAGTGGAAACTCAGCCGGTAATAGCCCGTAATCGTCCAGGAATTGCAGCCATCTCATCACGCCGGAAAGCCGCAGATTCACCGTCGAGGGCTTGTAGGGCCTGCCTGCGCCGCCGTGCATCAGCCATCCGGCAAAAAGCAATAGAATCGGCGCGTCCTCGGCGCCAAAGGCCGAAAGCGGTATCTCCTCTGGGTCGGAATGCCCGTGTCCCTGGACGGGGAGATCGCCCGGTGCCCGGCGGTCGCCCAGGAACGCTATGAAGAGGTCAATCGCACGCCGATATGCATCTAAGGTGTGGCGGGATTTGGCGAACGCCCGACTGAGGTAGAAGTCACGTGCCTGTGCCAGAGTCATCTCGGCTGGCATATTTGCGGCCCCTTTCCGGCGGGGGAGTGTGCCGCCGCCCACCCCCTGGATTATATGTTACATTTCATTTCTTATGTTACATTTATTCACCCCGAATGTCAATCCCCCACCCTCACCTGCCTGCCCTGCCGCTCACCGGAATCGCAGCGGGGCGCTATAGGCTGCCCTGATCGCCCGGTCAGCAGCCATGCCCCGGCGCGGGCCACCGGCAGCGCGACGCGATGCGATGGACCTCAATTATCGGCACTGCGACTCCGATGCCCTGGCTATGTGCCTCGACCCCGCCTCCCTCACCCAAAGATTCGCCTCAGAAACCCCACAAACTTACTTAGCATGGCTCATCGGCCTCCCGTGGTGCCTTCGGATGGCGCCTCACCGCTCAACTCGGCCCTCATCTTTTCCAGCGTGGCCCTGTCGCTTTCCAGGTCCGGGTGTTTCACAAGTTCGTCCAATTCCACACATCGTTCCATAAACCTTATCCCTTCTTCTTTCTCGCCCAGGGCGTAATACAGTATCATCCCTATGTTGTAGCATGTGACTCCCTCCCCTGCCCGGTCTCCCACCTCTCTGGCTATCTCCAGCGCTTCACGGTAGCACCTCAGCGCCTCTTCCTTCTGCCCCAGGGCATCGTACACACTCCCGATGTTGTTCAGGGTGGTTCCCTCCCCTGCCCGGTCTCCCACCTCCTTCAGTATCTCCAGCGCTTCACGGTAGTACCTCAGCGC
>JALXEW010000285.1 GCA_027069285.1 Ardenticatenia bacterium | reverse complement strand
GATCAAAGACCTCATGGATAACATCTTCGCATCTATCGCAAGCGGCGTCGTCACCACCGACCACCTCGACCGCGTTACCACCTTCAACCGCGCCGCCGAGGTCATCCTGGCAGTACCGGCCAAGCAGGCAATAGGGCATAGCCTGCAGGAAACACTTCCCGTCCTGTGGGACGACCTGGCGCCGCTGCTGGAGTCTGTACGTCGGGATAACGAGTACGCTGTCATAGAGGCCAGGCCGGAATTACCCAAACGCGGTCGGGTGGTGCTCAGCTTCAAACTCAGCCCGCTGCTGGACGCGGATGGGAAAACCCAGGGAGCGGCCATAGTGGTTGACGATCTGACCGAGTTGCGCCGCCGCGAGGAACAATTGCAGGCAATTGGGCGGTACCTGCCACCGGCAATGGTGGCCAATATCCGCAGCATCGACGAGCTGGGCCTCAGCGGTGAGCGTCGCGTCATTTCCGTGTTGTTCGCGGATGTGCGGGGATTCACGTCTTTTAGCGAGCAACTCGACCCAGAGGAGTTAATGTCGGTCATCAACAAGTTCCTGACCGTCAGCACCGAGGCAATACATACACAAGGTGGGGTGATAGATAAATACATGGGCGATGCCGTTGTGGGCCTCTTCAACACCCAGCTAAACCCCCAGGAAAACCACGCCGAACGAGCGGTTCGGGCTGCACTTTTGATGCGCTTTGACGTGCTAGGACTACACGAAACCCTCCCGAAAGACCAACACCTCATCTATGGCATAGGCGTCTATACCGGCGAGGCAGTGGTCGGCAACGTCGGCAGCCCGGACCGTAAGGAGTTCACCGCAATGGGCAATACCGTCCTGCTGGCAAAAAAGCTCCAGGAGCTTGCCAGGGGCGAAGAAGCCAAACGCATGGGCGGAGAGATACTGATCGGCGAAACCACCTACAAGCTCTGCCGCCATCTCCTCAACACGGAGGGGCCACTCCAGGCCGAGATAAAAGACCGGGACGCGCCGCTTGTATACTACAAGGTCCTGGGCATCCGCCGAAAGTAGCCGTCTATCGGCGGGAATTGTGGCACTCCTCACAATCATGGCGTACTATCCTGCTCGATCCTTGTCACTCGACGGAGGGCAAAATATGCTCACAGACCGTGTACATAGGGTACGGATCGCACATCTCCCAACGCCGATAGACTATCTGCCACGCCTGTCAGCCCTTTTGGGCGGCCCACGGCTATATATCAAGCGCGATGACCAGACCGGCCTGGCAACCGGCGGCAATAAGACTCGCAAACTGGAATTCCTGATCGCCGACGCATTGGGACATGGCGCCGATACCGTGATCACCGGCGGTGCGCCCCAATCGAATCACTGCCGCCAAACCGCCGCCGCTGCCGCACGCCACGGGCTACGCGCAGTGCTGGTGCTAAAAGGCGAAGCGCCAAAGCCGCCACACGTGGGCAACATACTGTTGGATGAGCTGCTCGGAGCGGAACTGCGATGGAGTGGCGATATGCCTCGCGATGAGGCCCTCCAGGCGGCCTTCGAAGCCGAACAGCAATCCGGCCACAAGCCGTACCTGATCCCATACGGCGGCTCTAACGAGGTCGGAGCCACGGGTTACGTCGCCGCAATCGAGGAGCTACAGTCGCAACTCCGCAGCGGCTACCTGCCGATATGCCACTTCGATGCGATAGTATTCGCCAGCAGCTCAGGCGGTACTCAGGCAGGGCTAAGCGTGGGCGCTAAGGCACTGGGCATCCAGAGCCGCATCCTGGGCATCAGCGTGGATAAACACGCCGACGTCCTCAGCGAGCTGGTGGCCGACCTGGCAAACCGCACTGCGGAGCGTTTGGGCCTGAACGTCCGGCTCTCGGCAGGCGACATCGAGGTCAACGATAACTACCTGGGCGGAGGATATGCCGTGGTGGGCGCACCGGAACGCGAGGCCATCCGACTGGTCGCGCAAACCGAGGGGCTGTTACTCGACCCGGTTTACACCGGTCGGGCTATGGCCGGCCTGCTGGACCTGATCCGCAAGGGCGAATTCTCGAAAGGCCAGCACGTGCTATTCTGGCACACCGGCGGGACGGCGGCGCTTTCGGGATTCTCGGAAGTGCTCTAAAAACGCCGATCCTGTACCGCCGGCCAGATGAATCAAACAGGGGCCGCCAGGAGCGGCCCCGAATATATATCCCGGTGAGCCATATCCCCCGGCAACCTATCCCTTGCCAAGCGCTTCTGATAACAGGACGCCGATGAAGCCACCGATCAGGGCTATGTGCAACAGGCAATTAGTCTGCATCGCCATATCCCACAATATCCCCGGCAGACTGCGGCCCGTCGGATCGAGATTGACCAGGTAATCACCCAAAACGCAGATAAAGTTAACCGCGATCAATGCCACCGCCGCCAGGGTCGGCAGCCCACGCCTGCGCGAAAGCGCGTTAGATAGATCGTCCACGCGGTCGGATATGAATTTAGCCAGCCTGCCGGGTTCCTTCGACGACATCTCACCCTCCGTCACGTCCGAATTCACCTGCCGGGGCGCCGCTCACCGACGGTAAAAGGCGCCAAAGCCCCCACAACACGCGGCGGCACGTATACCTCCATGTAGACACCACGGTCGGTATGCTCCTCGCGCACCACAGTCCCTGCCTCATGGACTAATGCGGCAAGTTGACCATGCCTGTAGGGTATCTCCACCCGCATAAACGTGGTATGGGCAAGCAATTCACCCTCAATTGCCTGCAACAACCTGTCAAGCCCCTGCCTGTAAAGGGCCGATATTGGCACGACCACATCGTAGAGCCGCTCCCAACGGCTGAGATCGTAATCGGGCAGGGCCGCGTCCATCTTGTTTAGCACCAGCATGACCGGTATCCTGTCGGCGCCGATCTCCGCCAGCGTATCCTCAACCGTCTCGACCTGCTGGAGGGCGTTCGGATGTGTCGCATCAACCACCAGCAGGATCAAATCCGCCTCGGTGATCTCCTCCAGGGTCGCACGGAAGGCGGCTATCAGAGTGGCCGGCAGCTTTTGTATAAAGCCGACGGTATCGGTCATAAGAATAGTCCTGCCACCCGGTAACTCCACACGCCTGGTAGTCGGATCCAGGGTGGCAAACAACTGATCTGCAACGTAAACGTCGGCACCGGTCAGCGCGTTGAGCAAAGTGGACTTCCCGGCATTGGTGTAACCGGTCAGCGCCACAACCGGTATCCCGGCCTGCTCACGCCTGGCACGGTACCGCGCCCGGTGCACCCGGACGCTTTCCAGCTCGCGCTTGAGCCTGGCGATCCTGCGCCTGATCTCCCGGCGGTCAAC
>JALXEW010000284.1 GCA_027069285.1 Ardenticatenia bacterium | reverse complement strand
GTATACGTCTACCGTCCTGGCGGCGATCTCCTTCTGGGTGAAGTGTGCCAGAATCCTGTCCCTGCCCCTGGCGCTCAATTCCGCCCATAATTCGGGATCTTGCATTAGCCGCCGCAGATGAGATGTCAGAGCGTCCGAATCCCCTTCCGGGAAGATGAGGCCTGCGTCGCCGATCACTTCGGGGATCGCGCCGCTATCCGAGCCGATCACCGGCACGCCGCACGCCATTGCCTCGATCAGCACGCGCCCGAATTGTTCCTTCCAATTCGGCATCGTGCGGGAGGGTAATACCAAAGCGTCCAGACGCCGGTAGAAGCCCGGCATACGGATGCTGGGCAGGCGGTCGGTGAAGATCACCCTGTCGCCGATTCCCAGGCGCGCGACCAGTTGGGCCAGGCTTTCGCGTTCCGGGCCGCTGCCGAGCACGTCCAGCTGCCAGGCGCCTTCCAGACGGGAGACTGCCTCCAGGAGCAGGTCAACCCCCTTCCCCCGCACCAGACGCCCCACGTAGCCGATCACAAAGCCCCTGCCCGCTTCACGGCGTCCCGGCGAGAATATCTCCGGGTCTACTCCGAATTGCGGTATAACGTCCAGCGGGCCGCGATAACCCTTAGCCCGCCACACTCTGGCCGCCCCATGCGTGCCGGCCAGCGCATGATCGACACTGCGCAGCACCCATCTCTCGCCCCAGGAGAACGGCGGCGGGTAGCGGCGCAAGAGGTTCTGCCATGTGAAGAAGAGGGTTTTCGCACCGGCGCGTTTGCTCAGCCAGAGGGCGTGCCAGGTTGCCAGATTGTACGGCTCCTCGTCTATGTGCACTATTTCCGGCCTGATTTGGGCGATCCTGGCAGCCAGACGCGGCCAGAAGTACAGGTGGTAGCTGCCGTTAAACGAGATCGGGTCTACGATCAGGCGGTAGCCTTCGAGGTGTGCGCGTTCCAGCTTCAACTCGCCGCGCTCATCCCGCCATGATGGGGGGACGATCACCGTCAGTTCCACGTCCTGATGGGCGGCTATCTCCTCCAGCTTGCGCTGGTATATGCCCACCAGGCACGCCTTCGAGACCATCAGGACGCGCAAGTCAGCCCTCGTCCTCTTCCGATTCTCCGCCCTCTCCGCCGATCAGCTCCAGCCACGGCCCGTGGATGCCGTCCTCGGTGACGCCGTAATAGACTCTGATCTCGCCGTCATCGCGCTGTACCAGGTCGTAGCGGACCACCCCGGCGTGCACGCGCTTCTTCCAGAGTCCGATGTCGCCGTGCCAGATCACTTTATTGGGATCGACCGGCCTGGTTTCCTTTTCGGTGATGGCATAGCGCCAAAGTTTACGCGCCGACGAGCGCGTCACATTTTTGACGATGTTGCCGTTACGCAGGTCGCGCATGATGTGATATTGCGTTCCCTGGCGCACCTCGGTGCCGACTATCTCGACTCCCGTGCGTGGCGGCTCGATCTTGCCGGGGGCGGCCACCCGTTCCTCTACCTGCGAGGCCTCTTTGCCGAATTCCTGGATCAGCTTCTGATTGCTCAATACCAGGCGCACGATCTCATCGCGGACGGCAAGGCTGGTTTCGTTCTCATCGCGCACGTATATCTTGTTATCGTCGATAGCGTACGGTGGATCGTCCCCGGCGGGCACCTGCACCCGCACGATCCATTTGCCCTGGGTCTGTTGCGCATCGATCTCGACGGGTATCTGCGGCGAGATCCTACGTTCTATCTCGGCGCGGACGGTCGCTATAGCCTCGGTTGGGTTCTCGATGCCAATGGGTGGCTCCTTTGGGTTTGCGCTCAGGCCGATGTAGACCGTGCCGCCGTTTGTATTGGCAAACGCGCATACATCCGCCACCACCGAGTATAGCCTGCCACCGCGCCTGGTGACGCCTTCCTGGAAAGATTGCACCAGGGTTTCCCCCTCCTCCCGTGCTGCCTGGACGAAATCGAACGGCGCTTTACTGGGCCAATATGGGCGGGTTCTGGCGAAATCGGTGCCGCGAAATACCTCCAGAATCGCCTCGAAGCTCTTTTCCGGCAATAGTATCTCGGTGGCCCGGTCGCCGATCCCAAGCTGGCGGCGGTTTTTGGGGTTGGTTGTCAGCCTGTGGGCGTCGGAGCCTTGAATGCAGCGCATCCTACGGGGGTATTCCGGCTTGGAGCCGTCGAAGAAACGCGCCGTCGTATGGCGGCCCTTTTTATCCAGATCGGTCACTTCCAGTGCGTGCAGGTTCGGGTCCTGGGTGAAGGCGATCCTGGTCTGGCCGCCGAATCCCAACCCGCGCATACCGAATCCGCGCATGGCCACGCCGTGGCTGGAATTAGCGTGTGCGGCGATCACTATGCCGCCGTTCTCGTTGATGATGCGATACGCCGTCAGCACGTCTGCCGATGCGCCGACTTCAGTTGTGCCCTTCTCCAGCACCTCCGGCGGGATATTGAGCGTCAGCAGGATATGTTCGATCTGCAAAAGCGGCATATCCGGCGGGAAAATGCCCAGGATATGGAATCCAAAGGTGGCTGTGAACTCGAATCCCGGCAGAACCAGGATTTTATCCAGAAGGCGCCGATATTCGTTCAGGCGGGCTTTCTCTTCGGGCGTGGCTCGCCCCAGTTTTGCCAAAAAATCCAGCCGCTCGATCTCTTCGAGCATGGCCCGGTACCCGGCCACGGTATTATGATCGGTGAAGGCTATGATGTCCAGCCCGCGCATTTCGGCGTGGCGCAATATGTCCAGGTAGCCGACGTTACGCTCCTGATAGTCGGCGGAGGCGGGCGTATGCAGATGCAAATCCATCAGGTACCATTGCATCCGCGAGTGTTTGGATTTGCTCACGAGGTTACTCTCCGGTGAATTTTCCACTCGTGCCGCTCGGCCTCATCTGCAGATCAGACGTTTGAAGAGGCCCGCCAACCCGCCCGGATCGAACGGCTTGATCAGGAACTCAGCTGCGCCCGCCCGGCGGCATTCCTCCTCAACATCCAGCCCGGAGGCAACCACGATAGGGGTTTTGGCGAATTGCTTATCGGCCCTCAACGCCTTTATGACCTCGGTTCCCTCCATATCCGCCAGGTGGTAGTCGATCAAGAACACGTCCGGTTTCGTCTTACGGGCTTTTTTCAGTACCTGACTCCCTTTGGGTACCACAACTACATCGAAGCCGTCCATCTCCAGGAGCGTTGTCAGCAGCGAGACAGTTGTTCGTTCATCGTCCACGATCATTACTTTTGGCAATTATCCTTCTCCCTTCTTTGTCTTTGGAATCGCTTGTCGGTTCGCGGCAGGCGTCACGGATTGGCCTTTTCCCCTTCGGCGGCGGTTTCTTCCCGTTTCTCTTCCACATCTTGCTTTTTCTCATCTTCAGGCTTTGGTGGCGTCAAAGCGGCCTCCAGGGCCTCGTCGACGGTATCCACCAGCACGAAGTTTATGCTTTCGCGCACATCCTCTGGCACGTCATCCAGGTCGCGCTCGTTATCCTTTGGCAGGATAACCGTATCCAGGCCGACTCTGTGTGCCGCCAGCACCTTATCCTTGATCCCGCCGACCGCCAACACCTTTCCCCTGAGGGTGATCTCGCCGGTCATGGCGACGTTGCAGCGGGTGGGTCTCCCGGTCAGCAACGAAGCCAGCGCCGCCGCCATTGTGACGCCTGCGGATGGGCCGTCTTTTGGAACTGCGCCCGCCGGGACGTGAAGGTGGATGTCGTATTTATCGAAGAATCGCTCGTCGATGCCCAGGGATGCAGCCGTGGAGCGTATGTAGCTGAGCGCTGCTCGTGCGCTTTCCTGCATCACCTCGCCCAGCTGGCCGGTGAATTGGAACCCTTTACCGCCGGGCATCATCGCCGCCTCGACGAACAGCACCTCACCGCCGACCGGCGTCCAGGCCAGGCCGATGGCCACGCCCGGCCTATCGGTACGGTCTTTGATCTCGGCCTGCGGGCTATAGCGCGGGTGGCCCAGGTAATCTTCCAGATTCTCGGCGGTGATGGTTGCCTTGCCTTCCTGCTTGCCCTCGGCGATGGCGGTTGCTACCTTGCGGCAGACGCGCCCGATCTCACGTTCCAGGTTACGGACTCCGGCCTCTCGTGTGTACTCACGGATGATGCGCGAAACCGCGTCATCTGTGAACTCGATCTCGTCCTTGCGGAGCGCGTTCTCACGTATCTGGCGCGGGATCAGGTAGCGCTGGGCTATCTGGATTTTCTCGTGTTCGGTGTAGCCGGAGATGCGGATCACTTCCATTCGGTCGAGCAACGGGGCGGGGATGGTTTCCAGGTGGTTGGCGGTGGTGATGAACATCACTTCAGAAAGGTCGAAGGCCACATCCAGGTAGTGGTCGCGGAACTCGAAGTTCTGTTCCGGGTCGAGTACCTCCAATAACGCCGATGCCGGGTCGCCACGGAAATCGAAGCCGAGTTTATCGACCTCATCCAGCATGATGAGGGGGTTTTTACTTTCGACTCGCCGTAGCACCTGGATGATCCTGCCCGGCAGGGCGCCGATATAAGTGCGGCGGAAGCCCCTGATTTCGGCTTCATCGCGGACTCCGCCCAGGCTGAGCCGCGCGAATTTGCGGCCCAAAGCCCTGGCTATCGAGGCGCCCAGTGAAGTCTTGCCCACGCCTGGTGGCCCCACAAAGCAGAGGATGACGCCTTCTCGTTCGCGACGGATATAGTCGACCCTGCGTTCCTCTTTTAGCTCTTCCTCACGCTCGGAGCGGAGTTTGCGGACGGCCAGATATTCCAGGATGCGCTCTTTCACATCCTCCAGGCCGTAGTGGTCTTCATCCAGTATCTTGCGGGCGTGTGCCACGTCCAGGTTATCCTGCGTGGACTTTGACCACGGGAGATTGACCAGCCAGTCGAGATACGTGCGGATGACCCCATATTCCGCCGAAGCTGCCGGCAGCCTGGACATACGGTCCAACTCGCGTCGGGCCTCACGTTCGGCTTCCTCGGTCATGCCGGCTTCTTCGATTTTTTTGCGGAATTCCTCGATCTCGACCGCCTGCTCGTCGCCTTCGCCCAGTTCGCGCTGGATAGCCTTGAGTTGTTCGCGCAGCAGGTACTCCCGCTGCATCCTCTCGACTTCGGACTGGGCCTCGGATTGGATTTTGCGGCCCAGCTCCAGCACCTCCAGCTCTTTGGTGAGGATAGTCACCAGCATATGGAGCTTTTCGGTGACGCTATCGGCTTCCAGCAACTTTTGGGCCTGTTCCAGGTCGATCCTGATGTACGTGGCGACCGCGTAGGCCAGTTGCAGCGGGTCATCAACGTTGATGGCCGAGGCGATCAACTCGCTTGGGATACTGGGCACCAGCTCTGCCATACGGCTGAACTGGTCGACCACACTCCGCATCAGCGCCTCGACCTCTATAGTTTTCTCGACCGTTTCTGGGTATGCCTCGACCCGGGCCTTGAGGTAAGGTTTAGTCTCGGTATATTCCAATATCCTGATGCGGGCCAGGCCCTGCACCAGCAGTCGGATGGTGCCATCGGGCGCGCGGAAGAGCCGGTGCACTGCTGCGACTGTGCCCACATCATAAATATCGCCCGGACCCGGTAGCTCCTGTTCCGGGTCCTTAGCGGTTGCCAGGCCGATCAATCGGTCGCCGGCGACCACATCGTCGACCAGCTTGATCGAGCGAGGTTGTCCCACCGTGAGCGGCACGGCGGTCTCAGGGTATACCACCACGCCGCGCAGTGGCAGGATCGGCAGCTCCTCCGGCACTACGAAGCCGGGGCCGGATTCCTGGCTTTCGTCTGCCGACTGCTCCTTTTCCTCGACGGAGATCAGAGACCGCTCCTGTTCTTCCCCTGCCTCGTTAGCCTGGTCGGGTAGGTTTGGCAGTTGGTTCATAGACTCCCTCGACTGTGGGAACGTGCAGGATACGGCTTGTGGATGATGAGGTTATTCCTCATCTCGTCCGACATCCACCACCTGAATACGCTCGGCGGATGCGCGGGGCAGCTCGACTCGCAGGAAGCCATCGTGATATGTGGCGGTGACGCCGTTACGGTCGACATGACAAGGTAATTCCACATCGGTGCGGAACTGTCCGTATCGCACTTCCATCTGGTAGTAGGCCGGTCTCTCGGTATTGGAGTATCTGCGTACCCCGGTAATTGCCAGGTGACGTTCGTGGAGCGTCACCGTGAATTCCCCATCCTGCATCCCGGCCACCTCCACCAGCACCACTATCTTGCCGTTTTGTTCGAATACATCGGTTGGGGGGTGCCAGGTATGGGTACGGCGCACGATCATCCAGCTTTTGACGACGCGCCTGCCTGCGAATACTTCCTCTATGGTATCCCCCAGCCCCTCGAACTTATCCACAATCCCTGCCTGGCCGTGACGGTCGCTCATCGCCTTCTCCCTGACATTCTCTATCCGCGTTGGGTGCCACTGCCCGCTTTTACCATGACTTTTCGGATTGTACTCGCAAGTATAGTCGTGGTCAAGCACACCGGATGTTGGGACGTATGTGGCACCGGGGGCACGGTTTGCCGGCTTGGCCGATCGGCATATGGGGCGGGTTCCCATGCCATCCGGGTGTGAGTGGTCGTCTCTGATGGCATCCGGCGCCCGGTATGCTTGCCAAATTCAACGCCTTATCCTACAATCAATCTATAAGCGCGGTTTCCGTGTTGTTGTCACCATGCGACTGCCTGAAGAGAAAGGGTAAGCTCTATGCCCATACCGTCACAACTACGTTCCTGGTTTGGCGTTTGGATTGCCCTGATCGTCGGGGTGATCGCCGGGCTGGTCTGGGGATACGTGATCTCACCCGTGGTCTACGTGGACGCCAGCCCGTCTCACCTGCGTCAGGACTATCTGGCGGAATGGCTGAGGATGACCGCCGACTCCTATGCCCTTACGCGGGACGAGGCGCGGGCCATAGGGCGGATGCGCCTGGTTGGGGATGCAGTCACCATGTTGCAATCGCTCATAGCGGAAGCTCAGGGCGTTGGAGATTCCGATAGCGCCAGGCGGCTGAGCGACTTGCTATCGTTGGCCCAACGGGAGGGGATTACCAACCCGATCGCGCCTCCGGGTGGCGGGCCGAGCATTGCATTTTGCATTGGCGGCGTACTCCTGTTTATCATCGCCAGCGGCGTCTTCTCATTCTTCAAAGGTAGCGGCGGCATGGTAAGGGTACGCGGCGGTGAAAGCGCTGCCCCGTCCGGCTCCCTTATGAGCGAGAAGACCGAGATCGAGCGCCAATACCTCAAAGAGCGCGAGAGAGCATATCAGGAATCCGGCACCGAGCCGCCGATGGCCCAATTCATGTCCACCTACCTGATAGGCGACGACCTTTATGATGACTCCTTTAGCATCGAGACGCCGGAAGGCGAATTCCTGGGCGAATGCGGGGCGGGCATATCGGAGACCATTGGCACCGGAGACCCGAAGAAAGTCACCGCCATAGAAGTATGGCTCTTCGATAAAAGCGACATTCGCACCATTACCAAAGTGGTGATGAGCGAGTACGCATATAACGACCAAGCACTCCGCGCGAAATTGGCCTCGAAAGGGGAAGCCGTCCTGGCTAAAGTGGGCGAGACGATCACATTGGAGACCCAGTCACTATGGGTGCAAGCTCGCGTGGTAGATTTGAGCTATGGTTCTTCTGAGGCATTGCCGCCCAATAGCTTCTTCGAGAGGATCACGGTAGAGCTGGCGGCCTGGCCTAAACAAGCCCCGACCGCCGCGCCGACCGACGTTTTCGGCGATACGGCTCCGCATTACTAATCTGGATCGTGTGATCATGTCGGGGTAAGCCAGGCGACTGGGGCGGGGACGCACGGTGACACGCCGGGTATGACGACCCTCCAACAGGGGGCGCGATCCCTTAGAGGGATCAAAGCGACATACATCGGAATTGCGTTGGTTTCTGCCGCCACACTTGTATTCGAACTGGGCCTGACGCGATTATTCGCCGTGGCCCAGTTTTATCATTTCGCCTTCATGGCGATCAGCCTGGCCCTGCTGGGATCGGGGGCTGCCGGTTCGATCCTGAGCGTCGCGAGAAGGCGGATAAGGCCTGCGCCGCTGGCCCTTTCCTTTGGAATCGCGATAACCGGCGCATATCTGGCCCTGAATCACGTCCCGTTCGACTCTTATGCCATAGCATGGGATTCCACACAAGTTGTTTACCTGATCCTTTACTTCTTCGGCGCTGCGGTTCCGTTCACACTCGGCGGCCTGATCGTGGCCCAGGCGCTGGAATCCGAGCCGGAACATGCCCACAAGGTTTACGCTGCCAGCCTGGTCGGCTCCGCATTCGGATGCGTGGGCGTACTGGCAGTGCTCGACCGTTTTGGCGGCGAGGGCACCGTGCTTGTGGCTACCTTGTTGGCATTCGGCGCTGCCGTGGCGTTCGGAAAGAAGCGGCTCCTGTGGTCTTTATCCCTCATCCCGGCCCTGGCGGCCTTGCTTGCGCCGCAGATGCCGGATTTTATGGAACTGCGGCTTTCTCCGTATAAAAGCCTGGTCGCCGCATTACGGGCGCCGGGCGCGGAACATGTATACAGCGCCTGGAACTCGATCTCACGTGTTGACGTGGTTGAAAGCCCTGCCATCCACTCCATGCCCGGATTGAGCCTGAACGCCCCGGTTGTGATGCCCCCACAGGTCGGCGTCACGCTGGACGGCGACAACCTGATGCCCGTAACCGGCCTATCGCCGGATGATCCGGATGCGGCGGCCCTGGCGGATCACCTGATAACCGCTCTGGCGTATAGATTACGTCCGGGGGCGCACACCCTGATCCTCGGTCCGGGCGGCGGACTCCCCGTGCTGATGGCGTTAGCCGCCGGCGCCGGGCACGTCACCGTTGTGGAAGATAACGCGCTTTTGATAGACGTGGTTCGCACCCGGTATTCCGAATTCACCGACGGCCTTTATGACGATCCCCGCGTCACATTGGTGTATGAGGATGGGCGGGCATACGTCCGCCGGACGGATGAAGTCTTTGACCTGATCGAACTCCCGCTTACCGACGGGTTCCGACCGGTCACATCCGGCGCCTACAGCCTGGCGGAAGACTATCGCTACACAGTTGATGCCTTCGGTGACTACCTGAGCCGCCTGGAGCCGGATGGATTACTACTCGTCACCAGGTGGCTGCAAACCCCTCCCAGCGAAAGCGCCCGTACCCTCGGCATAATAATCGAAGCGCTGCGGGGCGCCGGGGTCGCCGACCCGGAAGAGCATATCATAGCCTATCGGGCGATGCTCACGGCGACCTTCATCGTGGGGAAAAGCCCGTTCACGGCGGATGAGCTGACCGTCACACGCGAATTCCTCAGCTCGCGTGGATTCGACCCCGTGTTGCTCCCCGGCGGCCTGGAGCCGGATGAGATCAACCGCTTCAACGTCTTGCCGGAACCGGCCTATCACGACCTGTTTTCCAGGATCGTATCTGATCCGGCGGCTACCTGGGCGGGGTACGAATTCGACATCCGTCCGCCGACCGACGATCACCCGTTCTTCTTTCACTACTTCCGATGGCGTCAGACTCCACAGGTATTGGCATCACTGGGGAGGATGTGGCAGCCATTTGGCGGGAGCGGGTATTTCGTCCTGGTGATCCTGCTGGGATTGGCCCTCGTGGCCTCGGCGCTCCTGATCCTGGCGCCGTTGGCACTCCGACGCCGAAGGGCCAGACTCCGTATCCCCGGCGGAGTGAGATGGGCGGCACTGGTATACTTCGCGCTGATCGGACTGGGATTCCTTTTGATCGAAATGCCGCTTGCACAGCATTTCATCCTGTTCCTGGGGCACCCGATCGTCGCACTATCCGTGGTCATCTTCTCGCTCCTCACATTTTCCGGTCTTGGCAGCCTGACCGCGCCGAAATGGTCGCCGGCCCTGGCCCTGGGGTTACTGAGTGGCGCTGCCATCGTGTACCCGCCGCTATTGGCCACCTTATTTGAGATCGGCCTGAGGCTGCCGATGTGGGCACGCCTGATCGTGGCCGTGCTATCACTGGCGCCTTTGGGGGTGCTGATGGGGGTGCCGTTTGCAAGGGGGCTGGCCCTGGTCGAATCGCTTGCCCCCGGGCTGACGCCGTGGGTCTGGGCCGTGAACGGATGTGCATCTGTGCTCAGCGCGATACTGGCCGTCATGCTCGCGCTTTCATGGGGCTTCACGGCCACGTTATGGGTTGGCGCCGCGTGCTACCTGGGTGCGCTGGGTGCCTCACTGGCGCTGGGTATACGGGTTACTCCTCTCTCACCTCGCGCGTAAAGGGCACGAATGCCACATAGCCCAGACTCTCCCTGGCGTACTCATCGCCGTGCCTGGTGATCACCCACAGAGTCTGGAATCCGCCCACCGGCCCGACCGGGATCACCAGCTTCCCACCGTCGGCCAATTGCTCCAGCAGTGGCCTGGGCACGTGATCTGGTGCGGCGGTGACTATGATCGCGTCGAACGGCGCCTCCTCCGGCCACCCGAAATAACCGTCGGCATGGCGCACCTCGACGTTATCGTACCCCAGCCTTTGCAACGTCTGTGATGCCCGTTCGGCCAGGGCGCCGATTATCTCGATCGTGTAGACCTGGTCGACTATCTCGGCCAGCACCGCCGCCTGGTAGCCGGAACCGGTGCCGATCTCCAGAACCCTGTCATCTGGCTCCAGATCGAGCGCCTCGGTCATCAGCGCGACTATGTAGGGCTGAGAGATAGTCTGGCCATATCCTATTGGGAGAGGGTGATCGGCGTAGGATTGTGGGCGATATTGCTCTGGGACGAACTCGTGGCGTGGCACGGTGCGCATTGCCTCCAGCACCGCCGGGTCTGAGACTCCGCGTCCCATAATGTCCCTGGTCACCATAGTCTCACGTGCCTCGGCGAAGGGGTCCTCGGTCGGTGATGGGGTTGGGGGT
>JALXEW010000283.1 GCA_027069285.1 Ardenticatenia bacterium | reverse complement strand
CATGAGTTTGGTGCCGGGTTGCATTCTTAGTGTTATCGCGTCTATATCCAGATCGTCGCTCTGGCCGACTGCCTTGTAAAGTACGTTCCGTTGCGGGTGTTCGGCAGCTTCTTCTGGGGTGAGCTGGTGCAATTCTACCAGACGCTGCACCAGTGAGTGGTCGCGGGTAAGCTGCTCCAATCCGTCATCTGTGACCAGGTAGGCGCGGCTATCCCCAACGTGAGCTATGTATATCACGTCCCCCAAGAGGGCAGCCGCTGTGATCGTGGTGCCGCCATCGGGCACTTTTTCCGCCACCTCTTCGTTCGCTATCTGGATGGCCTCGGCCAGTACTTCGCCAACTGTGGGCCGCCCGCTGCCTATCTCCGGCTCATCCAGGAGCGGGAGGTAGACGTTGCGAACCACATGCCGTGCGACGGTCTTCACCGCCAGGGCCGATGCCATCTCCCCATGGTGATGGCCCCCCATCCCGTCTGCGACTATGAATAGCCCAAAATCGGGCTGTTCGTCAACGCTTTCGAGTGAGACCAGCATGGTAAATAGCGCATCCTGGTTGCTTCCGCGCACCAGTCCCACATCGGTTGCCTGTCCGTATGTGACGTGTCCTTCGTGCTTTATGTCGCCCCCGTTTTCGTTCGACCGGTGGATGGGTTCGTCGGTTCCCTGGCTCCCGCCGGGTGGTTCATCGGAGGCGGCGTCGCTCCTGAACCGGTCGAGGAGTTTTTGCAACCATCCCATCATTTATCCCACACCCTCCACGCCGGCTTTATGCCATTAGCGCGTAAACGTAGTGATCCATCGATCCTATGTATACAACTCCGTCAGCTACGGTGGGGGATGAGACGACCATGCCCCCGGTTTTGAATTTCCACCTCAGTTTGCCGGTCTTTGCGTCTACGCAGTAGACGTGGTTATCGGTGCTGCCGAAGTATATCGCGCCATCGGCATATGCAGGCGATGAGTTGACCTGGCCTTCGGTCTCGAATTTCCATTTCTCTTTGCCGGTTTGGGCATCTATGGCGTATAGGTGTCCGTCCGCCGAGCCGATGAATACTTTCTTTTCGGCCACTACCGGCGATGAGACGACGGGTTTGTTGGTACGGTAACGCCACACCGACCAGCCAGAATCACCATCCACGGCATATACGTGCCAATCCATGGAGCCGAAGTAGACTATCCCCTCGTACACGTACGGCGAGGAGATGACCGCCCGCTTGGCTTTGAATCTCCACTTCATGCTGCCGGAAAGGTCAAGGCCGTAGAAGTCACCGCTCTGGCATCCGAAGTATACTCGCTCGTCAGTAACCCATGCTTTGCAGCGGATCGGGCCGGTGGCGGTGTATTTCCAGACCATGCGCCCGTTTGGCGCTTTGAGGGCGTAGAACTGGCCATCTTCCGCGCCGAAGAATACGTGTCCAAGCGCGACACGCGGGGATGATCGGACCGGTGCTTTGACCGGGAATGTCCAATGGATGCGTCCGGTGTCGGCGCTGATGGCGTAGAGTGCCTGGTCGTCCGAGCCGATGTAGACCACTCCATCGGCCACCGCCGGGGAGGATGCGATCCCGGCATCGGTCGGGTATTTCCAGTTGAATGCTCCGTCGGCCCGGTTAAGGCAGTATAGGTTGTTATCGTAGCAGCCTACGTATACGCTCTTTCCGTAGACTACAGGTGAGGATCGTACTTCGTCTTCGCACTGGAATTTCCAAAGCGGGACTACTCCGCCGGCTGATGAGAAGAATGAGGTGACCGGTTTGGCGCCCGCAGAAGGCCCAGCACTACCGCCCACGTGTATGTTCATGGCGGAGGGTTGCAGGAGTTTTTCCAGGGCTTGTTTCATCGCCTCGGCGGTGGGGTATCTGTCGTCCGGGGAGTAGGCCAAAGCCCTCATTATAATTGCTTCCAGCTCCGGCGGGACGTCCGGGTTATATCCGCGAATCGGGCGTTCCTGGAATGAGAAGGGGGGTTCCAGACGCGGGTCGCGCTTGGTCAGTACGTGGTGCAGGGTGGCGCCCAGGGCGTATATATCGCCGCGAGGTGATGCCTCGCCTTTGTATTGTTCCGGCGGTGAGTAGCCCTCGGTGCCGATCATGGTGTGTTTCATGCCCACCTGGAAGGTCTTGGCAATGCCAAAGTCTATCAGCCGCACCATGCCGTGTTCGTCTATCATAACGTTCGAGGGTTTCATGTCCCGGAATATGATGGGCGGCTCGTGGGTGTGGAGGAAGTGGAGCACGTCACATAGCTCTATGGCCCACTTGATAACGTCTTTTACCGGCAGGAAGTCGGGCGTTTTGTTGATCATTGCCTCAAGGTCCTGGCCGTTGATGTATTCCATAACCAGGTAGGCCCGGTCTTTTATGCTAAAGTAGTCATATATCTTGGGCACTGCCGGATGGCTTAGCGAGGCCAGGATGTCGGCTTCTCGCTCGAAGTTGCGCATGGTCATTTCTTTGACCTGCGGGTCGGATGAGATGTTCAACATCTCTTTTATGGCTACCAGGCGTTTGACCGCCGGAAAGTGAAGGTCGCGGGCCTGGTAAACCGCTCCCATGCCCCCAACCCCTAAGATGCCGGTGATGCGATACCGATTCTGCAATACCGTCCCCGGCTGTAATGTGCCTTCCATGCCAACTGGCCCTGTCTGGCCGGGGAATTTTTGGGTGTCGTATGATTCCATGAGACCTATCCTGGGTTCCGTGATCCCAAGTTAACCACGGTTTTCAAAATAGATGTCGTTGCCGTTTTCCACGGCGGGCTACATACAAGTATCCTAGCACTAACGGCTCCCGGATGCAATTACAGGCCGTCAGGGAATCGCGTAAGCTCCAACGGGATGCCGATGGGACGCCGTTTGGGTACAATAGGACTCGCGTTGCGTCTTCATACTTCAGGGGGATGCGATATGGGACATACGTTCGCCGAGAAGGTCCTGGCACTCAAGGCCGGTCTGAACGAGGTGACCCCAGGCCAGATCGTGGAGGTCGAACCGGATGTGGCACTTTCGCACGATAACGCCGCCGCGATTTATGGGCTTTTTAAGAAAATCGGGGTCGACCGGATACGTATCCCGGAGAGGATCGTCATAGTGCTCGACCACGCCGTCCCGGCGCCTTCAACCCGCCATGCGGAAAATCACCGCATCATCCGACAGTTGGTGAAGGAGCAGGGGATCGGGAATTTCTTCGACGCAGGACGTGGGGTGTGCCACCAGGTGCTGGTCGAGGAGGGCCTGGCGCTGCCGGGTGAATTGGTGCTCGGCTCCGATAGCCATACGCCACACGCAGGTGTGATGGGGGCTTTCGCTACCGGGATCGGACGTAGTGAGATGGCCGTGGTCTGGGCAACCGGCAGGCTTTGGCTGCGCGTGCCGGAGACGATGCGGATCACGGTGAACGGGCGGCTGCCAGACGGGGTCACATCTAAAGACCTGGCCCTCAAGGTCATCGCAGATCAACGCTCGGACGGGGCGCTCTATATGTCGGTGGAATGGCATGGCGAGGCGATCCGGGCGCTGAGCATAGAGGCCCGCGCGACGTTAACCAATATCATGGCGGAGATGGGCGCTAAAAACGCTTATATCCCGCCGGATGAGAGGACTTTGGCGTATCTGGAGGGCCGCGCACGCCGTGAGTTCACGCCGATATACCCGGATGAGGACGCCGAGTACGCGGTCGAGTTGGAGTATGATGCCGGTGGTATCGAGCCAATGGTCTCCAGGCCGCACGCGGTGGATAACGCCGTCCCGATCTCGGAGGTGGCCGGCACGCATGTAGACCAGGCTTTCATCGGCACATGCACGAATGGTCGACTGGAGGACCTGGCGGCAGCTGCAAGGGTGCTGGAGGGCCGCAAGGTGGCGCCGGGAGTCCGCCTGATCGTGATCCCGGCCAGCCGTGAGGTTTACAAGGCGGCGCTTAAGGCCGGTTATCTGGAGACTTTTGTGGAAGCCGGCGCCATGATCGAGAGTCCAGGCTGCGGGCCTTGTATGGGCAATCATATGGGGGTCCCGGCGGAAGGTGAGGTGACGATCTCGACCGCTAACCGTAACTTCCGTGGGCGTATGGGCACTAAGGAAAGTGAGATATACCTGGCAAGCCCGCTGGTAGTTGCGGCGTCGGCGGTCGCCGGACGGATCGTGCACCCGCGCGACCTGTGACGATATGGGGACGGGGATGTCCGAGGGTCTGCCACCTCTGGAACGCTATAAGAACCCGATCTTTGTGTTGCTGATCCTGGCCATAGTCGGCGGGGCGGCTATGTTGATATTCCACCGGCCACCACCTGTGACGATAGAGATAGTTCCCCGCCCTCCCACGGCGACTCCGGCGCCAACCGATACTCCCGGCCCGGTGAGGGTTTACGTCAGTGGGGAGGTGTCGTCGCCTGGGATATATGAGTTACCGTGGGGAAGTATAGCGAGAGATGCGATAGAGGCGGCAGGCGGCGCTACGGAGGGGGCAGATCTCGATCGTGTGAATCTGGCCCAGCCGTTGCGCGATGGGATACAAATATACGTGCCGCCAAGAAGTGACGAGCCGGTCGAGACGGCAACACCGGCCTGGCCGCTCAATATCAATACGGCCACGGCTGAGGAGTTGGAGATGTTGCCCCATATCGGGCCAACCCTGGCCCAACGTATAGTCGAGTTTCGAGAGGCTAACGGCCCGTTCGAAAGCGTCGAGGAGCTGGATGAGGTGCCGGGGATCGGCCCGGCTATCCTCGAGGAGCTGGAGGGCCTGATAACGGTGGAGTGAGAGCTATGACCGAGGTGATCAAAGGCAGGGTTTGGAAATACGGGGATGATGTGAATACCGATGTGATCTTCCCCGGAAAGTACACTTATACCATCAACGATCCTTCGGAGATGGCACAGCACGCGCTGGAGGACTTGGACCCGGAGTTCGCAGGAAAGGTGCGACCGGGGGATATAATCGTGGCGGGCAAGAATTGGGGCAATGGCAGCAGCCGCGAACAGGCGGTCACGTGCCTGAAGGCGGCGGGGGTATCGGCGCTTATCGCCAAGAGTTTTGCCCGAATCTACTTCCGAAATGCGATCAATAACGGCCTGCCCGCCATCACCAGTCCCGATGCGGTGGAGGCGATAGAGGACGGCGAGGAGATCGAGATCGATCTGGAGGCGGGGGAGATACGATGTAAGGCCGGGACTTTTAATTTCCCACCGCTGCCGGAAACCGTCCTGGGTATCCTGGAGGCCGGGGGCCTGATCCCGTATACAAGGAAACGGCTGGGGATAGGGTGACGGGGCGCTAACACGATCACGCACCCGGCTATCAAGCGGCTAAACGCCGAAAGGGATGTGTGTATATGAGCCTGTTTCTCGATTCGGCATCGCCGGAGGATGCCAGACGCGCACAGGAACTGGGCTTCATCGCCGGGGTTACTACTAACCCCACGCTCATAAGTAAGGTCGGGCGCCCGGCGCTGGAGCTGCTGGAGGAGTTGGCCGAGATAGTGGACGGCCATGTCTTTTACCAGATCACCGGGGATTCGCCGGATGAGTTGGCCGATAGGGCATGGGAGGCATATGACATCCGGCCAGATAGGGTTGTGATCAAGATACCAACCACGCTGGAAAATCTCCAGTTGGTCACCCAGCTGGCACCGGAGATCGAGTGCGCGATGACGGCGGTATTCTCCCCGGCCCAGGCGTATCTGGCAGCGCTGGCCGGCGCCAGATTCGTGATCCCATATGTCAATCGCTCTACCCGGTCGGGCGTGGATGGGATCGAGCTGGTCAGGCAAATACGCCGGGTTCTTGAGGGAACGGATGTGGAGATCATAGCCGGCAGTATAAAAAGCGTCGACGAGGCGATGGGTGCGCTGGCGGCAGGCGCACACCATCTTACCATGCCGCTGGAGTTGATCGAGGCGATGGCCGAGCACCCGCTTTCCAGGGAGGCTATAAGGGAATTCGGGCGGCACCAGGCGCCGGAGGCTGGAGATGCCGGAGAGTAATGAACCTTTCAAGGAAAAGCTCGACCGCCGCGTCTTTATGGCGATGCTGGAGGATGCTTTCTTCCGGTGGGAAAGCGCGGTGGTGATAGCGCTGACGTTGCTGCTCTTCTTCTTTTCCACCAGGATATATCTTTTCAGGGAATGGCTACCCTGGGCGGTGCTGGCCGGCGGAGCTGTGGCCGAGATCGCACTCCTGGCAGCTGCCATCTCCGAGCCGGAAACCGGTCGGAGGGCGGTGGCAAGGCTCTTTGAGCAGCAGTACGACCCGAATGAGATCAATGATAGACGCAATCGGGAACGAATACGACGCGCCCTGGAATATCGGGCTAAGATCGAGGAATTGGTCCGCCGCCAACACGGGCCGCGCAGGGTCAGGCTGAGCCATACGGCGGCAAGTATAGATGAGTGGATCGGACAGATATATAACCTGGCCAGGCGGCTGGATGCTTTCAGGCGCGATTCTCTGATCCACCGCGATCTGGAGTCGGTGCCAAAGGCGCTGGATGAGCTTTACGAACGCCTCAAACGCGAATCCGATCCAAAGGTGAGGGCCGAGCTTGAACGCACGATCAAGGCCCGCGAGGCCCAGATGGCAAATCTGGAGACATTGGAGAATATGATGAAGCGGGCCGACATCCAAATGGATAATACGCTGGCGGCTTTAGGCACGGTCTACGCGCAGATGCAGTTGATAGATGTGCGAGAGGTGGATAGCGGACGCGCCCAGCGGCTCCAAAAGGATATAAACGATCAGATCGCGGCGCTGCAAGATACTATCTACGCTATGGATGCGGTCTACCGGAGCCGGGAGGGCGGCGAATCCGGGTAAGACTGCGGGCGGAATGGGATTCCGCGAAAGCAAGACTCTTCGGCAGATTGCGGGTTATGATCGTTAGATAAATCGGTTATACGAGGGGTTGGCGGTGAGTGAGTTGAGGCAAACTGGGTCGGGTTCATCTCCGCCGTGGAGTCTGAGGACAAAGCGAACGGTAGCGCTCATTATATTGATCCTGATCGGGCTGCTGGTATGGCGGCTTTCCGATATATGGCCGCCGGTGGTGGTCGCCGCAGTGTTGGCATATCTGCTCAGCCCGATCGTGAGTTTCTTCGAGCGGCTGATGCCATTCATCAGGCGTGGCTCGACCAAGCGATGGATCGCAGTCTTCCTGACGCTGGTGGTGGTGATCACGCTCATCGTGCTGGTGATGGTGCTGATCATCCCGCCGTTGATCTCGCAGTTCGAGCAGTTCTCCGAGGGGTTGCCAGAGCTGGCCGAACGTATGGCCGAGGATGTTAACGAGTTCCTGGAGAAGCCGATCTCCATCGGCCCGTATACGTTCGTGCCCCAAAATATGATAGAACAGTCTCTGGGGGTGACGGAACCGGAGCAATTGCCCAGTTTCGACCTGGTGACGGCTTTGCAAAATATAGTGACTTCGCTCTTCAGCCCGGTGGTGGGGGTGGTCAGCAGCGCGGTGAACGGGATCATCTGGGCGGTCTTCGTCATCACTCTGATGGTCTATATGATGAGCGACGGCCCCAGGTTCCTGGAGGAGATGGTGGAGTTTTCCGAGCCGGAGTACCGTGACGATGTGCGAAATCTGCTGAGGGAGATCGGGGTCGTCTGGAATGCGTACCTGCGCGGACAGTTGATACTCTGCGCTACTATGGGAGTGGTGGTGTTCATCACGGCTTCGATATTGGGCGTGCGCAGTCCACTGGTGCTCGGCACGATCTCGGCGCTGCTGGAGTTTATCCCGAATCTGGGGCCGGCATTGGCCCTTGTCCCGGCGGCGACTTTCGCTTTCTTCTTCCCTTCGTCCACGATCCCCGGACTTTCGGGTCCTCTCTTCGCGTTGGTGGTGATCGTGGCCTGGACGGCGTTGCAAAATATCGAGGCGGTGCTGCTGGTGCCGCGCGTTATGGGCGGCAGCCTGAATCTGCACCCATTGGTGGTGCTGGTGGCGGTTCTGGCCGGGGCAAGCCTGGGCGGTGCACTCGGCGTCATCCTGGCCGCTCCGGTCGTGGCAACGGTGAGGGTCTTCAGCATATATATCTACCGCAAGCTGAAGGATCAGGACCCGTTCCCGCTCAGCGAGGCCCAGGCCCCACCCGAACCGGCGGGTTGGATGGTATGGCTGGGCAAGGTCTGGGATAAAGTCAGCTTGAGTTTGCGCGATTTTGGAGTTAAGCTGGCAAACGCCGCCATGCTCAGGCTGCGGGTGCTGCTGGCTGCTGCGATGAGCGCTATAAGAGCCAGGCTGGCGGACATCGTGGCCAGGAGGGGACACCCCAGGTGAAAGTTGAGAATATCGAACTTATCATCCGCCCTGCCAAAGAGGATGATTTCCCATATATCGAGCATATAGGCTCGAGAATCTGGGAAGGGAACGATTATCTGCCGAGGGTATGGGATCGGTGGCTGCACGATCCAAACGGTGAGATGGTCGTGGCCGAGCTGAAAGGCCAGGTGGTCGGCGTGGGACGGCTGACCGATATGGGAGACGGGGAGTGGTGGCTGGAAGGACTCCGCGTCGACCCGGATTTCCAGGGCAAAGGGATCGGCAAAAGGCTCCATAAGTACCTGGTGGAACGCTTCAGGGCACGAGGGGGAACGGTTCTGAGGTTTATGACCGCATCCCATAACACGCCGGTGCACAGGATGGCGGCAGAGAGCGGGTTCACCCACCTGTACTCGCTGATCCCGTATGCGGCGGATTCCGAGCCGGGACAGATCGAGCCACTCCGCCGCCTGGAAATGGGCGATGCCGATACGGCATGGGCCTTCCTACAGGGGTCGCCGCATTTCCATAAAGTGCACGGGCTGTACGGCGGCGGATGGAGACTGAGGAAACTCACCCTTAACCACCTGACAGAAGACATCTCGTCCGGGCTGGCATATGGGTGGTACAATAGTGGGGGTGAGATGATAGGGCTGGCCATAATCAGCCTGCCGGAACGAGAGCCTGATAAGCCGTTTAGGATGCGCACCGCCTATCTGGATGTGCCGGAAGCAGAATTGAGCGGGGCAGCATCCGGGTTGCGTGCGTTGGCCCATAAGTTAGGGCGTGAGGCTGTGACGATCCAGGCCCTGCCCGAATGGACGCCGGCACTGGAAAGGGCCGGCTATGAAAGGCCGTTCGAGTTCGAAGGCTGGGTGTTCGAGCTTGTGACGGCATAGCCCCGATCCCGGTAGGCCGAGACGGCCCCCACAAATTCGACGGGGGGATGCCAATGACGGATAAGGCCGAAGTCCGAACCGAAGTCCTGGTCGAGACCGATAATTATATGGTGTGGGTCTCGGAGGAACCGGACGGGGAAGTAGCATACCATATCGAGTTGGGGCCGGTGACCATCCACTTCTTCCGCGAGGAGTGGAATGAGTTCCTGGCCTTGATGACAGGAGTCCTCAGCGAGAAGTCGGGGCGTTAGTACCCCGGCTTTTTATTTGAATCTAATGACAAGGAGGTTTTCCGATGCTGCGTCCGTTTACCAACGAGCCACTGACCGACTTTTCCGATCCGGCAAATGTCGATGCGTTCCGGGCAGCCCTGGAGAAGGTGAAGTCGGAGCTGGGCCGCAAGTATCCGTTGGTGATCGGCGGCGAGGAGATCTGGACCGACGAGACTTTCGATTCGATCAATCCATCGCGCCCCAGTGAGGTGATCGCCACCTTCTCGAAGGGCACAAAGGAGCTGGCCGAGAAGGCCGTCGAGACGGCCTATGAGGCGTTCCAAACCTGGCGGTTCGTTGATCCGTTCGAGCGGGCACGCTATCTGCTGCGAGCCGCCGCCGAGATGCGACGCCGTAAGCATGAGTTCAGCGCCATAATGGTGCTGGAGGTGGGCAAAAGTTGGGTCGAGGCGGATGCAGATACCGCCGAGGCGATCGATTTCCTGGAATACTACGCCCGCCAGATGATGCGCCTGACCCGCGCATCCGATCTGCTCACCCATTACCCACCGGAGGAGGTCGATCTGCAATATATCCCGCTCGGAGTGGGTGTGGTGATCCCGCCGTGGAACTTCCCATGCTCGATCATGACCGGGATGAGCTCGGCCTCGCTGGTGGCAGGCAATACGGTGGTGCTCAAGCCGGCAAGCACCAGCCCGCTGGTGGCTTATAAGTTCTGTCAGCTGATGTGGGAGCAGGGACTGCCCGCCGGGGTGCTGAATTTCATCCCAGGCCCCGGAGGTACCATCGGGGATACGCTGGTCGACCATATCAAGACGCGGTTTATCGCGTTCACCGGCTCTAAAGAGGTCGGCATCCGCATTTTCGAGCGGGCCTCGAAGGTGCATCCGGGCCAGATATGGCTCAAGCGCACGATCTTGGAAATGGGCGGTAAGGACGCGATAATCGTGGACGAAAGCGCCGATCTGGACGCAGCCGCCGCCGGGATCGTGACGTCGGCATTCGGCTTCCAGGGGCAGAAATGCTCGGCAGGCTCCCGCGCCATCATCCATGAGGCGGTCTATGACGAGGTGGTCGCAAAGGTCATCGAGGGAGCCAGGAAGATCAAGATCGGGGCGCCGGACGAGGGGCCTGATGTGTTCCTGGGGCCGGTGATCGATAAGTTCTCGTACGAGAAGCTACTGAGCTATATCGTGATAGGCAAGAAGGAAGCGAAGTTGCTGCTGGGCGGCAATGCGATCGATACGCCGGAAAAGGGGTATTTCATCGAGCCAACTATCTTCGGCGATGCCGATCCGAACGCGCGTATCTCGCAGGAGGAGATATTCGGCCCGGTGCTGACCATCATCCGCGCCCGCGATTTCGATCACGCCCTGGAGATCGCAAACGGTACTGAGTATGGGTTGACCGGCGCGGTATACAGCCGCAACCGGGCTAACCTGGAACGCGCCCGCCGCGAGTTCCACGTGGGCAACCTGTACTTTAACCGCAAGTGCACCGGTGCCCTGGTCGGCGTGCACCCGTTCGGCGGCTTTAACATGAGCGGCACGGATAGCAAGGCCGGCGGCCCGGATTATTTGTTG
>JALXEW010000282.1 GCA_027069285.1 Ardenticatenia bacterium | reverse complement strand
CCCTATATCCCAGGCTTCCCCCGGCGTCGAGATATGGCCGGAAGGGATCAGGGCGCCGTCCTCGCCACGCTCAAATGTCCGCACCCCGGCTCCAAGCGCAGCCACGTAAATCCCGCCATTGCCGATGGCTAAAGCACGCCCCCCACCGGGGATGAATTCCGCCTCGCGCCCGGAAAACGGGTCTCCCCGCCATCTGACAAGTCCGGATTCGGTGAGCAGGAGCAGTCCGTCCTCATACCAGGCCATATCCAGGATCGGCCCGTACCCCGGCTCTACTCCGGCAGCCGGGATAAGTTCGGCACCCCGCCATCGCAGCAGTGCAAGGCCTTCCCCTTCCGCCGCGATCACGCTTTCGGAATCCGCCAGTAGGGCGGTCACATGTCCGCCCAGTCGCCCTACCTGTGTCACGTTCTGAGCGTCGGTGGCGCCAATCATGCCCCCATTCTGCCGGTCGGGGCCAGCGCCAACTGTATCGGCAAGGATAAGGCAAAATGCCAATATCAAAAGCAGGAGGGAACGGTCACGCATAGGCTCAGGAGATTAGCAGACGGGGCACGAAGAATAACGTCAGGCCTAATGTCACCTGGCAAAGCCACGAGGCGGCCAATCCGTGGCGCTGGCGGGTATAGCTGTAGGCGAAGTTGACCAGGGCCATCATCATGGCCATGACAAGGTATACAGCCGGGTATTCGGCTATCCTGGCGACCGGGAGGAATAGCAGGATCACCCAGAGTGTGGCAGCCAGGGATGCGAATAGCAGGCCGTTGACCTCCTGGACGATCCCACGGAAGAAAAGTGTCTCGCCTGCGGGTATGGCAAAGACCAGCATTTGAAAGGCGATCTCGTCCCTGACCGGTAGTAGTTCTCGCGAGGCGGCTGCCAATCCGACCGAGCCTACGAGAAGCAAGGGCAATCCGATGAGTAATGCGATTCCCAGGCCCCAGGCCAGGGCTATCGGGTCGGTATCGCTCAGTCGCGGGCCGCCACCCAGGAGGTACGCCACGGCGCCGACCCCCAGTAACGCCGTCCAGAGCACGGTGTAACGCACGACCGGCAGCAATGACATTGTGCCCACGCTGAGCGCCAGGGCCAATACGTATATGTATACGGTATCGCCTCGCCGCCTGAAGACCCGCCCTCGAACGGATGACGGCTCCAGGTCGCCATCTGTCACTGCAGTACCTTCCTGAATGCCTCGACGGCTTTTTCCACCCTTTCGTCGTCAATCCAGTAGTGGGTCACGGCCCGGAATGAACGCTCGGTGCGCGGGCCGACCAGTACGTCATACGCTCTCAGGCGTTTGGCAACCTGGTAGGCATCCAGCGATACGTCATCTGCCAGTGAGAACATGACCATGTTGGTCTTGACCCGCTCCGGCTCGACTATCAATCCCGGCACGGTCGCCAATCCTTCGGCTAACATTTTGGCACGGCGGTGGTCTTCCGCCAGGCGCCCGGTCATCTCCTCCAGCGCCACGATTCCGGCTGCGGCCAGGATGCCGACCTGGCGCATCCCGCCGCCGAGCATTTTGCGTATTTTACGCGCCCGCTCGATAAATTCCGCCGAGCCGCAGAGGACCGATCCCACGGGGGCACAAAGGCCCTTCGAGAGGCAGAACGAGACGCTATCAACGCCCGCCACAAGTTCTTTTGCCTCGCACCCCAGTGCGACGGCTGCGTTGAAGATCCGCGCCCCGTCAACGTGTACTTTAAGCCCGTGCTCACGGGCCAGTTCGACCACGCTGCGGGTATACTCCGCACTGAGCGGCATCCCGCCAGTGGCTCCCTGGGTGTTTTCCAGGCATATCAGGCGCGTTGGCGGGTAGTGCAGGTCTGAGGGGTTCCGTATGGCGGCGCGGATGTCGTCCAGGGCAATGGTGCCGTCATCGCGAACCGGGACGGTATGCGGGTGGACGCCGCCTAATGCGGACGCGCTGCCGACTTCGTGCAGGAATGTGTGCGATATGTCGCCGATTATCATTTCGTCGCCCCGTCCGCAATGGGTCAGTATGGCGACCAGGTTGCCCATTGTGCCGCTGGCGACGAAGAGGCCGGCTTCCATGCCCATGCGCCGGGCTGCCATTTCCTGTAGCTTGTTGACGGTCGGGTCCTCGCCGTAAACGTCGTCGCCGACCGATGCATTTGCCATCGCCCGGCGCATACGGGGGGTGGGCCAGGTAACTGTGTCGCTACGCAGGTCTATCTTATCCATCTCAACCGGTTCCGCCTAATCCTCCAAGCGATACGCAGGAAAATAGTATCAGGCAGGCGGCCAGGAATACCGCCAGGAGTATCAGGAACGGGGCAAAGGATACCACCTCGGCCAGGAGTGCGACCCAGGACGGCATTTCTTCCCGATCTGCCAGCTCGGTCGGTGCCCCCAGATACTCCGGTTCCTCATCGTTTGGGGTGGTTCCGAGGGGAACTTTTGAGGTCATTTTCAGTACCTACGCACTATGGAACGGTATACCATCGGTTGCCGGGCCTGCAGGGTCTGCAATTCCTCACGATAGCGCCGAACGTCATCCAGGTCTACACGCGCCACACAGTAGCCTTCAGCCGGTTGTCCGGTTTCCGGGTCAATTTCGTCGGCAAGTGAGGCGTAGACTTGCCCTCGCGGCCCGACTATCATGCTTTCGCCGCCAAATGTAAGTGTCACGTCTTCGCCCGCGCGGTTGGCGGCGGCTATGTATATGGTGTTTTCGTATGCGCGGGCACGGATGTATGTGCGCCACTCGTCCATGACGTTGGCGTCCCAGTTCGCCAATACGCACAGTAGTTCGGCGCCGTCCAGGGCCAGGGAGCGGGCCACTTCCGGGAATGCCAGGTCCCACCCGATCATCATGCCGATCTTGCCCATTTCGGTATCGAAAACGGGGAGTTTGAAGCCTTCTCGGAAGGCCATGCGTTGTTCGCCACGCAGGTGGACTTTGTTGTAGATGCCCACCAGGTCACCTTCTGGGCCGACGAGTACGGCGGAGTTGAACAGGATGCTTTCCACTTTCTCTTTGGTGACCATTCCGAAGGCGATGTAAACGCCGAATTCGCTCGCCCGCTGCGATAGCAGGTTGACGGTGGGGCCGGGGACACGTTCGGCCACTTCGGTGACGCGGACGCCAAGTTCATATCCGCTGGTCGCGAGTTCCGGAAATACGATCAGGTCAACGTGCTGTTGGGTGGCGATTTTGGCGATGAAGTCCGACATTTTGATCAGGTTTTCTTCCTGATCGGCCAGGATCGGCTTCATCTGGACGGTAGCGATGGTGATCTCCCTCATCCGAGTCTCCTGCCTGTGTAAAGGTTGGCACGGTTGTTCAGTTTCAGGTAGTCTACACATCCG
>JALXEW010000281.1 GCA_027069285.1 Ardenticatenia bacterium | reverse complement strand
GTGTGACTGCCTCGACCAGTCCGCGAGATGGCGTCACGGTCGGCTGGGGCTGCCAGGCCACGGCTTCCGGTTCCGCGCTTGTGTCGCCGGCGGGTGGCTCAGTCGGCTCAGGCCGCTGCGTTCGGCGCCGGGGTGGCTTACGGGCGGCCCTGGCCTTTTGCAGGGGCCGAGGCACTTCAGCCGGCGCTACCGGCCTTGCATAATCCGCATCAACCGCCCGGCGCTCACGATGGGCTTCTATGATAGCCAGTAGCTCAGGCGCGATCTCCGCCTCTTCCTCGCCAGGCTCCGGCATTGCCTCCGGGGTCTGAGGCTCCGATAGGCGCCATACGAGCGGTTTCGAGATGGCCTTGCGCCAGGCGGGGGGGATCGGCGCAGGCCTCAACCTCATCGGCAGGGAGTAGAGGCGCACCAACTCCGCGCCGAAATTCAAAAGCCGAAGGCCAAGTGGCCTGACTCTTTGCACGAGTCCAAATTTCCTGCGGATTATCACCGGCTATCTCCCCACCCGGCTACTTATAGGGGCCGCCAGTAAGGCGGCCCCCACGGCTTGAACTATATTACCCTAAAAACCGCGAGCTGGGAACTATTCGGCGTCCACTCGCGTGATGCGCCCTTCCAACTCCGGCGCCACGGGCGAATGGGCAGCGATGTAGTCCATCACCACCTCATCCAGCGGGCGACCGAAGTCGTAGGGATCGATGGCGTTATCACGCAGCATGTAGTACTCGTCACCGCCACGGCGCATGAAGTCGTTGCAGGCGACGGTGTAGATGGCCTCTGGATCAACCGGCTCCCACTCACCGGTTTCCTCGTTCCAGACCTCGGCGCTGACGATTCTGCTGCCGGGTTCCTGGCTGCCGTCCCAGCTGAAGCGCAGGCCTGAGACCTGGAGGAAGCGACCGGTGCCGCTATCGGCGCCGACGCGGGAGACGCCGTTCTCAAGCGCGGCCAACAGGTCCTCGCCGCTCAGCTCGAACGTTGAGACTGTGTTGCCGAACGGCAGCACTTCAAGTATCTGGCCGTAGGTCACTTCGCCTACCGGGATGGTGGCGCGGATGCCGCCGCCGTTTTGCAGTGCGACCTGTACGCCGGTCTCCTCTCGGATCGCATCGGCGATCAGGTTACCCAGCACGCATTCCTCGGCCCGGCAGGTTTCGTTGGAAAGCTCAACTTCCGTCTCGCCGACGACCCGTGCTGCCATCTCCTCCAGCGGCGCGCGCAGCTCGTCCAGCAAGTCGCTCATATCCGGATCGGGTGCGATGTAGGGGACGAGCAGGATCACGTCGCCACGGGCGCGAGTCAGGACACCGTTTTCGTCGAAGCGGGCATCCAGGCGGCCCAGGTAGATGTTATACTGCCCGGCCTGCACCACTGCTACCGGGTCGCCGCTGGGGCTATCCACCATCGTCGGGTACGGGCCTTCCGCCCTGGAGTAGAGATTGCTCAGCAGGGTATGGGAGTGACCGCCGACTATGATGTCAATTCCATCGACCGAGGCGGCGAGGTCCAGATCGACTTCGTAGCCGCAGTGGCTTAGCAAGATTATCTTGTTGACTCCCTGCTCCTCGAGTGCGGCTACCGCATCCTCAAGCACGCCCACCAGGTCTTCATCGAACGTCACATTCTCGCCGGGCGAGGACATGTAGACCGTGCCGGGGGTGGTCAGGCCGATGATCCCGATCTGTTCGCCGCCCACTTCCAGGATCACCCACGGCTCGATCAGGCCGGCCAGATCGGGGTCATTGCTGGCGTCGATGTTGGCCGAGACGACCGGGAAATCCACCAGGCCGATGAAGTTGGCCAGAGTCGCCGGGCCGTCATCGAACTCATGGTTGCCGACCGCCATCGCATCATAGCCCAGCAGGTTCATAACCTGGGCGTTATCCTCACCGCGATAGAACGTGTGGAACAGCGTGCCGGTGAAGCGGTCGCCGGCATCCAGCAGGAGCACGTTATCGGTCTCCTCGCGGATCATGTTGACGACCGTCAACTCGCGTGCAGCGCCGCCGTTGCCGCGAACCGGATCGTGGTGCGAGTGCTGGTCGTTAGTGTGCAATATAGTGAGGTAAAACTCGTTATCGTCACCGGCCCCGACCATCGGGACGGCAAGGGCCGACACAAGCAAAACGATCAGCACAAGCGTAAGCTTACGTGACATCTGTCAGTACCTCCTTATGGGTGCAGAGATGCCGACCAAAGCGAACGGGACATGTGGATTAAGCAAGCGCCCCTTGCAATTATTATACCACGAGCGCTCAGGCCACGGTCAACTCGCCCTTTGCAACTGCCACGCCCTTATGCAGGGCTTCTATATTAGGATCGATGAAATGGTCTTTGCCTGTCTCCTTGAGCTTCTTTGCCAGCGTCCGCTCGACCGCCTCCATCGGCACCACAGGCCGCATAGTCAACAGGGCTCCGAGCATGACCATGTTGAGCAGCTTGGCATTGCCGACCTGCTCGGCGATGGTATTGGCCGGCACGAGCAGCACGTCAATATCATCCCGTTCAGAGCGGGCTGCGATCAACGAGGTATTTATGACCAGCAGGCCTCCGGGTTTAACCAACGGCTCGTACTTTTCCATTGACGGGTTGTTGAAGACGGCCACCACGCCCGGATTACGCACTATGGGCGAGCCGATCGGTTCGTCGCTGACCACGACGGTACAGTTGGCCGTGCCCCCACGCATCTCCGGCCCATAAGAGGGGATCCAGGTCACGTGCTTGCCCTCGTACCCGGCGGTATAGGCAAGCAACTGACCGGCGAACAGGATACCCTGGCCCCCGAACCCTGAGAACACAAATTCCTCTTGCATGTTCCCTCCGTTTAACGATCGCGAGTGGCATCCGCTCTCGTCTACTTCAGAAGCGGTTTCACCTCTTCGGCGACTTTGAAGTCCCCAAGCGGATAGTACGGGATCATGTTATGCTCCAGCCATTCGGCGGCTTCCTGCGGCGTCATGTGCCAGTTGGTCGGGCACGTGGAGAGCAGCTCCACCAGTGCGAATCCCAGCCCTTCCACCTGCACGCGGAACGCCGTCCGGATGGCCTTCTTGGCCCGGTTGATCTCCTTGACGTTATGCAGGGAGCGACGGGCTACATATACCGCCCCCGGCAGGATCGAGATCATCTCGGCCACCTTGCTTGGGAACCCGGCCATTTCCACATCACGCCCGGTCGGCGACGATGTTGTCTTTTGGCCCGGCAAGGTGGTCGGGGCCATCTGGCCGCCGGTCATTCCGTAGACCGCGTTGTTGAGGAAGAACACGGTGAGTTTCTCCCCGCGCTGGGCTGCGTGAATGATCTCGGCGGTGCCGATTGCCGCCAGGTCTCCATCGCCCTGGTA
>JALXEW010000280.1 GCA_027069285.1 Ardenticatenia bacterium | reverse complement strand
TCATAACGTAGCCGAAGTAGTAGTAGCTGATGGCATACCCGCTCATCCAGGGGTCATTTGGCGGGAAGTTGTGGCTGCGGCGTATGGCGTTCAGGAACGCCATCTCCATTGGCTTCTCGGTGCCCGCCAGGTTGGGGTCATACGCGCGGACTATTGCCCAGCCGATGAAAAGGAAGGCAAATACCAGCTCGGCAGTTATGATCAGCCGCCAATATCTCCGCAGCCAGGGCAATATGCGCTCACGGTCGCGCCAGCTCAGGTAAAGCCCCAGCGCCACGCCCAATACGATCAGCCAGGAGAGTGTGATGCTGCCAACGGAATTATCGAGGAATCCCAGGCTCCCAAAAAGCCAAAATATGTAGCCCGTAGTCAACATCCCAACCGGGCGGGCCACGGTATAGCCCCTATCCGGCAACCGGCGGAATACCCTGAAGATAAGCGGCCAGGCCGCGACGCCCGCAAGTGTGCTCAGCAGCCACCACTTCAGGATCGCCAGGCCATCTGGACCGGTCAGCCACTCCCAGAACGTGATCGTTTCCAGTTTACAACCTCCGGCGCAGAGGGTATGCGGCTCACGAAATGGAAGTATACACCGTCAGGCTGCCGAACGCTAAACGAAGGGCCATCTGAACACTCTCATCTGCCGGGGGCCTGGCGTAGCTTCATCAATACGGACTCCGGAGTCATGGGCAGTACGTCAAACCAGATGCCGGTCGCATCGTGAACTGCCGCTGCGATCGCAGGCGCCATCGGCAGGAAGGGCATCTCACCCACGCCACGCGCACCCCACGGCCCCTGTGGGTCTGGGAACTCTAAGATCACCGGTTTAACTTCATCCGGGATGTCCATCACGGTCGGGATCAGGTAGGTGCTGAGCCGGTCGGTCAACACGTAACCATCCTCGGCCACGAAGTTCTCTATCGTGGCGTAACCCTGCGCCTGTACGACCGCCCCCTCGATCTGACCCTCAACCATTTTCGGGTTGACGGCCCGGCCCACATCGTCTGCACTGACTACACGAAGGACTGCGATCTGCCCGGTTTCGGTGTCCACCTCGACTTCAACCGCCTGAGCCACGTAGCCGTATGTGATATTGGGCTTGCTGTGACCGGTCTCCGGGTCGTATGGCTGGGTCTTCGGCGCCCGATATTGGTATCTGCCGATCGCCGGGCGCTCCTCGTTAGCCCAGGCCTCCAGGGCCTTTTTCGCCGCGCCAGCAATCGAATGGCCAACCATGAAAGTCATCCTGCTGGCAGAGGCACTGCCGGAGTTATCGGTCTCGGCGGTATCCGAGGCGATCAGCTCGATCTTCTCCGGCGGGACTCCAAGCGCTTCCGCCGCCACCTGCACCATCACGGTATGGGCGCCCTGCCCCACCTCGGCCCCGGCGTGACGCACCACAACTTTTTCGATCTCGCTCGTCCCGTGGAGTTCGACGGTCGCCCAACAATTTTCCGGGTATCCAAAGCTGAAGCCCACGTTTTTGAACCCGCAGGCAAAGCCTCGCCCGCGCTTTCTGGCCGGATCGCGGGGTTGTTCCGGCGGCTCCATGCGCCACTTTTCGCCGTCAAACGTCCACCAGCTCTCCTGCGCACAGCTCCTGACCACCTGCTCGGCTGTGCAGCCGGGGGGTATCGGCGTGCCGGTTGAGATTATGCTGCCTTCTCGCAATATGTTCCTGAGCCGTATCTCGACCGGATCTATCCCCAGTGCCTCGGCCAGCTTGTTCATCTGGGATTCGGCGGCAAAGGCCGCCTGCGGGCCACCAAAACCACGGAATGCGCCGCTGGGGATGTTGTTGGTATAGACGCCATAGGTATCCACTTTGACGTTCTCGATCTCGTAGGGGCCGGTGACTAACAGGTGGGCGTTGCCGGTCACCTTGGTGGTGGTATAGGCATAGGCACCGGCATCTGCGATCACCTCGGCCTCGACGGCCACCACACGCCCGTCACGGGTGGCGCCCCACCTGGTCTTGATCACGAAGGGGTGGCGCTTGTGGTGGCCGATTATGGATTCCTCACGGCTCCATACGATCTTAACCGGGCGGCGCAGCTTCCAGGCAGCAAGCGCCAGCACCAGCTGGATGGAAAGGTCTTCGCGGCCCCCAAATGCCCCGCCGATGGCCGGGTATATCACGCGAACCTGCTCTTCGGGCAGGTTCAAGGCGTGGGCGATCTGTTCCCGATCCTCATGCGCCCACTGTCCGGCGGCCATTACCGTTACCCGGCCCTCCTCATCTATGTAAGCCAGGCCGGCCTCCGGTTGGAGGAATACGTGCTCCTGACGTCCGGTGCGGTATTCCCCTTCAATTATCACGTCGGCCAGCGCCCATCCACGCTCCATATCACCTTTGCGAATGCGGTAGTGGCAGACCAGGTTACGCTCTTTATCTGCATGGAGCAACGGGGCGCCTTCACGCATCGCCTCGACCGGATCGGTGATCACCGGCAGGTGCTCATATTCGATTTTGATCAGTTCTCTCGCGGCCAGTGCCGCCTCTCTGGTCTCCGCCACCACCACGGCCACCTGATCGCCTATAAAGCGAACGATGTCGGCGCCTTCTTTTGTGCTCCCCGGACCGCATAGCACCGGCTGGTCATTCATTATCAGGCCGTATTCGTTAACCGGCACGTCTTTGGCCGTCAGGACGGCGACTACTCCTGGATACCTTTCGGCCTCGGACGTATCCAGGTTCACGATCCGGGCATGAGGCACCCCGGCGAATTTGATGGCCATATGCAACATCCCCTCGGCGCTCAGGTCGCCGGGGAATAGTGCCTTGCCGGTGACTTTGGCAAGGGCGTCAATCCTTTCGAGGTTGCGACCGATGTATGAAGTTGAGGTCTGTTCGCTCACTTGTTCATTCCCCCAGGTGGAATTTGCTCGGCCTTAGCCATCAGTTCCCGCACCATTTCCATGAGGACGGCATCGTCCCGCTCGTCATCCACGGTAGCCAGGCGACGTTGCATGGCAGCCCTCTGGGACTCCATCTCGCGCAGCCTGCGCCTGACCGTGGAGATGGCCCGCCCGTGCCTGAAGGCCATCTCGGTACACTTCCCGGCATAGAACATGCTGCGTTTGTGGAATCCCCACGCCTTCCAGCCGAAATAAATGGCCGCCAGTAACATCACGACGCCCAGGGCCACGAATACATCCCTCGCCGGATTCGGCAGGCCAATGGCAAATACGCCGAAGACTATAATGAGCGCCAATGCGACGGTATGTAGCGCCCACTTGATCATGCGGGCGCTCCTCTCGCCGGCAAGGCGGCGTTCCTCCTCCAGGCGGAAGAGACTCATGAAGTCTATGCGTGAAGGCTTTCTCTCGCCCATGTCACCCTCCCCCCAT
>JALXEW010000279.1 GCA_027069285.1 Ardenticatenia bacterium | reverse complement strand
GGCCTGCGGATAACAACGGCTGCCCGCTGCCAGATGTCGATGGCGATGGCATCCCTGACGATCAGGACGAGTGCCCCAATGAAGCCGGCACCGCAGAGAACAACGGCTGCCCGGCAGGAACGGCAGCGCTTGAAGCGCTCATGGCAGGATTCACGGCCAGCATCGCCAATGACGGCTCGGTGCAGTTCACCGATACCAGCGTGGGCGATATTGCAAGCTGGTCGTGGGACTTCGGAGATGGCGAGAGCAGCACCGAGCAGAATCCGGTCCACTACTACGCATCACCCGGCACATACGACGTTACCCTCACGGTCACCGATGCCAACGGTGCCACTTCCGTCGCCACCGGCCAGGTGACGATCACCGAGGAACAGGCCGAGCCAATGCGCTGCTCGTTCGAGATGCAGCTGCAGGGTGACAGGGTGCCCCTGACCGTCAACTTCGTCAACACCAGCACCAACAGCACCGGGTTCGAGTGGCTCTTCGGAGATGGCACCACCGGTAATGAGGTAAGCCCCACTCATACATACAATGATGTCGGCGAATACGATATATCGCTCACGTGCACCGGCCCACAAGGTACTTTACAGGCGTCCGGCCACCTGAGCATATCGGAGGAACAGGCACAACAACCCCTGGTTGCGCAGTTCACGGCCAACCCGGCACGCGGCTTCGCCCCGTTGAACGTCCAGTTCACCGATGCCAGTTTCGGCGGGGATATAGTCTCATGGGACTGGTCGTTCGGCGAAGGCTCTGCTATGAGTTTCGAGCAGAATCCCTCGTACACCTACGACCATGCAGCCACATACACCGTGACGCTGACGGTCACCGACGCCGATGGACGCTCGGCCACTGCATCCGGCAGCATCGAGGTGCTGGAACCCCCACAGGCACCGGTGCCGGACTTCACGGCCAACCCGCAAGAGGGCGAAGCCCCGCTCGATGTCACCTTCACGGATACGTCGCAGGGAGCGGTAACCGAGTGGACATGGGACTTTGGGGACGGAACGACTGCAACCGGCCAGGGTCCACATACCCACACTTATCAGGCCGCAGGCACCTATACCGTCACCCTGACGATCATCGGCCCCGACGGTGGCGGCACGGTCACCAAGCAGGTGGTGGTGCTGGAACCCGGATCGGTGGTGGACGCGATCTTCGATTTCAACCTGATCGGCGAGTTCGATAACGGCCAGCAGGTGTGCTTCATCAATAACAGCACCGGCACGATCACAAGCTATCTATGGTATTTCGACGACGGCACCACAAGCACCGAGGAAGAGCCTTGCCACTTCTACTCCGAGGCCGGACAGTATAACGTGACGTTAACGGTCGGGGGCGAAAGGGGCGAGACTTCCAACGCAACCCGCATCGTGGCGATAGTCGCCGGCATGGGCGCCCCGGTCGCGGCCTTCGATGCCAACCGAACCGAGATATACGAAGGCCAAACCGTCCGCTTCACCGATAAAAGCACCGGCGTCATAACCGAGTGGAGTTGGGACTTCGGCGATGGGTCAACCAGCAACCGCCGTAGCCCAAGCCACCAATACAACGAGGCAGGCACTTACACCGTGACGCTGATCGTCAGCGGCCCCGGCGGGACTTCCGAGGCAGCGCAGACGACGATCACGGTACGCCCAGAGGGAGAACGCGCCCTGTGGTGCGATTACCGCGTCTCTCCGTGGAGGGCGTTTGTCGGCGATGAGGTGAGCTTCGACAGTCGCCACGGCGGCGGCCCATCCGAGGGCCTGATCAGGGTCGCGTACGAATGGACGATAGGCGATACGGTGGTCAGCCGTGACGAAGACTTCTCACACGTCTTCGACCAGCCGGGCAGGTATCGCGTGACCTTCCGCCTGGTTCTCGGCGGATATGAATGCACCAAGAGCCGCACGATCACCATCGTGGCACAGCAGGGTGTGATCGCCGATTTCTCACGCAACCCAAGTCGCGGGCCGGCACCGTTAGAGGTCTGCTTCACCGACCAGACGCAGGGACATCCGGTGGCCTGGGAGTGGGACTTCCGCGATGGCTCCACCAGCACCGAGCAGAATCCCTGCCACACGTTCACCGAAATCGGTCGGTATAGCGTCAGGCTGACGGTTACAGGTGCTGATGGCTCCACCAGCACGAAATACCGCTCCGTACACGTGGTCGAAGAGCAATCGCTGCACGCAACCGCAAATCCGGATTCCGGCACGGCGCCACTACAGGTGACCTTCACCGCAGAAGGCACCGGTCTGTACGGAAACAGCTACGAATGGTACCTGCCTGGCGGCGCAAGGGCATACGGCCAGACCACTACTTATCTGTTCACGCAACCCGGTGAATATGAGATCAAGGTCAGGGCCAGGGGGCCTCTAGGCCGCATGGAGGCCAGTGTGACGGTCGTGGTGGCCGAGCAATCCGAGATCAGGGCCGCCTTCACACCGTCACGCTGGGGCGGGATCGCTCCGATGGAAGTCTGCTTCACCGATAGGTCGGAAGGCGATAACATCAACGTCTGGCACTGGGACTTCGGCAACGGGCAAACCAGTGACGAGCAGAATCCGTGCACGACCTATGACGAGGTGGGCACGTATGAGGTCACGCTCTCGGTGTACAACGCCGCAGGACTTGGCGCCAGCGCCACCAATGTCATCACGGTCTACTCGGTAGTCGAGGGCCGCTCCTCGTTCACCATCCAGCAGAATCCGGGCGGCGAGGTGTGCTTCACCTCTCACCTGGAAGGCGACCTGGTGGTCGAGTCATGGGACTTCGGAGACGGCACAACCGGGACCGGTAACGATGTGTGCCACACTTACTCCGAACCCGGCACATATACGATCACGATGGCAGTGCGCGGCGCCCAAATGCGGGGTGCCATCAGCCGCACCATCGAGGTAAACATCTTCTCCTCCATGCTAGGGCCAAACCTGACATATAGGAGCGACTGTACCGATAACGTCGCGGTCTTCACGATCACCAACAGCGGCGGCCCGATGCAGTCCGAGGTCAACTTCTCCATCGTGGACGCAGGCGGCAACGTCGTCCGCGAAGGCTCCTTCCGGCTCGACGCCGACGAAACCCAAGAGGTCAGGCTGGAGGGCCTATTCGGCGACCTGACCATGCTGGTTCAGGCGGCAGGCGCCCAGGTGCCGGTCACCATGACCACTTGTGTGCTCCCGCCGTTCCTGAGCTACGAAGCCGACTGCACCGATGACGTCGCGGTCTTCACGATCACCAACAGCGGTGGCCCGATGCAGTCCGAGGTCAACTTCTCCATCGTGGATGCGGATGGTAATGTCGTCCGCGAAGGCTCCTTCCGGCTCGGCGAGAACGAGAGTGAGAACATCGTCGTGGAAGGAGTTTATGGCGAGCTGACCATGATGGTGGAAGTCGGTCAGGGATTGCCCGCCGGGCCGGAACCCGTCGCCGTGACGGATACCATCTGCCAGGTGCCAGGTACTCCAGGGGGCCAGGTCCTATCGGCTCAGCTCCTGCCGACGCCGACTCCAACACCTCCTGCGATCGCAGTGGCAGCGCTCCCGGCCCAGGCCAGCATAACACTGGGCGCTCACGGCTTCCCGATCGTGAATATGGACCTGAGCGGGTACACGCCTGAGACTCAGGTGCTGGAGCGCGAGCCGTGGGTGCCGATCGAAGTCGGCGCAGGCGTCTGCGTGGACTGGCTGGTTTACCACACTAACCGCACCGGCGACTGGGAGATATTCAGATTGGGCGAGCTGCCCGGCAACCCGGATGCAGACCCCAATATCTCCCAGGGCGTGGGCGAGCGCGTGTACGACGTGGCTCCCAGCCGCTCACCGGATATGCAATGGGTGACTTTCGCCAGCACGCGCGACGGCAACTGGGAGATCTATATCGCGGCGGTGGACGGTTCCCTGATCCAGCGGGTGACTTATAACGTCTCGGCCATAGATATAGACCCGGTTTGGTCGCCGACCGGTAGCTACATCGCCTACGAATCGGCACGCGACGGGAACTGGGAGATCTACATGGTCAACGTCCTGACAGGCGAGGAAACCCGCCTGACAGACGATCCGGCCAATGACATCAACCCGTTCTGGTCACCGGATGGCACCAGACTGGTCTTCCAGAGCGACCGGGACGGCCTGTGGCAGATATACGAGCTGAACGTCGAGACCGGCGAGCTGACACGGCTGAGCGACGGTGAGGGCGACGATCACGACCCGCAGTACTCGTTCGATGGCGAACGTGTCCTGTTCCGCTCCTACCGCGACGGCGATAACAGCGTCATCTACGTTATGAACGCCGATGGGTCGGACGTGCAGGCGATCTCCGATCCGGAAGGCGATGCAACCAACCACGTCTGGTCGCCCGACGACCGATTGGTGGCCTACCAATCCGATCTGGACGGCGATACGGACATTTACGTCTACGACTTCGAGAGCGGCGAGACCCGCCTGGTCACCGAGAACGACACCGAGGAGTACGCCCCAACCTGGTACTGCGATGCCCCGATCATCGTCTTCACGTCGGATGTGACCGGCGATCCGAACATCTTCGAGACGCCGGCCCTGCCAATGGACGCCGATCCAATCGACGTGGCCGAGGAGGCCACTCAGCTGACCAGCGACCCGGCGGCGGATCAGTACCCGCAAAATGCTCCGCCTGAGGAGAACGCCAGCCGCCAGGGCGCTCTGCCCGGACCGGCAAGGCACCCCAGGTAAAATCCGCCACGGGATACCGTGGGAAGTGAAAAAGGGGCGGCTCCATTGAGCCGCCCCTGCGATTCGTCCGGATCAGCCTTATCCCCCCTCCACAACTTCCAGCATCGCCTCAAGCGCTTCCCGCGCCACCTCATCTCTATCCTCTTCGGGCAAATGAGGCACCAGTGCCGATAGAGCCTCTGCACGAGCGCGAGGTTCTTTGAGCTTCTCTGCGATCTCCACTGCCAAAGGCAGAAAATCTCGCCTCAGATATGGTGCCAACTCGACCAGGATCTTCACCAAGCTTGCCTCGTCATCACACCCCATATCACATCCGCTTTGAGCATAAGTCGACCCGCCGATTGTTCTCAAAGCCTCAGAGGCCGCCTTGCGCACCACCGAGGCGTGTTCATCGCCCAGGGCCTCGGCAAGCGCCTCAATCGCCATCGAAGACCCGATCTGCCCCAGTCTTCTGGCAGCAGCATATCTAACGGCAGCCCTCTGGTGCCGTAGCGCCTCGATCAGCTCGTGGACGGTCTCAGGAGTAGGCCTCGGCACATCCCATCCAAACGCTCTCGCGATCGGAGCCACATCCCAAACGGCCCGGGGGATGTCATCGGGGAAGTGGAGGCATCCGTTCTCGTCTGACACGGCCAGAGATGGCTCTTGCGGTCTTGGCCTCTCCCGGCGCCACTTTTCAACCATCCTCTGCCTATACCGGCGTGTTTCCTCAACTGTCATACCCGGCAGAGGTCCCAATATCTCCTCCACAGGCTTACGCCCCACGCTCATTTCAAAACCCCTGCGCCCTCTATCAGTTCGTGAATCATGTTCAGCGTAGCCGCAGCATCTTCCGACAACCGAATGATCTCGTCAGCCAAACCAGCCATATCACCTCCCCTAACATAGGTCTCATAAGCGCTCACCTCTGCGGCTTTAAGCTCTGCTACATTCACTACCAGGTAGCCAACTTGCTGGCAAAATGCCTCGCGGAAATCCAACGGCAACGTTGAAAAAGCCGGTATCTTCATCACATCACGAAATAGGCTCACATCCGGTTCCAGATGCCTGAACACTCCCATCTCAGCGCTCGAACTTACCACGCCAAGCAGGTGCAAGTTGGCCCTAACTTCTCCCCTGAGGCTCCGCATCACCGTCCACAGAAACTCTTTCCTGGCAGCCTCCTCCGCCCGCGCCTGCTCCCTACGCTGCCAGAATTCAAAGCCAACGAACGCTCCATATGCTACCAACGCATCCGCCAAGAGGTTAGGGGCGCTCTGTTCCAGCAAACCGACCCCGGAGGCGGACATGACCACCCCGAAGGCAACAAGCACGGCCAGTGCTACCGATGCGATGGCCAGGACCGGGTACCGACGTAAATGCAAAACACCAGACCTCCGGGAGAATCGCATTTATCAAAATTATACACCATCACGGCGACGCAGAAAATACTTGGCCGCTTCGGCGGCTATCGCGGGCAACAGCGTCATCGGCAGGATCATGCTCCAGTGGCGCCAGGTAAGCGGTGACGTGTTGAATACCGGCTGCAGGAACGGCAGGTACACAACCGCCAGCAGCAACAGGAATGAAGTGGCCGTGGCAGCAACCATCCACTTGTTGGAAAACAGGCCGATCTGCCAGACGTTGTACCGCTCCGAGCGGGCGGTATAGGCCCTCAACAACTCGGCCACCACCAGGGTGGTGAATGCGACCGTCTGTGCCGTCGTCAGGTCGTCGCCCAGCGAAGTCAGGCTGAGCATAAAGGCTCCCAACGTGGCCGCCGTCTCGACCACTGCCTGGATCGCCGTCAAAACCCACAGCTCCGAGGTCAGGATCGGCTCGTTCGATGGGCGCGGCGGCCTGCGCATTATATCCGGCTCCTTCTCCTCCATGCCAAGCGCGAGCGCGGGGGCACCATCGGTCACCAGGTTCAGCCACAGCAGGTGGATCGGCAAAAGCGGCAGTGGCAATCCCATCATCATCGCCAGGAAGATGATCAGTATCTCGCCCACGTTGCACGAGATCAGGTAGAAGACGAATTTGCGGATGTTGGAGTAGATCACCCGCCCCTCTTCCACCGCAGCGACGATGCTGGCGTAGTTATCGTCGGTCAGCACCATGTCGGCGGTTTGCTTGCTGACATCGGTGCCGGTTATGCCCATCGCGACGCCGATGTGGGCGCGTTTGAGCGCCGGGGCGTCGTTAACGCCATCGCCTGTCATGGCAACCACGTAGCCACGGGCTTTGAGCGCATCCACTATCCGCACTTTGTGTGCCGGGCTGACGCGGGCGTATACGTTCACCTGGTCGGCTATTTCGACCAGCTCCTCGTCGGACATCGCATCCAGGGCTGTGCCGGCCACCACGGCGCCGTTATCCATAAGGCCCAGCTCACGCGCTATCGCGGCGGCGGTGGCCGGGTAATCGCCGGTGATCATCACCGTCCGTATCCCTGCCCCTTTGGCGACTTTGATCGCTTCTTTGACCTCTGGCCTGGCCGGATCACGCATCGCGATCAATCCGATGAACACCAGGTCGTGCTCCACCTCGTCCACCGTGGGGTGATCTGGAACGCCATCCATAGGTTTGAATGCCGCAGCCAGCACCCTCAATGCCTGGGCGGCCAGGTCGGCGTTAAGTTGCGTGATCGCCTCACGGTCGGCATCGGTCAGCGGCTCGATCTTCCCGTCCCGCAGGATGTGTGAGCTGACGCCCAGTACCATCTCCGGTGCGCCTTTGGTGAATGCCACGTATGGTGTCTCAACCGGCAGCAGCCCGTCCGATGATATTTTGTGGATGGTGGTCATGCGCTTGCGGTCAGAATCGAAGGCTATTTCCGCCACGCGCGGGTACGCTTTGCCGATCTCATCAGATGAGATCCCCATTTTAGCCGCAAGCGAGATGAGCGCCCCTTCGGTCGGGTCGCCGACCACTTTCCAAATCTCGCCCCCATCCTGCCCCGGCTCGGACTGGAGGAGCGCGTCGTTGCAGAGGGCCACGGCAGTGCCGAGTACTCTCAAGTCCGGCATCGATTCCACATCCAGGGGCTTATCGTTGCCGTTTACGAATTCGCCTTCCGGCTTATAGCCCCGCCCGGTGACTCTGATCAGCTTCCCATCCACCCACACCCTCACAACGGTCATCTCGTTGGTCGTGAGGGTGCCGGTTTTATCCGAGCAGATGACGGTGGCGCTGCCGAGCGTCTCGACTGCTGGGAGTTTGCGGATGAGGGCGTTACGGCGGATCATGCGCTGCATACCCAGCGCTAACGCGATGGTGACCACAGCCGGCAATCCCTCCGGGACGGCTGCTATCGCCAGGCTGACCGCCACCATGAATAGCTCGATCAGCTTGTGCTGGTGCACTTGAAGCCAACCGGCCACGGTGCCAACCGGGTCTATGGCGATCAATCTGACAACTCCCACGGCAAACACGATGCCACATACGACCAGCGTGGCCCATCCCAGCACCCGACCGAGTTGATCCAACCGGCGCTGAAGGGGAGTGGGAGGCTCTTCGTAGCTTTGCAGCATTTCGGCGATCTGGCCGATTTCGGTGTTCATGCCGGTGGCAACCACAATCCCGCGACCGTGGCCGTATGTGACCACGCTACCCATATAGGCCATATTCTTACGGTCACCAAGCGGGACATCCTCATCCAGCACAGCATCGGGGTCTTTTTCGACGGAGACCGACTCGCCGGTGAGCGATGACTCATCAATTGCCAGGTTGAAGCCGGAAAAGAGTCTCGCATCGGCAGGGACGTAGTTGCCGGTTTCGAGCAATACCACGTCTCCGGGAACCACCTCGGCGTTTGGGATGGTCATGGCCTTGCCTTCCCGGATCACGTGGGCTTCCGGCGCGCTCATCTTTTTGAGCGCCCGCAATGCGGCTTCGGCACGGCCTTCCTGTACCACGCCCAGTATGGCGTTAAGCACGACTATGGCGACTATTGCCAATGCGTCGGTATATCCCTCGCCGGTATAGGCCCCAACGACCGCCGAGACTATCGCCGCCACGATCAGCATGATGACGACGAAGTTGTTGAATTGCTCCCACAGCATCTCCAGCAACGACGGCGGTGGGGTTTCTTGCAACTCATTGGGGCCGTATAGCTCAAGGCGCCGCCTTGCTTCGGGCGCCGAAAGCCCGGTTTCCAGATCGCTTTGGAGAGCTTCCGCCACATCCTGGGCGGTCATTGCATACGGATGGCGTAGTTCCACCTGCGCCTCCTGGTCTCGCGTAGTTTGGTGAAGTTGCGCACTATTGTAACACGCCCGGCCCTCTGATGCTGAATCCCGTCCACAACCGGGATTCTCATCCAATAAAAAACCCCGCGTGACGCGGGGCCTGATGGCGACGGAGGGATTCGAACCCCCAACCAAGGGCTTATGAGTCCCCTGCTCTACCATTGAGCTACGTCGCCTTCGCCACAAATTATACAAGGTTCCCCGTCGGCTGCAAGAATTTCGGGAAGGTATGCTGTGGCCGTGGAAAACCGACCTACAACTACTCTAGCTCACATCCCCGGATTCCGAGACTAATTCGCCAACCCGACGTGCCAGCAAGGCGTGCTCAGGCAAATCCAGGCCGGGGTCTTCGGCGTATATGGCGCGAGCTTCTTTCTGGACAAGGCTCACCAGACGTGAGTCCATCATCTCCGGCATCTTCAGGGCACCGAATCCGCTTTGTTGCACTCCCAAAAGGTCGCCCGGACCGCGCATTTGCCAATCCAGCTCGGCCAGTTTGAATCCGTCGGTGGTGCTTTCCACCGCCCGCAGGCGTTCCAGGGCATCTTCCGAATCTGTGGTCGCCAGCAGCAGGCAGTACGACGGCATGTTCCCACGTCCAACTCGGCCCCTGAGCTGGTGGAGTTGGGCCAGCCCAAACCGCTCCGCGCCGTTGATCATGATCACGGTGGCTCCGGGCACGTCGATGCCGACTTCGATGACCGAGGTGGAGATGAGGATGTCTATCTCGCCACGAGACATGGCCGCCATAATCCGATCTTTTTCGTCTGCAGACATGCGCCCATGCAGCAATCCGAGCCGTAATTCCGGGAAGACCTCGGCCTGCAGCCGCCGGTATTCGTTGACGGCGGCCATTTCGGCATCGGCCTCATCCTCAGCCTCGACCAGGGGGTAGACGATGAAGGCCTGGTGACCTTTGCTCACTTCGTGTTCGATGAAGCGATATGCCCGTTCTCGCTCCTTTGGGAATATCAGGCGGGTTTCGACGGGGATTCTGCCCGGTGGCATCTCGTCTATCACGGTCAGGTCCAGGTCGGCATGGACGGTCAAGGCCAGGGTACGTGGGATCGGCGTGGCGGTCATAACCAGAAGGTGCGGGTTGGTGCCCTTGCCGCGCAGTGCCCCACGCTGCATCACGCCGAATCGATGTTGCTCATCGATCACGGCCAGTCCCAGGTTGGCGAATTCGACCCGCTCCTGTATCAGGGCATGGGTGCCTACTATGACGGGCAGGCTGCCATCGGCCAGACGGGAGTATATGTCGGCACGTTCCAACTCGGACGTGGCGCCGGTCAGCAGCCGCACCTCGATCTGATCTGAGTTAGGCGCCAGGCTCAGCAGCCCGGAGATGGTGCGGTAGTGCTGCTCTGCCAGGATGCTGGTGGGAGCCATGAGTGCGGCCTGCGCCCCGTTCGCGACGGCAATGGCTATCGCAATCGCAGCCACCACGGTCTTGCCGGAGCCAACGTCACCTTGCATCAGCCGGTTCATGGGAACCCGCCCGCTCATATCGGTTCGTATCTCTGCCAGGGCACGGCGTTGGGCGCCGGTCAGTTCGTAGGGGAGTGCCCGCAGGTATTCTTCCACCCACTCGTCGTCCACGGTGAGCGGGTTCGCGGGCACGGATTGCCACAGATGCCGCCTGGAAAGCATGGCCAGCTGTATCAGCAACAGTTCGTCGAACGCGATCCGACGTCTTGCCAGGTCGAGCGCATCCCACGATGGCGGGAAATGCACGGTTTCGATGGCGTAGCTCAGGCGCGGCAACCCGGTACGCCTCAGAACGTGCTCCGGCAGGTAATCCGGCAGCGCTCTACCCCATTTGTTGACCACCTGGCGTATGGCACGGCGCATGGTGCGCATCGATAGGTCGCGCGTGAGGGGGTAAACCGGCACTATGCCGCCGGTATGCAGGCGTTCTTTTTCTAACGGCTCCCATTCGGGATGTGTCATGGCCGGCCTGCCCAGGAAGAGGTCGACTTTGCCGCTCAGGACTATGTGCATACCGCGTTTGAATTCGGCCTCCAGCCAGGGTTGGTTGAAGAAGGTCACCAAGAGCGATCCGGTTCCATCGGTGACTTCAAGCTCCAGACGATGCCGATAGCGCCGCCCCTGGCCCTGGTAGCCGTCTAGGCGGGAGAGGGCCTCCAGC
>JALXEW010000278.1 GCA_027069285.1 Ardenticatenia bacterium | reverse complement strand
CACCTGCACCTGGACCATAGCCTGGAGGAGATCATCGCAAAAGTCGGACGGATCGGCGTCGCAATGGTGCATATAGTGGGCCTCGGATGCGAGGGTGTACTCGCCGGGCTGAACGGCGATGAACTCCCCATAGTTCCCCATCACCACGCCGCATACCGGCGGCGTCCACGAGACTCCGATCGGGTGCGACATGCCATCCTGATCCTCCAGGAAGCCGTAAAAGTGCCCGGTTTCGCCAGCTTGCAACGTCGGCACATCACCGGGGAGATCGGTCTCGACATGATAGTCAGAAGGGGGAGATTGTAGCACGGGGATGTCGGTGGATGTATGCAGGGACGGGGCGACGTAGACCTCCAGGTACGCCCCCATTACCGGCTCCAAAGAGTAAACCCCAACTGTCATAGGGTCATCTGTGTGCTCATAAGCCACCCCCCATGCCCCCCAGCTCACGAGGTCTGGCGGGAAGCTCCCCATCGGAAGGCCGTATTGATCTAGAACCGTGACGTTATACTCGTTGCTCATCCCCGGCCCCATTGCACCCCCCATCGGCCAGAGCACTGCATCGAGGGGCACCGGCTCGGATTGGGATATTTGGTGATAGGCAGGGGCGCCGTTAACGAAATCCGGCTCATCGGTCTGGGAGACAGGCGACTGACAGGGGTCTATGCCCTGGGCACTCAGTCCATCCGGGCCGCCCAACGTAATATTGGCAACCGAACCGGGTGGGATCATGGCAAGATCGTCTCCGGCAGCAGCCCACACCGTGCCATCCAGAGTCCAGATGCTCATCTGCTCGTACGGGATGGCGGTGAGCACAGCGCTGGACCCCATAATTATCCGGGCCTCGTTGACGTTAATGGTCACCACCCCCTCATCCGGCCCTCTAATGTAGAGCGAACCGGGCGGCATACCGTGGCACTCAGGCTCACCCAACCCGGTGCTGAAGTAAAAGGCGCCCTGCGAGATAGTGCCTTCCTCATCGTAGTCTGCCGTATCCATGATCTGCGCGTCGCCCATCAGCACCATAGTCACGGCCTGGCCGGGGATCGTATCCGGAATATCGGCCTGTATCTTGAACAGCGCCAGTCCCCAATCCCCGGTATCCGGATCGTATGGATGGGTCGCCACGTGGTGCAGATCGGATAATTCAACGACATCCCCAGGCACATCGAACACCGAGGAAGTGCCGCGCAATCCAGCCTCCACCAGACTATGCCCATAGCACACTTGATTACGGTCTGTGGCCGCACAGTTCTCGTCGAGCAACGCTATCACCTGCTCCACGATGTCCGAACAGTCACCCATCGGCTCCTGAGCCACCACATCCCCCGGCGAAAAGATCACCAGAAGTACCATCAAGAGCGCAGTTACCACGATGCGCTTGCCGAACATATCGTAAACCTCCATGACCACACCCGCGCTACAAGGAACAGATCACACAGCCGACGTAACGCGCACATCGGGTAGATAAAGTAATGCTCAAGAGCACCTCCTAACCCGAAACCGGCAATTCCACATCTTCCGGGCAGCTCATGCTCAACAGGAACCCGGCTACCCAGCCGACCTCCCCATCCCCGTAAGCGATCTGGAACCAATCGCCTGCGCCGTTGACTCCTATTACGGTGACCTGCTCGCCTGCCTGCAAAGTGGTCTGCACGTCAAAGCCGGTTCCAGGCCCACCACGAACGTTGGCGTTGGACACTATAGTTGCGGGACAGGTGGTGGGTACCTCCGGCAGCTCCTCCACGACTTGAACGGTAACCCCGGCGGAAACCTCGGTGCCGAAGGCCGTGGCCGTGACGGTATACTCCCCGGCCTGATCTGCGATAAATGCGCCATAGCCGGTGATCGAACCGCCATCGGCAGACCATACCGGGGTGATCGGAACCTGCTCGCCATCCTCGTTATAACCCCTTGCAAACAGGAGCACCGGCATACCGATCTCGGTCATCGGCGAGCCTGGAGTTATCTCGATCCGGCTCAACGGGGATTCGGTGATCTCCACATCGATGGACGCCAATATCTCCCCATCGGGTTGCAGGTACGGGTGCGCCAGCAAGTGGCTCGCCGGGATCATCCCCGTTTCCGATCCAGGCAGCCTGACCAGGTGCCACACATAATTACCAGAAGCAGAAGGGAAGAAGATCGCATCGTGGGTGTAGAACACTCCGCTACCCGGCGCATCCCAAAGGGGAGTGAACCATGATGTATGTCCCTCGGTGTCTGTCAGCTCCACGTGCGCGGTGAAAGTATCCCCGACCGGGAAGGTTTGAGGCGAGCCATCCCATTCGGCGGAGTCAAAGAAGACCCTAGTCTCCCTAACGCCCCCACTGAATACCGGGATGTCTATTGAGACTTCATGCCCATCCCGTTGGCAATATATCCAGCCGTTACCCTCTGTGTGCGGCTCGTAAATCCAATCCCCCGCAAGCTCACCCTCTCCCACGTCCGTTGTTACGCCAGAAGGATCATAGTCCATTGGGAATCCGTACTGATCGTACTCATGGTACTGGAAGTGAACCCGATCTCCCGGAGAGGCGATTACCCCAACCGGATGGATGGCAGACCTGGAGAATTGCGGCGTGGTGCCGGAAAGTTGGTGATAGGCCCCGGCACCGCTTACAAAGCGGGTTTCGGATATTGGCACGATGTCTGGCGATATGCCCTGAGCCTGCAGGCCATCCGGGCCGCCAAGTGGGACATTTGCGACAAAGCCGTTCGGCACCAATGAGCTTTGGCCGTTGGCATTGATCCTGACGTCCCCCTCCAGGGCGCCGATCTGCATGTTCCCGTTCGGCTCGGCGCTCATCACGGCGGTGGACGCCATCTGGATGGTCGCGCCGTTGATAGTCATCGTGATCGTGGTTTCCTCCGGGCTGTGTATGTACAGAGATGAAGGAGGCAACCCATCGCACTCCGGTTGTCCAAGTCCGGTCGAGAAGTAGAACGCCCCACCGGAGAGCGCAGATATATCATCGCCGGCCCCGGCATCCTCGATTGCGACATCGCCCAGGAGCATGATCGTGACGGCCTGACCGGGAACGGTATCCGGGATGTCTGCCTGGATTTTCATCTCGGCCAGGCCCCAGGTACCTGTCTCCTCGTCATATGGGTGCGTCGTTAACGAAAGCAGGCCGTCCACTGCAACGATGTCACCTGGTTGCTCAAAGCCCACATCGGCATTGGGGCGCATACTCGCTTCGACCAACTCGTTGCCATAGCAGGCCGTGTTACGGTCCATCTCGCCGCAACTTGTGCTCAGAATCCCGATCGCCTGTTCGACGAATCCGGAACACTCCCCGGTCGGTTCCTGGGCATCGGATGTACTTACCCAAAATATTACTGCAAACGACAACAAAATAAACAAAAGATAACGTTTTAGCGGCATTTTCAGCAAACCTCCTTAAGCTCTAGAAAAGGAACGAACTCCCGCCACTAATCTCCCCGCCGAGGGCACTACTACATTTATTCGTCGTCGGGACGGTATCCGGCGGGCCGTGGAATGTCAGCCCGGTCTCTGGCTCAGGAATATCGCGCGGTATGCAGCGGTCTCAACGGGGTCAGAAGGGGTGAAGTTCTCGTCGTAAATGCCGATCAGGCGCCAACCCGCACGCTCCAGCAGCGCGACCACTGCCTGGATCGGGTATGCCCGCTCGACGTGGATTTCTTCCATACGCTGCCAGGCGTCCCCATTCGCGGTGTGGATGCCCACGCGCATGGTGCTCGTGAGGCTTTCGTAATTAAAAGAGGAGCGCACCAACACCATCAGGTCATCCTCGTTATCGTATACTACGTGGCAGCCGGTTCCCCATTTTTCGGCCAGGCCCCTGATGGTGCTCATATCGAATACGAACATGCCCCCCGGCGCCATCACTTTGAACAGGCCACCGAAAACCGCCTCCAGGTCGCGCAGGCTACGCATATAGTTGAGGGAGTCGAACATGCACATCGCCAGCTCGACGGAATCGGCAGGCAATTCCAGCTTGCGGATGTCGCCCTGTTGCCAATCCACGATCAATTGAGCACGGTCTGCGCGGGCCTGGGCATGACGTAGCATGGCTGCGGAGCTATCTATGCCTGTCACGCGGTAATTCTGAGTTGCCAGCCACACCGCGCTAACCCCAACTCCGCAGGCCAGGTCCAAAACCCGACGACCGGCCCAATCATGTTCCTGGGCCAGCGCCAGGTAGCGAGGGGTCATCTCCTCACTGAAGCGTGTGAACCCGGCACGCTCATATACATTCGCCAATGCGGTATAGGGCGGTACGCGCCGGACGGTCACGCTTATGCTCCGATCTGTCGTTATCAGCCCCCGGATACCACGGCGACCAGCTTAAGCTTATCGCCTTTGCGCAGTCGCACATCGCCGGTGAGCAGCTGACCATCTCGAATGGCCAACACCGCTTCCTCGCTCAGCCCGCACCGACGTATGGCATTGCGCACCGTGATCCCATCCGGCAGCCGAAAGGTCTTATCACGGTATACTACTTCGACGCTCCCATCACCTGCCATACTCACCCACCCGGCATCAATCCCAGCTCCACCAGGCGCTGTTCCGCCTCCGAGCGGGGAACCTGGAATATGATCGAGACATTCTCCGGCGTCTTCTGCCGCTCCGAAAGCCTGAAGATAAGCTGAGACGGGATGAGGAGCGCCCGCGCGAAAATGGTCACATCCTCATCCGAAAACGGCTCACTGCCCAAAAGCTTCACTTTTATAGACCACGATCCTTTTCCGACTCTGACGGCAATGTCACGGGCGGTCATCAGGCGTGGCGTATATGGGTCTTCATCGGTTATCATTGCCGTTACGGTTATAGTCTCCGGGTCGGGCACCCAAAGTCCCAGCGGGGGGTCTTTCCAAAGCGAATCTATAGGCACCGGCAGCCGCAATGCATCACCCAACCTCAGCAGCTCCACCGCCAGATGCTCCAGCCGCACCTTTCTGACCAGGGTGCGAGTGCTGGGGCGCGTGGATGAGGTCGGATTCGGCAGAGACGATGGCTCGATATGGGGCGTAGGGGTCTTTTCCATATATGGATTCCCCTCACTCGATCACTACTTCAGGTGCAGGATAACAAAGGTGAGGCGTGATGTCAAGCATCAAGCATTATTACCTGCGCCCGGAGACGTACTGATAAGCCTCGACGAAGAGCGGCTCCAGCTCCTCAATGTCGGGCGAATCCGGCGTAAGAGGACGGAACACCGCCTCATGGAATCCGCTATCATATCGTTGAAACTCCCAAGACCGGCCCTCAAAACTTTTGGCCACCTCCTCAGGCAGCTTGAATCTCAGGTTCCAGGCATAAGTGCCACCCCACGCCACACTGAAAACCAATCTATTCCCAAGTTTGAAACCTGTGTAGTACTTGTTCAGATTGTAGGGCAGCTCCCACCCTCGACGGGCTACCAACTCTGCCACCGCCTCAACAGCGCTACGGAACTGTGCCGTCGCCTCTTTCCCGTGCTCAGACTCGTAGAAATCCCAATCCCACTCCTCCATCACCTTTGTTACACTAACCTTACGCCGAGGCTTGTCTTCTAGAACCTCTACCACCAGGAACTCCTCTTCATCAAAGGAATACCGCCGCACCTGCACCAAATCAATAGGATAACCTATCTTGCCGGCCATGCGTGGTACCGTGCTCTTAAACGAAGGAGCAATCAAAATGATACGGACATCCAGATTGTCCCAATCCAACTCAATGTCCTCTGGTTTCCTTTCACTCTCTAACCAGATCGCCTTTATTGAGTCCGGGTTCGCCTCAGCCCAGATGGCGTACTCGAGAGCTTGCGGTAGAATATTCTCACTGGCCTCATTATTCTTGAGTTCGAGAATGCACACTCGCGAGTCCCGGTCTACACCAAGCATGTCCGGGATGCCCTGCCCAGAGCCGGTGCGAATCTGACGATGGATGATGTAAATATCGCCGCCAAGGATCTCCTGATTGTCGAATATGTACTGCTCTAACTCGGCTTCAGACTTGAAAGGCTTCTCCGTCAGGCTGCGTGTCTCCTCCCGTGATTTCCAATACAAGTTTAACATGGCATGGCCCCCTCTCTGGATAAATGTACAAATGGATGCCACTTCGAGCCGCCTAACGGACTGCGCTTCAGCCGCAGCGCCGAAGCGAAGGGAGCGAAGAGACTGAAGCGGAGCGTATCGACTGCAAACACTTGTTATGCGCCGCGTCATCCACCATTATCCCTCGGCGCCAGTCCGCGCTCTGCTCTTAACCTTGCGAATTCAGCGAGTATTCGTCGCAGGTAAATTATCGCAGCCACGCATAAGGGATAAGCATATTCTTGCTCCGAAGGCTCATATTCCCCGTGCAACACCTTATTACGGCTGAACGCGATCTCGATTCCTTTGGATAGGTCAGCAGGTATCAACTTCAGTTCCTCAAGCCTAGCCACCTTACGAGCCAAGCCAGGGAACTCCCTGTGAGCGCCCACATCTTCTCCGGCCATTGAGAGCATTTGGTTGGCTATAGCCTCAATGGATGGGAAGAAGACTCTCGCTGCATCGATATAGCTACCCTTTCGGTAGAGATCAATAGCATTCTTTATAGACTGGCAGGTCGTGTTTTCTATCACTCCCGTTATCAGGGCTTCCAGTTCTTTTAGCTCCTTCTCGGATCCCTCAAATCGAATCCCTTGTTCCTCATTCTGTATTAGTGCCGCCACAATTTCATTCATCGAATTGCCATCGTCTAGCACTGATTCTACAACGACCTTTCCAAGCGGTGTCATCTCATATTCTTCCCGGTACTGCCCAGACAAACTCCTGATGATGCCGAGTCGCTTTAGCGTCCCCAGATGCAAGGGTACGATAATGTGTTCATATGGGTTTTCAGTACTTAGCAAAGATTCTAGACAAGCAGCAGATATATATCGCATATCATGCCAGCCCGCATTAAATGTTATATCTATAGTTAGAAGAAAAGCTATCGCTTGCAGAGGCTTGAGTTCAAGCAGGAATCTTCCAAGTCCAGTTGTCCGCCACTGATTTCCGAGGTAATCCCAAAGAATTAGGAATCTTTGTTTAGCAAAGTTGTACAAGATGGTTGGCTCAGAACCATATTCATCCCACGCATAATCTACGCTTTGGACAATTGCATCATCAATGCTGATTACGTCACCGTGATACAAGCGTTGCCGCTTTCTATCCCTTCGAAGAATTCTATCGAGCCTTTTGTCTATCACTTTGCGAAGGATTCTAGAGACCTCTTCGAAGTCGGTGATCCCCATTTCGCCCAGATGCACAAGAGAGACACGGATGCCTTCCTCAAAGGAGCCTTCGTTGAACCCTTCCAACAAGAAGAACTCGATATCCCGCGGTACAGGCTCACGTTCTCCCCGTAGCCGCTTTATGGCGTAGCCCTTGAGCCTCAGAACCAAATCAGGCGGAGGAGATAACTTTTGTACAGGGTTACCACCAGTCGACTCTACATCGGAAATCAATTCCTTCAATCGCTCAACAAAACTCAGCATAGCGCCATACCTCATTCATCGGCTTAATAATGAGCATAACGAGAGCCATAAAGAAAGCGACCACCAGGGCCAAAGTCCACAGGCAGCCGCTTATGCGACGACGATCGGTCATCATCCGGGATTGATCGCAAATGCCAGGCCAACCAGCATCAGGAACAGCACCACCAGGAGGAAGCAGCCGACCCTGAAAACCTGGGCGGCAAGACGTAATGCCATCCTAAGCAGCAACCATCCGAAGAGCAATGCAAGGCCCGCGCCCCCCAATATCAGCCATGTTTTGACGGTCAGCCCAAACAGCTCGTTTTCCATATATCTCCCCCGTCACCATCCGCCCCAACGGGCGTCGAATGCCACACGTCCCCCCTTGATCACGGTCTGCACCAGGTTGACGCCGAAGCGGTAGCCGATCATGCGATAGTCCCGCACGTCCCACATCAAGACATCCGCCATCTTGCCCGGCTCCAGGCTACCGACCCGATCTCCCAGGCCGAGGGCAAAGGCGGCATTAACCGTCGCGGCGGCGATGGCCTGCGCCTGAGTCAGCCCCAGGTAACGAGTCGCCAGGGCCAACGTGATCTGCATGTTCTCGCACCAGGCCGTGCCGGGGTTACAATCCGAGCCGAGCGCCAGTGCTGCCCCGGCATCCAGTAACTTGCGGGCGGGCGTATACTCGCGATGGGCCAGCCCGAAAGGCGTGGCCGGTAGCGCCACCGCGATCGTATCCGAGCGGCCCAAAGCCACGATCTCCTCATCCGATGTGACCACCAGATGGTCTGCCGAGACCGCTCCCAGCTCCACCGCCAGCCCGACGCCGCCCAAATTGGCGAATTCGTCGGCATGGATCTTCAGGCCCATACCCCTGGCGGCGGCAGCTTCCAAGATACGGCGGCTTTGCCCCAGGGTGAACGCTCCCTCATCGCAGAAAACGTCGCAGAACATGAGGCTTGGCCAATGTTCATCGCGCCATTCGCAAACCGCCGGGATCATCTCGTTGATCACCAGATCAACGTACTCGTCGGCCCGCCCCTCGAACTCCGGCGGGACGGCGTGCGCGCCCAGGAATGTAGCCACCAGGTCGACGGGGTGCTCTGCGTCCAGCAGGGCAATGGCGTTGAGCATGGCTATCTCGGCATCGGTCCGCAAACCGTACCCGGTTTTAACCTCGACAGTAGTGGAGCCATGCGCCAGCATCAGATTCAGCCTGGCTTTAGATTGATCCACCAGATCGGCCAGGTCTGCCTTGCGAGTGGCACGGACTGTGCTATTGATCCCGCCCCCCTCGGCCATTATCTGCTGATAGCTCACGCCTTTGAGGCGCCTTTCGAATTCACCTGCCCGATCCCCGGCCCAGATCAGGTGAGTGTGTGCGTCAACCAGGCCAGGGGTCACGACGCGACCGCCGGCATCCAACGTCTGCACTGCCCGGTACCCGCCCAATATCTCATCCTCCGGGCCAAAGGCGATGATCTTGCCGTCGTCAATTGCCAGGGCCGCGTTTTCGATAAGGCCCAGGTCCCCAAGCCGGTGGCCGCGTTGCGGCCCATCACCATGTGAGGGAACGACGCAAAGTTGTCCTATGCCACTGATTAAAAGCTCTACCACCTCGCTCATGGGGTCACCCGCTGCGGCCTGGTGAAAACGTACAGGCTCCGCCCGGCAACCACGTAGCCCTGTGTGGCGCCCGGCGCGACTGTGACGCCGGTTATCCCGGCAAACGCATCCGGGTCAGAAGGGGCGAAGCTATCCAGGAACTGGCCGGCCAGAGTCGTCTCGTATACCAATCCCAACTCCGAATCCACCACGTAAAGCGCCTGGGAGAGCGGATTACTATCCAGATACATTGAGACCGGCGCCCCAAACGGCCTGGGCATACCGGCGAACTCAAATGCCTGCGGCTCCCCACCCCAGAATTTGTACAATGTGCCATCCGAATTGAGCACGTAGACGTAGCCGCTTTCGTCTATAGCCAGGTCTACGGCACGGGATAGGTCACGGGGCATATCCTCCTCGAAATATGGCTCCGGCGGGTCACTATAGGTATCGCCGGTGCGAACGTAGCGCCATATCTGGTTGGCATCCGGGTCGAGGATGTAGAAATTGCCGCCCCACACCGCAATGGCAACCGGTCGCTGCCAAAGCTCCCTACCGGGCAATATCTGCGCGGTCGGCGGGGGGAAAGTGGGGGAATATGAGATCAGGGCGCCATTGCCCACGTCAAGCCCGACCAGCACGTTTCCCCGTGGGACACCGCCCTCGATCATCCAGGTTATGTCTATGATGCTGTCAACCACTATCTCGCCCACCGCAGAGCCGCGCTGTATGACCGGCGAGGTCGAGGTATCGACCAGGGCATTCCCGGCCTCCGCCAGCATATCCTGGTATATCGCCGAGCCGGACACATCCAGCACGTAAAGGTGAATGCCCTGTAGCACCGGGCCGACCAGCCGGGCGCCTTCCGGATATTGTCGTAGCAGCGCAACCGGACATCTGGTGACGTTGTAATAATCGTCCAGGTATATCAGGGCCTCACCACGAAGTGACTCGATGGCCGGATCGCCGGGGTAGAGCCGTTCGGCCTGCTCCAGATGCTGGAGAACGCTCTCCCAAAGCCGATAGGCCCCCTCGGCATCCTGTGCCCTCAGCAGGCGGGCCTGTGCCGCCTCCTCCTGAGCCAGTGCCAGTATCTGCTCGTACTGCGACTGTCCCGGCATCCCCAGCGAGAGGAATCCGATTATCAACACGACGATCAGCGGGATGGCAATAGCCGCCCCCGCTGCAACGGTGCCGGGTATACGAGGCCCGGCGCTCTCGTCCTCCGGCTCGGGCAGCAGCCTGTCCAGGATCGCATTGGCGCCGCGCGCGACTCCGGCAAGTACCGAAGCCACACCGTGGGCGATCCCACGCGCCAGGCCGCCCAGGTCAAACGACGGGAGCGACGGGATGGAAACCCCACCTCTGGATTCGGCTCCTGCGTCCTCACGGGCCGTGACGTGGGGTGCCGGCTCCTCCTCCGGGAGCGCCTCCGGCGTAACAAACTCGATCGCCATCATAACGGCGTGTGGGCCGGAAACCAGTCGCAAGTCGCGGATGATCTCCTCGACAGGCCTGCGCCGCAATGCCGATTCCACATCCGCCCTGGGGATGGCAAGTGCGGACTTATCGGCCATGAGCAATACGTCACCGGGCGAAACATCCAGGCGGGTGAATTTTATATCCGGCGTCGGGTCCATTCCGAGCGGGACGCCGTATAGCTCCACCTCGTCGCTCAGGTCTGTCGGGAAAGTATCAACGCGCTCCGGTCCGGCGACGAAACACAGCCCCGACCCGGCCTTCGCCAGGTAAACCTCGCCGTCCCGCAGGACGGCGCCAAGCACGTTGACCTCGTACCTGTGGCCGCCATCCCGATTGAGCTGCATCAGGCCGGAATTGACGGCAATGAACGCCTTGCGCAAGGCCGAGGTGACCCCGCCGGATGTGGCAAAGTACGCATCGGCGGCAACCTGTGCCAGATACTCGTAGATATTTCCGGGTGCCTTTTCCTCCCCGGCCATCGTGACGAGCACGAAGAAGGTATCGGCGGTGCGGCTACGAGGCCCCCTGCGTGGCGGCAACTC
>JALXEW010000277.1 GCA_027069285.1 Ardenticatenia bacterium | reverse complement strand
GCCCAAGTCCCACCCCGTTGCCGACCGACACCCCAATCCCATCCCCGTCGGCCACTCCGTCGCCGACTCCGCATATCGGAGGCTTGTGATGGCCGATAAGCCGATGGTGGCATTAGTTGGCCGCCCTAACGTCGGCAAATCATCGCTTTTTAACCGGCTGGTTGGCGAGAGGGTGGCCGTGGTGCATGAGATACCCGGCACCACTCGCGACCGCCTGCTGGCCGATGCGGAATGGCGTGGGCGGGTGTTCACGGTGATTGATACCGGCGGCCTTGAAGTCTATCAACCGAGGGGGAGCTGTGACGAGTCCCCCCTTTCCGAAGGCTCAGCCGAGTTCGTGCCCATGATCCGTGCCCAGGCGGAGATGGCGATCCGTGAAGCGGACGTGATAGTGATGGTAACGGACGTGAATCACGGGATCACCGCCGCCGATATGGAAGTGGCCGAGGTGCTGCGCAGGACCCGTAAGCCGGTGATCATAGCTGCCAACAAGGCGGATAATCAGGAACGGCGCGAGGCGGCTGTGGAATTTTACGGATTGGGGTTGGGGGAGGTATTCCCGGTATCTGCGCTGCATGGAACCGGCGTGGGTGACCTGCTGGATGCGGTGATCGAGGCCTTGCCGCCGGCCCCTTTGATTGGCGAGGATGACGAAGATGCCGAGGCGCTCAAGATCGCGATCGTAGGTCGCCCGAACGTCGGCAAGTCATCGCTGTTAAACCGCCTGTTGGGTGAGGAAAGGGCGATAGTCAGCCCGGTGCCGGGCACCACCCGCGATGCGGTAGATACCCGGCTGACGTGGGATGGTATGCCGGTGGTGCTGATAGATACTGCCGGGATCAGGAGGCGCGGCAGGATTGAGCCGGGCGTGGAAAAATACAGCGTATTACGGGCGTTGCGTGCGATCAGGCGTGCGGATGTGGCCGTCTTGCTGATCGACGCCGTGGAGAACATCACCTCGCAGGATACTCATATCGCCGGGATGGTGCTGGATCAGTACAAGGGCCTTGTGATAGCGGTCAACAAGTGGGATGCGGTGAAGAAAGACGCGCACACGATGAACGAATACGCCGGGCACATCCGTCAGGTGATGGATTTTGCGGATTTTGCGCCCCTGCTCTTCATCTCGGCGCTGACGGGACAACGGGTTCACAAAGTGATCCCGACGGCGGCTCAAGTTCGTGACGAGCGTAGGGTGCGGCTTTCGACCTCGGAAGTCAACAAGATCGTGCGCGATGCGATCGCCAGGCAGGCACCGCCCATCAAAGCCGGGCGCAGGTTAAAGATATACTTCGCCAGCCAGGTCTCGGTGGAGCCGCCGACGTTTCTATTTCACGTCAACGACCCGGATCTGGCGCACTTCACCTACAGGCGGTACCTGGAAAATCGCATCCGCGAGCATTACCCGTTCGTTGGCTCGCCGATCCGGATGAGTTTCCGCAGGCGGAAATCCGGCCACAGAGGGTGATTGCCGGGGGCTGACGCGGCGGTCGTGGACGGCGGAGGGCGTCCCCATCAGGGACGCCCTCATTGTGCACCTTGCGATTTGCGATCCCGGTAGGCTCCGGAAAATCGGTTAGCCGACCTGGGGTTTCTCCATTTCGGCCTGTCCTTCTGGTGGCTTATCCTTCCCCTCGTCGCCCTCGGTGACGACCCGGAAGCTTAGCTGCTCGCCTTCCACATCCATCAGAATGGTGCTGCCGATGGGGAAGCGGCCAGCCAGGATACCGTCGGACAGCTCGTCTTCGACCAGATTCTGGATTACGCGCCGCAGCGGGCGTGCGCCGAACTCCGGGTCGTAGCCCTTATCGGCCAGGAATTGCCGTGCCGCATCCGTCATCTCCAGCATCAGGGCATGTTCGAGCAATCGCTTGCGCACCTTATTTATCTCGATGTCGACGATTTTCTCTATATCATCGCGTGATAGTGGTCTAAAGACTATAGTTGCGTCCACGCGGTTGAGGAATTCCGGCCTGAAGAGTTTACGTAGCTCATCGGTGACCCGTTTGCGGATCTCTTCGTAGTCGACTATTTTATCCTCTTCCTCGCCCGGCAGGCCGAATCCCAACTGTGCGCCTCTGCGGATGGTATCGGAGCCGATATTGGACGTCATAATGATGATTGCGTTGCGGAAGTCCACCATACGGCCACGGGCATCGCTGAGGTGGCCCTCTTCCATGATCTGGAGGAGCATGTTGAAGGCTTCCGGGTGTGCCTTTTCGATCTCATCGAAGACCACGATGGAGTACGGGCGGCGTCGGATCGCCTCGGTGAGTTGTCCGGCGTCCTCGTAGCCCACGTATCCGGGTGGGGCGCCGACCAGCCGCGCGACGGTATGTCGCTCCATGAATTCGCTCATGTCGAGCTGAACGAGGGCTTCCTCGCTGCCGAAGAGGAATTCGGCCAGCGCCTTAGTCAGCTCGGTCTTGCCGACCCCGGTCGGCCCCAGGAAGATGAAGGAGCCGATAGGGCGTCGTGGGTCTTTGAGGCCGGCTCTGGCGCGGCGGACTGCCTTTGAGATGATGCTGATAGCCTCGTCCTGGCCAACGATACGCTTATGCAGTTCCTCCTCCATATGCAGCAGGCGTTCGGATTCCTCGCCGGCTATTCTGGTGACCGGGATACCGGTCCACATGGAGACGACTTCGGCGACATCATCGGCGGTGACCCGTGCCTTATTAGTTTCGGGGTTCCAATTGACCTGGACTGCGTCCAATTGCTCTTCCAGCTCGGCCTCGCGCCTGCGCAACTCCTCGGCCTCGTCCTGGTTGTCGGTCATTTCGAGCTGGTATCGGATGTCGGCCAGCTCCTGCTTGAGGCGCCGCACGCGGATGGATTCTGGACTCTTGTACATGCGGACGCGGCTGGCGCTCTCGTCTATCAGGTCGATGGCCTTATCGGGCAGGAACCTATCCGGCACATATCTGGCCGAAAGGTGTGCGGCGGCCTCGATAGCCTCATCGGTGATTTCGAGGTCGTGGTGCTCCTCGTATGGTTTGCGGATACCGCGCAGAATTTCGATGGTTTCCTCTATGGTTGGTTCCTCGACGGTGATGGGCTGGAAGCGGCGTTCCAGGGCCGCATCGGATTCTATATGTTTGCGGTATTCCTCCAGCGTTGTTGCGCCGATGCATTGCAGCTCGCCGCGTGCCAATGCCGGCTTGAGGATGTTAGCCGCGTCCACCGAGCTGCCGGCGGAGCCGGCGCCGACCAGCATATGCACCTCGTCGATAAAGAGGATGCTATCGGATGCTTTAAGTTCCTCGATGACGCGCTTGAGGCGTTCCTCGAACTGGCCACGGTACATAGTGCCGGCGACCAGGCTTCCCACGTCGAGCTGGAGGACTCGTTTGCCCAGCAGGGGGGCCGGGGTTTCGCCGGCGACGATCCTTTGTGCCAGGCCCTCGACTATTGCGGTTTTACCCACGCCGGGTTCGCCTATGAGGGCGGGGTTATTCTTAGTACGGCGCGAGAGGATTTGGATGACACGCTCGATTTCGGTTTCCCGTCCGATGACCGGATCCAGTTTGGATTCCCGGGCCAGGGCGGTCAGGTCGGTAGCCAGCTGGTCTACCAGTGGGGTTTTAGGTTGCTCCCTGCGGGATGCCGGTTCCGTCCGTCGTCCGGTTGGCTCGGCGGGGCTTTCCTGGAGCACCTTCCTGGTTTGCCTGCGGACCTGTTCGGGTGTGATGCCCAGGTGCTTGAGGACGTTGATGGCGATCCCCTCATTTTGGCGCACCAGTCCCAGCAGCAGGTGTTCTGTCCCGATATAGTGATGTCCCATTCGGCGGGCCTCTTCGACCGCCAATTCCAGGACTTGCTTGGTACCTGGAGACAAGTCCAATCTGGAAGGCGGGGTTCTTTCAGAGGGTGATGCCATGCGTTCGACGAGTTTCTCGACCCTATCTATATCCAGACCAAGCTCACGTAGAACTCTACCGGCTACTCCGCCATCCTCGCGCATGAGTCCGAGCAAAAGGTGCTCGGTGCCTATGTGACTATGATGTAACCGTTCGGCCTCTTCCTGCGCCAGACTCAGCACGCGACGTGCCCGCTGAGTGAACCGTTCCATCTTGTTGGACACTTCACGACCTCCGTACCCATCCTCTACCTTTTGGTGGAGGGGGCCATAATTTCTTTAATCCTACGACTAACTCGACTTTCTTAATCCTATAACCTAATGTACACGATCCGATCGGCGGGTGCCAGTTGACATAGTGCCTATATGTTACAACGGCGCTCTCCCGCCATGAGCAGCGTCCGCCGCCCATCGCGGCAGGACGCCGCTGCGGATACGGCCCGGGTATATGATCTCGGTTGTCAAGGTTGGCTTTCGGCCCCTTCACTTTCCTCCAATTGCGCAGCCATTTCCCAATCTATATCGATGTATTCAGGTGCCGTCACGCGCTTGAGGCTGAGGCCGAGCCTTCTGGATTCTTTATCGAAGCGGACGATGCGCAGAGTCAGCACATCGCCTTCTTTGAGGACTTCCCTGGGGTGGGCGACGCGCTCGTTTGAAAGCTCGGAGATATGCACCAACCCCTCGATGTCCGGATTGTCAACCAGCTTGGCGAAGGCGCCGAACTTAGTGAGTTTAGTCACGGTAGCCTGGACCAATTGTCCCACCCGGTACTTGCGCTCGGCCACTTCCCACGGGTCTTCTTCCAATCGTTTCATACTCAGGCCGATGCGCTTACGTTCCTTATCGACGCTGATGACTTCCACCTTCACTTCCTGGCCCACCTCGACGACTTCGCTCGGATGGTCTACATGGCGCCAGCTGAGCTCGGTGAGGTGTACCAACCCGTCGGCGCCGCCCAGGTCGACGAAGGCGCCGAAATCGGCCAGGCTGATGACCCGCCCGGTTCTCACCTCGCCCACTTGCAGGGTTTGGAGCAACTTCTCTTTTTGCGCTGCGCGCCACTCGCGGGCGGCTGCTCGTTCGGAAAGGATCAGGCGGTTACGGCCCCGGTCAACCTCGACGACTTTGACGAATATCTCCTCGCCGACCATTGGCCCCCAGCGTTCTGCCGGGGTATCGCCGACGGCCCTTTGTCGTCGCTCCTGGCTGATCTGCGAGATCGGGATAAAGCCGCGCAACCTGCCGAACCTGACTATGAGGCCGCCTTTATTATAACCGGCGATCTTAGTTTCGTAGACCTGGCGGGTTTTGCGGTATTCCTCTGCCTTTTGCCAGTCACTTTCCTCTTGGGCGCGGATTATGGAAAGGACGGGATTCCCGTCTGCGCCTTCCGGATTGAGGACGTAGACGGTGATTGGCTTGCCCACTTCCAGGCTTTCCAATGTGGCCCGGTCGAGGCGTTCCAGCTCGCGTTCCGAGACCACACCTTCGGATTTAGCGCCGGGTATGGCAACCAGCACCTCGGTGGCCTTGACCTGGACGATGGTGCCCTCTACCAGATCGCCCCTTTTGAGGGTGATGCCGATCTCCTCGCGTTCGAGCCATTCCTGCATCGATGTGGGTTCCCCTTCGGCCTGTGCCTGGGGTTCAGGTTGGGCCTGTGCGACCGGGGATTCCGGCTCGCCCTGAGCCTCCGGCTCCTGGGATTCGCCGGCCATTTGGGCCTGAGTGGCATTGGCCTGTGGCTCGGCCATTTCGGATTCTTGGGATGTATCGGAACCCGGTGTCATTTCGGGTTCCCCGACGGGCTGTTCATTAAATTCCATGTACACCTGCTCTCCCGCATGAAATTTATATGCGCGGGGTGACTATTCGCTGCCACGGGAAGGCCATGTCAAGAGGGTATCACCTCTGCCGCATCGCCCCCACTGGCCGTGGATAGTTACCTGCCGGGATTATACCCGCTCCAGGGTGATTAATCAAACGCCGATTCGCCGATGACCACTGGAGCTGGCGTCCCACGTCCCGCAGGGCTGTTTACCGCGCCTGCTCATCACGGGTCGGCGGGTGGTGGTGCCTATCGGATTGCCGGGGGCCTGCTAAGGGGGGGTCACGTTGCGCGGAATCTCGGTTTTCATAGAATGGGAAGTAACGAAACCTGGTTCGGGTAGGGGTCATGGACGAACGATCTGAATGGATTAGCCTGGGAGAAGCAGCAAGAGTACTTGGGGTCCACCCGGCAACGGTACGTAATTGGGCGGACCGTGGGGAACTGCCGTTTCGGCGAACTCCGGGGGGCCATCGGCGGTTCCGACGTTCCGATCTGATGCAATGGGTGGCATCCAGGAATTCGACACAACCGGCAGAGGCCCAGGTGATAGTACAGAGCGCCCTGGGGCGTATTCACATGCAATTGGGCGGTGGCCAGTTGGAGAATTACGGTTGGTACCGTCTGCTGGATGAGAAAGCCCGTAGTTCGTTGGCGGACTTGGGACGTAGGACGATGGACGCTTTGATCCGTCACCTTTCCGGCGAGCAATTGCCGGCGGATGCCACCCCGCAGGCCATAGGCCGGGAGTACGGGCGTGTTCTGACCGATACCGATCTATCGCTGACCGATAGCGTACAGGTATTTTTCTTCTTCAACGACTTTCTGATCGATTCGATCATCCAGATGTCAGAGGCCAATACATCCCGTCCCCCGTCCGAATGGGGTGAATTCGTGCGGAGGGTTAATGCCTTCACCGCGCAGATACTACTTGGCGTGATCAGAGCCTACCAGGAGGCGGGCAAGGCGCCCCATAACTACTCCAGTGACCCTCAAGCCCGGTTGAAGCGGAGCGGTGCGGCATGATGGGAAACCGTCATTCCCCATCGGTTTCCGATGATGTCTCCCCGGCATCCCATCTTGCGATCATAGCCCGCTCTTCATCCGTCAGCGGTGCCGAAGCGAGGAGATCAGGCCGTCGTTCCCACGTGCGCCTGATGGCCTGTTCTCGTCGCCATCTGGCGATGCGTCCGTGATCGCCGGAGAGCAATACATCCGGCACCCGCAGCCCCCGGAATTCGGATGGGCGGGTATAATGTGGGTATTCCAGCAGGCCGGTGGCGTGCGAATCGTCATCCGGCGCCCACCTGGCGCCCAGCACACCCGGTATCAGCCGGGTGACGGCATCTATCACCACCATAGCGGGCAATTCGCCGCCGGTTAGCACATAATCCCCTATACTGATCTCATCGGTGACCACCAGTTGCCGTACCCGCTCGTCAACCCCTTCATAGCGTCCGCATATGAGGGCCAGGCGCTCGTATCCTGCCAGCCGGCGTGCCACCTCCTGGTTGAAAAGGCGGCCCTGCGGGGTCAGGAGTATGACCGGTATTTGCCCCAGGTCATCGCCCAGCACACTTTCCACGGCCCTGACGATAGGTTCCACCTTCATGATCATCCCACCGCCACCGCCGTATGGCGGCTCATCGGTGATCCGGTGTTTCCCCTCGGCGTAATCCCGGATATTATGTATCTCCACCTGGAGATAACCCTGCTCCTGTGCCCGCTTGAGTATACTCTCATCCAGCGGGCCACGGAACATGGCCGGGAAGAGGGTGAAAACATCTATGCGCATTTTCCCTGCCTCGCGCTCTGAGTATGCAATGGGATTGTATCACCAAACAGGCCTCATGCGGGATAAAATACCACCGGATTCTGAGCAATACGGGATTTGGAGGGAGAATCGTGAGCGAAGACCCGCTTGAGGCATTTTGGAGCAACATCCTGAGTGAAGACCCTGAGAAGATCATCGCAGCCTGGGAGACATTGATATTCGAAGAACAGGTGGCCGTACACGCCCACCTGGTGAAGATGGCGACCGAGGATGGCTGGACCGAGGGGCAGCGGCAGGCCGCACAGGCCGCCCTGGATGCATTGCGCGACCGGGAGCCGCGCAGGCCGCCCGAAGACGAGAATCAGCGGGCGGGGGAGTGACTGCGGCGTGGCTCCTCAAGCCCGAACGCCAGCCATGCCCCAATAGCTCCCAGTGCCAGTGCGACCCCGAACAGATGGGCGTACCCGGTTGCCTCCAGCAGCACGCCGCCCAGCAACGGTGCCGCCACCGTGATGCCGTTAACGGTATTGGAAAGGCCGATATACACGGCCCGTTTCTCCTCCGGCGAGTGTTCCATCAGCCAGTTCATATAGCCGGTGGAGAAGCCGGCGCCGGTGATCCCCACTGCCGCGAACGATACCATACTGATCCAGCCTGGCCCCACGAGTGCCAACAGCGTCGATAGGGGAGCTGCGATGGCGGAGCAGGTCAAAAGCTGGATCACAGCCTTACTGCCGGTGTGTTCGTATAGCCATCCCATCACCAGGGCGGCCATCGGCTTACTGAGAGTGCCTATCACCATAGCCGAACTTATGACCACCTCTGGGTCCAGGCCGGAGTGGGCCAGCGCAAAACCTATGAAAAACGGAGTCGCCAGAAAGCTCAGGCTGACCGTACCCCGCACGATCAGAAAGCGCCTGAAGGCCGGATCGTTTTGCCACAGACGTCCCAGATACGGCAGATAAGAGTGAAGCGGTAGGGCCTTTTCCACCTTTTCGACCGGCGGCTCGCGCAGCATCGCCAGATTCAAACCCCCGGCCAGGAGCAGCAACCCGCTCAGTAGCAGCAGCATAGCGTAATTATCCGGGAAGGCAGGCCCCGTGGGGCCGAGTATATATCTGGCCAGCTCGGCTGCGGGCAGCATACCGATCGCAGTGAGCACCTGTCCTATCCCGAACATCCAGCCGCGATGTTGGTTAGTCACTGCCCGGCTGACTATATCAAACCAGGCAACCGAGCCGATCCCATCGCCGATTGCGAACTGGAGGCAGGTTGCGAAGAGCACAACCAGGATCGCGCCCTTTTGCATCGGCGGCAGCAGAGTTATGAGTAGCGCCCCGGTTATCACCCCAACCCTGGAGATCAGAATAGGGCGTACCATCCAGCCCTTCTTCCTGGTTGCCTGTGATACCGGTCTGGCGGCGAAAAGCTGTGGCAGCAGCCATCCAAGAGGCATCAACAGGCCGGATATTCCTATCAGTATCTGTGAATCGGTCAACTGACCGGCAAACGCCGGGATGATGGTATTTGGGTCCATCAACCCGAAGCCGATCCCGAAGAAAGCGTAATCCGATAGCAATCGGGCTATGTTGTACCTGTAATCCCCTCGTATGGTCTTTGCCTCTATTGCCAAATCTCCCCTCCGGAATGTGCGGATACCGGGGCCGTCCGGGAACAGGTGGGCATGTTCCGCCCCGATGCAAATCGGCCCGTGGGATTGTAACCGCCGTGGATGTGCTTTTCAAGGCGTCGATTTGGTTTGAGAATGGGTATAAATCCGATTATATTACGTTATAATTTAACATGAACGGTCTAATGATATATGACAAATTTATGCAAATCTCATATTCCATCTAAATACACACAACTATTGATAATTATATAAGTAGCATAACCTGTTTGACTCGCGTCTGCAGGCGGTGATATGGTACCACCAGACCGATGGGCCGATCCGACCGTACAGGAGCCTTTTGGCTGGGAGGGCGAGCATGTCACGCCGAGGATTTGCGATAATGTGTATAATTGCGCTGGCCGTCGGAATGATCGCATTCGCGCCGAAACCCAGAATCGCCCTGGCGGATAATGGCGCCCAATCCTCAACCGTCAACATCCGCCTGATCTCGGACGACCCCGCCCCGTGCGACGGCGCGATCTCGATCTACGCCAACGGAGTCTGGAGCGGAGGCTTCGAGATCGAAGCCGGGGCCTACCTGGATACGCTTATCACCGTTGCCGAGGGGCAATGGGTACAGGTGTGGTATTCGCCCGTCGGCGGGACTGCATTTGTCCTGTACCCGGTTTACCTGCCGACCCAGGCCTACTACGTGACATTGGGCGGCGGCACATATCACACCGGATTTGCGACCTCGGCGTCCATAGCAGGGGTGCCGGTGACCTGCCTGGCATACACCCAGACCTACTACACATCGTCCGGGTACTACTCGGCGCAGTACTCCCCTTCGCCGGGCGGCAGCTCGCAACATGGGCGCCTGGTTTTGCCGGAACTTTACGTGATCGGCCCGGAACAGACCACTCATGCGCAGAACTCCGGGCTACAGGCCCATACCCTTTACCCGATCACATCATCCGTGGTCGGGGCCGGGAACGCTTATGCCACCGGCGCCCTGGTGATCCCGGCGCCGTAACGAAACTGGAACTTATTCAGGAGGTGTCGCCATGTCGCCGCGTAAAGCAACCGTGATGCTTATAGTGACTCTGATCGCAGGTACGGCTCTGGCCCTGCCGACACAGGTTGATGCTCAGGGGGGCCTTACCATCATGCCGCTTTACATAGACGATCCGGTGCCCTGTCCCGGCACATTGGCCGTTTACACCCACTTCGGATGGGGAGTCAGACAGGACGGCTGGAGGGAAACCGAGATATGGGTTCGGGAAGGTGAGTACATCAACCTCGCGATACCGGTATCGCCGGAAACCTACGTTCGGGTGTGGTTCGAGCCGACTGGGGGACCGGCCTACCTGCTTCGCTCGCAGTATTATCCCGGTCAGGAATACGGCTCCGGGGCGGAAAACGAGACCGGCGATACCTATAGGACGAGCTTTGCCAACTCGGCAGCGATAGCGGGCCTTTCCTCGCCATGTCCCAACTACCGTCCATACGACGATCCCGTCCCGACGTACACCGCCCCATATCAACAGTACACAACCGTTTGGACAACCCCATCCTACACCCCGGCGACGTACTACAACACCGCCTACGCGCCCTCCACATCCGGGCGCCTTTACGTGGTACAGAGCGGCGATAACCTCTTCAGGATCTCATTGCGATTCGGCGTCTCGTTGGAGACCCTGGCGGCCATCAACGGGATATACGACGTGAACCGCATCTACGCCGGGCAGGTACTGGTGATCCCATAACCCCGGTTGCCGTTTTGGAATAGGCTACAAGCGTCAGACTCATACTCGATCCAAAAGGGGCCGCCCCTACAGGCGGCCCCTGAATGACCTTTGGAACACATCCCCTTATCGCCCGGCTGCGAACACCCCCGGACGTCTGATCACAGGCGGTCGCCGATGCTCTTGGCCTGGGTGAAGAGCAACAAATAATCCGGGCCGCCGGCCTTGCTATCCGTGCCGCTCATGTTAAAGCCGCCGAACGGGTGCACGCCGACCAGGGCACCGGTGCACTTGCGGTTAAAGTACAGGTTGCCCACGTGGAACTCACGGCGGGCGCGTTCCAGGTT
>JALXEW010000276.1:1203-3424 GCA_027069285.1 Ardenticatenia bacterium | reverse complement strand
GGGCATGGGGGCTTCGGTTGCGGTTACGGTCGGCAAAGGGGTTTCAGAGGGCGAGAGAGGCGCCAATGTGGCAGTAGCCCGCGATTCGGCAGGTGGCTCCGCCGAACGGGCACAGGCCCAAAGCAAAAGGGCCGATATGCCCACGGTTACGATCAGGACACGTCGCATGGCGAATTCGACCCGCGATCAACGGCCACGCGGTTACTCGTCCGGCTCTTCTTGTGAATCCGGCTTAGGGACAAGCCGCTCCTCTACCAGATCGGTTGTGATGCCCTCGACGCTGATCAGTTTATCGCGACCGGTTTGGCCGGCGACGATCTCGATCTTGCTCTTGGGGACGCCGAGCTTTTCCGCCAGGAATTCGATCAGTTGCTTATTGGCTTTGCCTTCCTTACGGGGAGCGGTGAGTCTTATCTTTAGCGCCCCATCTTCCTGGACGCCGACTATCTCAACACGTCTGGCGCGTGTGACGACCCTCACCGCGAAAGCGGCTCCCCCACGGGCATCGGTGATCTGGAACTTACGAGGCATTGTATACTCTCCTTAAAAAGTGCTTTTCCCAAGATAAATCACATCCCGGCACCATGCGATGCGATAGTGCGCTAGAAGATGGCGACAACAACCCTCACCAGGAAGATGTATACCAGTTGGATCAGGATTATGGCGATAATCGGGCTGATGTCAACCGCGCCAAAATCGGGCAACGAGCGCCGCAGCGGTGCCAATAGCGGCTCTGTGGCCGAGACTAAGAAGCGCACTATCGGATGATATGGGTCTACGCTCACCCAGCTGACCAGTGCACGCAATATGATGATCAGGGTATAGCCCTGAAACACCACTCTGAGGAGTATCAGCAGTATATCCCTCATAGGCTCATCTCCTGCACAGGATTGTACCGCAGCCGTCGGTTGTGCTCAAGCGCGGCGTGCAGGGGAAGAATGGCAGGCGGATACGGAATCCGATACAGACGGTTGCCGTTATACCGGATGGCCGATGCCGTGATATACTGAATCGAGAGGTTCTCGCCTGGTTCTAATTGCACCTGGCAGGAGGCAAACTACCATGCGAACCGTTTACGTGGTCGCCGGCGGGGTCAGCAAGTTCACCAAAGCCCGCCCGGATAAAACTTTCCAGGGGATCGTCAAAGAGGCCTACGACTACGCCCTAGAAGACATGGGGCTGGAGCATCCTCAGTTCTTCGAGATTGCGGATGGGTCGGTGGCCTCGTACTTTTCCGACCATTTCACACGCCAGCTGATGGCCGGGATAATGGCTCAGGACTACCTGGGGCTATGTCCCAAGCCCAGCCACCGGGTGGAAGGCGGCGGAGCAACCGGCGGGATATGCTTTCAGGAAGCTTATAAGGCGGTGGCCAGCGGGGATATGGACGTCTGCGTGGCATATGGCTTTGAAACCATGTCCCACGTCAATACGTGGAAAGGCAATGAGTTCATCGCGCTGGCATCAGACGTGAGCTTCGATTATCCCGTCGGCGGGTTTTATTCCGGCTACTACGCCATGATGGTCACCCGCCATATGAAGGAATTCGGCACTACGGTGGAGCAGCTGGCACACGTCTCGGTCAAGAATCACATGAACGCTTACTATAACCCGTATGCCCAAAAGCGGATGCGCCTGACGATCCAGGACGTGCGCAACGCTCCGATGGTGGCCTGGCCGCTAACCCGGCTGGATATATGCGTGATGAGCGACGGGGCCGCAGCGGTCATACTGGCAAGCGAGGACGGATTGGCCAGGCTGGAAAAGGCCGCCGGTCGCCGGTTCCCACGGGTCAAGGTACGGGCCATCGGGCGCGGCACAGATGCCATGCGCATGGCCGACCGGCCCCACCAAAGCTACGACGACTTCTTGAAGTACAACCTTTTGCCCGGCGAGGATACGCCGGAAACCCGCGCGTATTACAAGGAGCTATGGGATAGGGGATTCCGATACCCAGGCGTCCACTCGTTCCGCGCCGGGCGTATGGCGTCAAAGCAGGCTTATGAACGGGCGGGGATCGACGACCCACTCCACCAGATCGACTTTATCGAGCTACACGATGCTTATACCTCGTCCGAAATCCAGACTTACGAGGATATGGGCCTCTGCCGCTATGGAGAAGGTGGCGAGTTCGCGGCCAGCGGTAAGGCATTCATGCCGGGCATAGATTATGGGCTTGATCTGCCGGACGAGCCGGTATGCCCGGTCAACCCATCCGGCG
>JALXEW010000276.1:0-1193 GCA_027069285.1 Ardenticatenia bacterium | reverse complement strand
CGGCGGACTGATCGCCTGCGGACATCCGGTGGGCGCCACCGGGCTGATGCAGGCCGTTTTCGCATTGTGGCAACTTCAAGGGACTATCGAGAAACACTTCGACGACGCCACGTTGCAGGTTAAGGATGCCAGAGTTGGCGCCATACATAGCCACGCCGGCACAGGCACTTACGTCACGGTGAGCATCCTGGAGCGCGAGGAGTGAGGGAGGGTGACGCAATGTCCGATAACGTTCTGCCACGCAAGATCGAGGAGAAAGAGGACGGCCAGGTGTTGTTCAACGTGCCGTTCCCGACCGAGTTGGACGATGCCGCTTTGGCCGCGCTCAAGAAGATGGCGCCGATCATCGTCAGGCAGCCATATAGCATCACCTATATCCACTCGTACGGCCAGGACTCCCCATTCTTCGCCGGGCTGGCGAACAAGGTACAGCTCGGAACCCGCGAGCCGGAAACCGGATATACTTACGCCACTCCTCGCGGCCACGATATGTATACCGGACGCGAGACCGAATGGGTGAAGTTGCCGGATGAGGGCACCGTTCACGCTTTCACCGTATGCTATTTCGGCTCCGAAGAGTTTTTGCCGCAAACGCCGTTTGTGCTGATCCTGGTCGAGTTCGAGGGGGTGGATACGCTATTCCTGGGGCGCCTGATGGGTGTCGATCCGACCAAGCCCTCACTGGATTGGATCGGCATGAGGGTGAAGGCCCGCTATTTGCGCAACAGCCAGTTCAAGCCGACGGATGTTTATTTCATCCCGGCGGAATGACCCCATCCCGGAGGCTACATGCAGGATCTCAACGGGGCCGCCTGTAGGCGGCCCCTTAGAGTCCGCCGTAGGCTCGCCGGGTGTTGCTTGTCGGGTGTTGAAACATCCGGCTGCCGCCGTAAAGCCGTAAAGCGGGGATGGCCCGCCGCGTGTTGAAGCCCGCCGTGTGCTGAAGCACCCGGCTACAGCCGAGAAGTCCCTGCGGGACTCTGGCCAGCCTCTGTGGGGCTTCTCGCTCGTTAGCCCGGTGTTTCAACACCGGGCACAAGAATGAAGGCAGCCCACGCCGCCGTGATGCCCGCCGTGTGCTGAAGCACCCGGCTACAGCCGAGAAGTCCCTGCGGGACTCTGGCCAGCCTCTGTGGGGCTTCTCACTCGTCAGCCCGGTGTTTCAAAACCGGGCGTGAGAATGAAGGCAGCCC
>JALXEW010000275.1 GCA_027069285.1 Ardenticatenia bacterium | reverse complement strand
CCTTTGAGCGGATGACCGCCCTCGATCACGAATTTTTGCATCTCGCACTCCCCCGGAAAGTCAGATTCGCAGATTTGCAAGCAGGGCCGTCAGATGTAAAGCGTTACCGGCAATCCCGGATGTAATCCCAATACGTCGGCAGCGCTGCCACCGTTGACGGCTATTTCCAGATGTCCGCTGCTGCCGACTATCACCACAGGCTCCCCTTCAGGTACGGAGCCATAGGCCTGGGCGATCCCGCCCAGGGATGTCCCGCCGACCTCGATCCGGCAAGGCTCCGGGCGGAATCTGATCTCCTGCCCGCCGCCGAATCGCGGGCGCAACAGGAATGTCCCATCGAGTTCCCGTTCCAGCTCGCCTATACTGCTGATGGCATTGCCAAAGCGATCAATATGAATTATCTCACCCGATATGTAGCCGGCGCCGGCCTTCAGAGCCGGCTCCGGTAGCGTTATGATGGAATCCAGCGGTGGGCCAAATTCGGCAAGTGGCACTCCAAGCGCAATGTGAGCCGCAACCGGCGAGAATATATCCCGCCCGTGGAATGTGCTGCTCACACGAGGCAGGAAATAGCGCCGGTTTTCCAGCGCGACGATCCTTTGTGGGGGGTCAAAAAGCAATACGTAACTCAGCAGGCCGTTATCCGGCGCCACGTAATATCTACCCCCGGCTTCGACGACAATCGCCCGGCGCCCGGTGCCGACTCCGGGATCGACCACGGCCACCACGATCGCGCCACGCGGCAGGTAAGGCGCCACGGTCATAAGTACGAACGCGGCACCCCGGACGTCCTGCGGCCTGATGTCGTGCGTTATATCGAGTAATCTCGCCCCCGGCGCCAGCGACCAGATAACGGCTTTGATGCTGCCAACATAGCCATCCGAAAGGCCAAAGTCGGTCAGCAGTGCTATCAACGGGCCGACGCCGGGAAGCGGCTCGGCTTTATTGCCCTTCGCCAATGGTGTTGAATCCAAATAGGGCATAGAGCGCGCAGAAGCCGGTAGCGGCGGTGATGAGCAGTATGACGCCGATCACGTCAAGTACGATCCCAAGCGTCCCCTGCACCAGGAAGATGCCAATGATCAAAAGCACTGCACCGGCAATAGCGCGTATGATGCGGTCAATCGGCCCCTCGTTCGGTTTGATGTTCACGTCTCACCTCCGTATTATCGGCCTCCACAGACCGGGATGTATGGACACATGGGTCAGGCACGATCCATCTTAACGCATACAGCCCCTGTATGCTATAATATATCGGCATCCGGGCAGGCCGGGTGGTCGCGCGGCGGGATGTTCCCGCCGTGAGGAAAGTCCGCGCTCCGCAGAGCACGGTGCTGGCTAACGGCCAGGCGGGGCAACCCGACGGAAAGTGCCACAGAAAACATACCGCCTGAGCGCCCCAGGTAAGGGTGAAAAGGCGGGGGGAGACCTATAGCGGGCGCTGATACGGGTCTCCCTTAATGTAAAAGCCCACCGCATCGCCGGTGACGGCGATGGCAAGGCAAACCCCACCGGGAGCAAGGCCAAGCAGAGGCAAGTCCGGCTATGACCGGCACGATGTTGCTCGCATCGTCCGAGCCTCGGGTAGGCCGCTTGAGGCCACGGGTAACCGTGGCCCCAGATAGATGACCACCGCCCCGAAAAGGGGTACAGAACGCGGCTTACAGGCCTGCCCGGATGCCTGAGACGTTTACCACCGGAGCGATCTGAGTATATGAGAGACGTCAAAACCGTTCGCCTGGGAAAGGCCCGTGAAAACGTACAGGTGATATTGGAAGGCGGCCCCATCCTGGAGGCACCGCCCGGCACTACTTTGGAAACGTTCTTCCGCGCGGCAGAGAGGTTGGCCGGCTATGAGTTCCCCGCCCAGTTGATAGCGGCTGTGGTCGATGGCAGGCTGCGCGAATTGAGCTACCGCGTGGAACGTGATGTGCGCGCCCGCCCGGTGACTATGCGGGAAAGTGATGGCACCCGAATATATCGGCGCTCCCTCTCGTTCCTCTTGATCGTCGCAACCGAGGAGCTTTTCCCCGGTACCCAGGTAGTCATCGAGCATTCGATACCGGAAGGGGGCTTCTACTGCACCGTCCTGGGACGCCCACCGTTCTCCAGGCAGGAGTTGGCCGCCATCAAGAAGCGGATGCAGGAAATTGTTGAGGCCGACGAGCCAATCCACAAGGAAATAGTGCCACTGGAGAAGGCGGTGGAGATATTCCGCAGCCAGGGCGATGAGGATAAGCTCCGACTGATGGAAAGCCGCCGTAAGGACTATCTGGTGATGTACACGCTGCGTGGGCGCCGAGATTATTTCTACGGCTATATGGTGCCCTCAACCGGATACCTGAAGGTGTTCGACCTGGAAAAGGCCGAGGGGGGCTTCACGTTGCGATTCCCACGTCGCGAGCACCCCGATCAGATACAGCCCGCCACAACTTCGCCAAAGTTGACCTCGGTCTTTTTGCGCACCGCCGAATGGCTGCGGTTGCTGGAAATTGAGGACGTGGGCCGCTTGAATCAAAGTATCCGCAACGGACGCATCCTGGAGATAATCCTCGTCTCCGAAGCTCTGCATGAACAACATGTGGCACAAATAGCCACCGACCTGGCCAAAAGGCATAAAGATGGCGTTCGCCTGGCCCTCATAGCCGGCCCATCCTCGTCCGGTAAGACTACGTTCGCCAGGCGACTGGCGGTGCAGTTGATGGCGCATGGCCTCAAGCCGTTCCCCATAGGGCTGGACGATTTCTTCGTCGATCGCGATAAAACCCCCCGCGATGAGCACGGTGACTATGATTACGAGCGACTGGAGGCGCTGAATCTGGAGCTTTTTAACGAGTGCCTGCTGGATCTGATGGCCGGGCGTAAGGTGCAGCTGCCCAGGTACGACTTCAAAAGCGGTAAGAGTTTGCCGGGCAAGGTAGTCCAGCTGTCTCCATCGCACATCTTGATCGTCGAAGGCATCCACGGGATGAATCCAACGCTGGTCAAGGAAGTGCCCGATGATCGCATCTTCCGCATCTACGTCTCGGCCCTGACCCAGCTTAATATAGACCGCCATAACCGCGTCCCGACAACTGATGTGAGGCTCTTGCGCCGCATAGTGCGGGATGCAACGTACCGTGGTTATACCGCCGAGGAAACCCTGGCGCGTTGGGAAAGCGTCCGGCGCGGAGAGCGTCTCTATATCTTCCCCTACCAGGAAAATGCAGACGAGATGTTTAACTCCGCCCTGGTCTACGAGCTATCGGTCCTCAGGCCGCTGGCGGAGCCTTTGCTGCTACAGGTAGAGCCTGGAACCCCACGCCATATCGAGGCTAAACGCCTTCTGGCATTCCTGCGATGGGTGGAGCCAATGAAGGCAGATATGGTGCCGGCTAACTCGCTGCTGAGGGAGTTTATAGGCGGATCGGTGCTCAGGCACTACACTCCGGGCCAGCCGTTCAACGATACCGGCAAGCGACCGATAGATATAGGCGCCGGCGGCGTGCGCCTGAGCGATAACATCTTGTAGTAAGGCACTCCAGGAGGGCGCTATGTTACAGGTCAAATGCTTTAAGTGCGGATGGCCCATTATCCTCAACGATGACTTTCTCCGGACGGCGGTGGAGGAGGCAGACGCCAACCACGCCACGCATTATAACGTGACATGCCCAAAGTGCCGCCGCGTCAATAAAGTCTCGGTCAAGCAGATGAAGCGCGCTCTGCCACCGGAGGGCTGATGCGACCTGTCACAGGCCGCCACGCTTTTCTATAAACTCGAATAGCTCGTCCTCATAGGGCATGAAGTTGGCGCAGCCGTGCCTGGTGACTACTATCGCGCCGGCTGCGTTGCCGATCCTGGCGGCTTCATACCAGCTCCTGCCCCGCAGGTACCCGTATATGAAGCCGCTGGCAAATGCATCGCCCGCGCCAAGTACGTTATAAACTTCTACCGGGAACGCCGGCGCCCGAATCCGCTCCCCATCGGCGGTGAAGACCGTGCAACCCTGAAGCCCTTGCTTGAGCGCTAACGCCTTCGGGCCACCGGAAAGTAGCGTTTCCACAGCCGCATCAAGGTCTCCGGCCACCTTAGCGCCGGAAATTTGCATGTCCTCAACCGATACCTGTGACGCCTCGCTCAGAACAGCCGCCTTAACCTCATCCTCGGTGCCGATGGCAATGTCCACCAGCCGCAAAATCGACCGTATCACCACGCCAAACGCTCGCAGGTCATGCCACTGATCGGGGCGGAAGTCTATATCCAGGAAGACGGTCACCCCTGCCGATCTGGCCAGTTCGGCGGCGAATATGGTGGCACTGCGGCTCGGCTCCTTGCTCAAGCCGGTGCCGGAGATGAGTAATGCGCGGCTCTCGGTCACCGGGGCAGCAAGCACGTCGTCAATGGTGATCTCGATGTCGGCGCAGTTATCCCGGTGGTAGGGCAGCGGGGATTTGTGCGGCGGCTGGTTCCCGAGGAGTGCGGCGCTGGTGCGATGTCCCGGCTTGCGGACTATGTATTTCGTTTCCACTCCCTCATCCTGTAGGAACTTCAGGATGAAGTCGCCAACCGGATCCTCACCGATGCCGGTCAGGAGCGCCGAGCGGAGTCCAAGCCGCCTTGTGCCAACGCTGATGTTGGTCGGGCAGCCTCCGACGTATGCGGCAAAGCTCTTTATCTCGACGAATGGGGCGCCGATGTCGTTGGAATAAAGGTCTATCGAGCTGCGCCCCATCGCCAAAAGGTCATAGTTCGCCTCGCCCATATCACGCTCTACATGCCATGTGTGACCATCGGCAGACGGGGGTCTTTGCCCGTCCAGAGTTCTTTGATCCAGGCATAAGCCGGATCGTCGGTCGCGGCCAACGACTGTGCCGACCCGGCCAGGAAGTTCAGGTAGTAGCAGTCGTACCCGTATGCGGCGCTGACCGGATGATAGCCCGCAGGCACCAGCACGATGTCGTTATCATGCGCTACTACGGCGGAATCTATCGAGCGGTCATCGGTGTATACGCGCTGGATGGCGTAACCTTTGGGCTTATCTATTTTGTAGTAGTATATCTCTTCCAGGTCGGCTTCCAATATGGTGCCATCCTCGTCCACCCGGTGGACGTCGTGCTTGTGCGGCGGGTAGCTGCTCCAATTGCCGCCCGGCGTATATACTTCAACTACGACCAGCCGATGGCAGTCGAATCCCGGCGGGATGATGCTGTTTATCTGGCGCGTGGCGTTGTGACCGCCGCGTATCTCGATCTTGGAATCCGCAGGGGTGATCAGACGCGCCGGGTGATCCTCGTCGGTTGGTACCCAGCCGTAGGCAAGTTCGGCCCCATCGCTCAGGGCCTTGACTTTGAATTCGGTGCCGCGAGGGAGGTAAACCGCATACGGCATACCGGCGAAGACGTTCGGGCGCCTGCCTATGTTTTCCCACTTCCCTTTATCGGACTCGATCGTAAACCTGCCGCCCAATATCACTAAAGCAGCCTCGCTATCCCCGGTTGAATGCTCCCAGTCCTGCCCCTTTTCGAAGCGGCGGGCCTCAAAGTTCAGCAGCTCCCAGCCGGCATCTTCCGATGTGACGCGATTCAGTATGTGTGGGTCATCCCATGCTTTGATGAGCAGCGTCTTCTCGTTGTATTCCATAACTCCCCTCACCCGATCTCGCTTAATTTTACCGGGCGATCTTCTCGGTACGATCTCCAGGCCGCCAGGCCCATCACCACCGGTATCCGCCCGTCGATCCCGGTGACCGGCACCGGCATGTCGCCCCTGACGGCTTCCACAAATTCGCGGAGTTCGTTAACGAACGATTCGGTATACCGCTGCATGAAGAAGTATAGCGGTTTCGGCCCGTGAATGCCCTCCGAATCGCTCAGGATGGCGGTATGGGGCGTGTTATTGCTTATCGCAACCGCGCCACCGGAGCCGAATACTTCCACCCGCTGGTCATAGCCATAGGCGGATTTGCGGCTGTTATCTATGGTGCCGATGGCGCCGCTTTCGAACTTCAACGTTATGACGGCGGTATCTATGTCACCGGCCTTGCCGATGGCCGGGTCAACCATGACGCCGCCGGTGACGTATATCTCATTCACCTCGCTGCCGATCAGGTAGCGGGCCATGTCGAAGTCGTGGATGGTCATGTCGAGGAATATGCCGCCGGATTTCTTGATGTATTCTATGGGCGGCGGCTCCGGATCGCGGCTGGTGATGCGGAGTATGTGCGGGGTGCCGATCTTGCCATCGGCGATCATGTCATGCACAGCACGGAAGTTGGGGTCAAAACGCCGGTTGAAGCCGACTTGTAGTTTGACTCCCGCCTTCTCAACCGCTTCCAACGCGCGGTCTATCGCCGCCAGATCAAGCGCGATGGGCTTTTCGCAAAATATGTGCTTGCCCGCCGCCGCAGCTTTCTCGATAAGCTCTGCGTGGGTATCGGTCGGCGAGCAGATAAGTACGGCTTCAATATCGGGATCATCCAGCACTGCCGCCGGATCATCCGCCACTCTGGGTATGCCGAATAGTTTCGCGCACTCTTCGGCAGCCTCCCGCCTCAAGTCCGCTATCGCCACCACCTGCGCCTCCGGAATCCGGAACGCCAGGTTTTCGGCGTGCACCCGGCCTATGCGACCGGCTCCGATTATGCCGACATGAACGGTCTCTGCCATAGTACCCTCCCAGCTGAGGAAAGTTGATCCAGCCTCCAGATGGGCGGCTACTTAATGGATTAGAGGGTAGTCCTCTTCCTACCGATCTGAACGTTGACGACGACTGCTGCCGCAACTACCAGGCCGACAAAAGCGTCCTGCACATAGGCATCGGTTCCAAGCAGGACCAATCCGGTGCGCACTTCCGCCATTATAAAGGCGCCCAGAAATGTACCCAATATGCTGCCGATGCCCCCTGACATGGATGTTCCACCAATGACGGCTGCGGCAATTGCTTCCAGTTCCATACCGGTCCCCTGAGTTGGGGTCACCGATTTCAGGTAGGCTAACGAAACTATGCCGGATATGCCAGCCGCCAGCGCCGTGATCACAAAGTTGATGATCTTGATTCTGTTGGTATTTATACCAGCCAGTCTCGCAGCCTCCACGTTATCTCCGGTAGCGTATACTTTGACGCCGTATCCGGTCTTATGCAACAGTAGCCACATTACGATGCCCCACACCAGGAGCCACAATATGGGGATTGGGACAACTCCGAAAAGTTTATGACGCCCTATGACTTCGAAGAATGAAGAATCCTCAAACGCCGAGATAGGCCAGCCCTTCGAAAGGACCATGGCAATGCCCCTGAACACCATCATGGTGGAGAGTGTGGCGATGAACGAGTGTATCATCGTTTTAGTGGTGAGAAGGCCGTTAACCAGCCCTAATGCCAGGGCACAAAGCACTCCAACCGGGGCAGCAGTCCAGAGATTCCAGCCGTGGTCTTTAACCAGCAAGCCGGCGACAACTCCCGTCACCGCGTATATGGCGCCGACAGAGAGATCGAACTCCCCAGATACGATCAAGATGGTCATCGCCATGGCAACTATGCCCAATTCTGAGGTCTGTCGGAGCAGGTTCATTATGTTATATGTGGTCAGGAACGCCGGGGTAGCCAAAGAGAATCCGATCGCGATCAGTGAAGCCGCTACCAATACTCCCAACTCCCGAATCCTCAAAAGCCGGCGCGCCCAACTAAAACCGACCTTGCCCAAAAGCGTCTCAGACTTGGAGGGAGAGGACTTCATCATCAGCTCCTGTAATCCCGATGGCGGGTATCAGGTATCAACCTGTGGTCGCGGATAGTATAATGCGCTCTTTTGTCGCCTGCCCCCGTGTTAACTCTGTGGCGATCTTGCCGTGGCGCATAACCAATATCCTATCAGATATGGCTAATAACTCGTCCAGGTCGGATGAGGCAACGATAAATGAGTAACCCTCATCTGCGAGATTGACAATCAAGCGGCGTATCTCAGCTTTAGCGCCCACATCCACACCTCTGGTAGGCTCATGCATCACCAGCACACGCGGCTTTATAGCAAGCCATCGGGCAAAAAGGACTTTTTGCTGGTTACCGCCACTCAAGCTGGTAATGGGAGCATCTACCCCAGGCATGGATATGCGAAGGAGTTTGGCCATCTCCTCCGCCAGGGCCTTCATCGCACGCATATCGAGAAAGCCGAGCCGTGTCATACGATCCACATGTGCGATCCCCAAATTCCTCTTTACATCCATAGAACGGAACAACCCCAATATCTTACGATCCTCCGGCACGTATCCTATGCCCAGTTTTATAGAATCCAACGGGCTGCGGATCGAGACTTCCACGCCGTCCACCAATAGGCGACCACGATCCGGAGGCGGCGAACCGAAAAGGCAACGGACTAATGCGGATCGGCCAGAGCCTTGCAATCCGGCAATGCCTAATATCTCCCCGCGCCTTAACCTGAACGATATGCCACTCACCGAGCTGCCCACACCGATCTCTCTGGCTTCCAGGATAACCGGACGCTCGTCCACCTGTTTGCGAGATACGACGCTTACTACAGAATGTCCAACTATCATCTGGGTGAGTTTTTCCGTATCGAACTCGGGCCTATCCAATGTTCCGATGTATTGGCCGTTACGTAACACGGTTATCCTATCCGATAGGGACATTATCTCTTCCAGCATGTGGCTGACGAAGATAAAGGTTATCCCCATTCCCTTAAGACGCTCTATGACCGAGAAGAGTCTCTGGACGTCAGGGGGGGTAAGGGCAGTGGTCGGCTCATCCAAAACTATTAGCCTGGCCTTCTTTGATAGCACTCTCGCCAGAAGCACCATTTGCTTCTCGGCAGCTGAGCACTCCCGCACGGGCTTCTCCGGGTCTATCTTCTCTCCCAGGGCCTCGAAAATCTCTTCACACCGCTCGTACATCTCCCGCCAGTTTGGCATCCCGAACCGACCCGGCATATCCGGAGCCAGGAAAACGTTGGCCGCCACGGAGAGATTCAGGCAAACCGGTATCTCCTGGTGAAACACACTTATGCCTAATTTCTCCGCCTCGGCAGGCGTCCTGGGAGAGATTTTTTCCCCATCCAGGTATATCTCACCGGCATCCGGGGAGTAAACTCCGCACAGTATTTTAATGAGTGTGGACTTGCCGGCCCCATTCTCACCGGCAAGTCCACGAACTTCGCCCTTACGGATTGTGAACGAAACACCGTCTAAGGCTTGAGTCCCGCCAAAGCGCTTGCTAAGGCCAGAGAATTCGAGGAACGGTATCTCGCTCACTGCCCGCCTCTCCGCCTACCGGTATCCTTGCTCCGCCAACTCCATCACCCGTTCGACATCGGACGCCGTGACGGCAGCAATGCCAGTATTTATGTCGGTAGGCGCCAGTCCGTACTCATTGTACAGGTAAAGCTGGACCACCGTCTGGAAGCCCTGCAGATACGGTTGCTGGTCTATTGTGAACTGGCAACGCCCGTCTGCAATAGCCAACATGATGTCCGGCACCAGATCAAAGCCGCCGCAGAATACTTCCCCGGCCAGATCCGCCTGGTCTATAAACTGGGCGAATGCGGAACCGACTATATCGTCTACCCCGAACATCCCTACCGTATCTGGGTGCCCTTCGTAGTAGCTGGCAACCAGGCTGGTGGCACGCACCAGATCGGTGGTCGTCGCGATTACATCGTATGTGAAATTCCCGGCCTCGTCCAGCACCTCCCGCAACCCGGCCATACGCTCTTCAAGGCTCAAGTGGCCGGCGGTATGCATCGCCAACAGCAGGTGACCGCCGTCAGGTAGAAGTTCGATGATATGGCGCCCCATAGCACGACCGGCCTCATAGTTATCCTGGCCGATATACGCCATGCGAGCGTTATCATCATCGGCGTTAAACGCTATGATCGGAATACCGGCAGCAAGTGCGTCATCCACTATGTCGTCAAACGCTTCGGTATCCGGCATGGTGGTCCCAATGCCGTCAACGCCAGATGCTATGGCAGCCTGCAAAATATCTCTCTGGCGTGGGAGGTTGAAGTCGGTTGGGCCGGTAAACTGCACGTCAACCCCCAGTAGCTCACCGGCATCCTCGGCGCCCTTCCTAACAGGCACCCAAAATGGCACGGACACATTGTGAGCTACTAAGATAAATCGATACCTAGGACCTTCTTGCGCTGTAATAACTGTAGCTGTGACAAGAAGGGCGAGTAATACCAAGGAAACCGGTACCATTGCCCGTTTAAACATGCTAACACCTCTTGAAAGAGAAAAAGAAGGCTCAGGCCCACAGGGCGTTCTCATTATATCATAAGACAGGGCCGGACTGTCAAGCAAATGTAATATTTGTCTCGTATATCTACAACCCCAGGCTCTTCAGATATTCGCGGTTGCGGACGGCACTCTCATACGGTGAACCCATCTCAGGCAGCACGTCCTGCTCGACTACGATCCAGCCCTCGTAGCCGGAATCCCGCAGTTCTGCCACTATCGCCGGGAAGTCTACCACGCCCTTGCCGAGTTCGCAGAAGACGCCGTGCCTCACCGCATCGAAGTAATCCCATCCTTCCCGTCTGGCCCGTTCCGCCACTTCCGGATGACAATCTTTGAAGTGCACGTGCCATATCCGGTCCCGATAGCGCCTCAGCGCCTCTAAAGCATCGCCGCCACCGTAGGTATAGTGGCCGGTATCCAGACATAGCCCGATCAGGCCCGGATCGGTCAGGCTCATAAGCGTATCCACTTCCTCCGGCGTCTCGACGTAGCCGGCGCAGTGATGGTGAAATACGGTGCGCAATCCGACCTGCTCCCTGACGGCACGGGCGATCCGATTCGCACCATCGGCGAATATACGCCACTGTTCATCGGTCAGGCCATGCTCAGGCCGGATGCGACCGGCGTTCTTGACCCGCACTTCGACTTTGCCGTTATCGTCGGCCAGCACCAGGAAGCAGCTTTCCCCTGCGGTCTCGGCCAGCAGGCGGGCGACACGGAGCGCGTCCTCCTCTCCCTTGGGGTGTTTTGCCGGATCGGATAGCGCCACGGGAACAAAAGCGGCTAATAATTGCAAATTCCTGGCCGCAAGCTCCCGACGTAATTTATCAGGATCGGTCGGCATGAAGCCCCAATCACCTAACTCGGTACCTTCATATCCGGCGCGGGCCATCTCATCCAGCACCTGAGCATAGCCCGCCTCCTCTCCCTCAAGATCGAATTCCAGTACGCCCCACGAGCACGGGGCGTTCGCCACCCTGATCTTCTCGCTCACAGCATCTTTCCCCCTTGCGGTGCGGAAATGATA
>JALXEW010000274.1 GCA_027069285.1 Ardenticatenia bacterium | reverse complement strand
CCGGCACGTAGACCACGATAGTCGGCGGGGCCAGAATCGTCACCGTCGGCTGCGCTGCCCTCCACAGATTGACCACCACCAGGCTCATCGCAACCGAGACGATGATATTCAGAATAATGAAAGCGATCAGCACCCGTCGTTTCATGGCGCCATTATATTAGCCCGTGCCGGATTTCCTGACAAACCGCCCGACGGGAACGTCCGCAGCCGGGCATGTGAGCCTGGGGCCTGTTCCACGGCGGGTCATGCCGAATTATCCGCCGCCTGCAGTAGCTTCAGCAGGCGATCCGTCTCGCTTATCGGCGGATCAGGCACCGGATCATGGTGTCGTCGTATCAGCTCCACTGCCAGGGGAGATGCGCCTGCCTCTTTTGCCATCTCCGCTCCCCACCGTGGGTGCATGGCGTGGATCACGAACGGCTTCCGCAGCCCCTTTGGTTCCCCGGTGGCCCATCTTCCTGCCAGGGTGGGGGATAGGGCGCCGATCACCACCACGGCGACCCTGCCGGGTAGGGAGAAGGGCATACGGCTTTTGCCCACGTCGTGCAGGAGTGCCGCCACCATCAGGTCTGGGTGCGAGCCGCCCTCGTTTTGCACCCGCTTCAGCACCGAGAGGGCGTGTTGCTTTTCCCGGCGTGGCATACTGTCGAACAGGCGGTATAGCCTGGGTGGCAGGTATTTGTGGGCCGGCTCATCGTCCAGGGGGCGCAGCCGGGCGAACAATGCTTCCAGGCCTTGCCGCAGCCGGTACGTTGCCCGCTCTATCAGATTCCGAGGAGGAGGCCGACCGTCCACCGAACCGGCGGCTGTATGATCCATCCGATCAGGTCTATTCCGACGTAGCTGAGGGCGAATATGCCCAGGATCACGAACATCCCGTACTGTTTCAGCTCTTCCCACTGGATCGCCAGCTCCGGCGGCAGGAGCGATAGCACTATCCAGTACCCGTCGAACGGGTAGATCGGCAGCAGGTTAAAGAAGAACAGCAGCACGTTGAGGTACACGAACCAGAACAGGAACTGTCCGGGCGAGGGGATCAGGTTGCGGATCAAGTCTGGCGAGTACGGGTAAAGCGCGGGGACGCGGAGCGTTGTGCCGATCCTGACGATGAACGCTGCGGCGATCGAGATCAGCAGGCCGGATGCCGGGCCTGCGAATGTGACGATCAAATTGCCTATGCGGGGGTTGGGGCGCAACTTCCAGGGCGATACGGGTGTGGGGCCTGCCCATCCGAACCCGGCCACCAGCAGCATCAGGAACCCGAAGGGATTCATCTGCACCAGCGGGTTCAACGTCACCCGGCCCTGGCGATATGCGGTATCGTCCCCCAGTTTCCATGCCGAATAGGCATGTGCGAATTCGTGAACCGTGGCGCCTATGACGAACGAGATTATGATGGCCAGGCTCACTGAAGGTGGGTTTTGCAAGATCACGTGGCTTCTCCTGCGGAGGGATCAGAACGGCGGCTCACCTGCCGGGATGCTTATGGTAACCCTGGTGCCTTCCCCCTCTTTGCTTTGTATCTCTATCTGGCCGCCGATCAGCTCGATGCGTTCCTTCAGGGTGGGCAGGCCCAGGGCCTTTCGGTCTGCGTTTTCGGAAAGCACCTCATCCACGTTGAACCCGCGCCCGTTATCCTCGACCACGGCGGTGATGGTATCCGGGTCCATATGCAGCTCCACTTTGATCAGGGATGCATTGGCGTGATCGCGTGCGTTTGTAAGCAGCTCCTGGATGCCCCGGAACATGATCACCTCTCGGTGCGGCTCCAGGCGCCGTTCTGCGCCGGTGATGTTGAGCTGGATGGTGGCGTTAGTTTTATCTTTGATGGTATCGATATATCGTCGCACCGTCGGTACCAGGCCCAGGTCATCCAGCATCATCGGGCGCAGGTCTGCGATGAAACTGCGTACCTTTTGGAAGGTTGAGTTGGCCGCTGCCCGCAGGTTATTCAATTCCTCGCTTGCCCTCACCGGGTCTCGGTCGAACAGGCGCTGGCAAATCTCGGCCTGCAAGATGAAGTTAGTCAGCGACTGGGCCGGGCCGTCGTGCATCTGGCGGGCCAGACGTTGACGTTCGGCCTCTTGTGCTTCTACGACGCGGATTATGGTGGCGGCGGGCAATCCGCCGTTTCCCGGCTGCTCGACCTGGCCGGGCAACCTGGCGGCGGGTGAGACGCCTTCCAAAAGCTCCAGCACCTTTGCCAGCACATCCCGGAAGTGTTCCAGCATCTCCTTATCGCTTTGGAGCTTTTCGAGTTGGTTGCGCGTGGTGATCAGGCGCTGTCTGGCGTCCATTGCCGCCTTGTAGGTATTTTTTATATCGGAGCGGGGTACGGTCTCGAAGTTATTCTCGATATGGGTCAGGCGGTTGGCGATACTGGCGTTGCGTTGCTGGAGCTTGTTGACCTCGACCTGGCTATGTTCGAGCAGCTGTTGCAGCTCGCGCAGCCGCACCTCGATCCGCTCATATTCGTTTTGCAATTCCTCGATCAATGATTCCTGGGTTTCCTCGGCTTCCTGGCCGTTGCTCATGGCATTGCGACTCCCTGATGTTTTACTTGTTTAGTCTTCTGATTTATCGTCCGGGGTGTCCCCTTCGGGCGGTTCGGTATCTTGCAGGCGCACCCAGCCGCGCCGGATGGCGTAGACTGCGGCCTGGGTACGGTCTTTAACGTCCATTTTGCGCAAGATGGATGTCATATGGTTTTTGACCGTCTGCTGGCTGATCCCCAATCTATGGGCGATCTCCTTATTACTCAGCCCGCGTGTCACGTACTGCAATATCTCCATCTCGCGTGGGCTTAGCGGTACGAAATGCTCATTTGGGTCTACCATATAAGGGCCGGTGAGTGCCTCTACGCCGGCATCGAGCCATTCATCCAGGCCGCGTTTATCAAACACCTGGTCGCCGACCACATACATCCCACGGGCAACCTGGCGCACCACCTCGACCAGTTTGTTAGGGGTGACTTCTTTGGGGAAGTATGCAGAGGCTCCGGCCCGCATGGCGTGCAGCACCTGGCCCTGGGTATCGTACCCTGTGAGCACGATCACCTTGATACCGGTTCGATCCGCGATCAGCTGGCGGGTCACCTGGAGACCGTTCATCTTGGGCAGGTTTATATCCACCAGCACCACATCCGGCTGCATCTCTCGGGCCAGGCGCAGGGCCTCCTCGCCGTCGGCGCCCTCGCCGATCACCTCTATATCCGGCTCTACGTCAAGCACTTTTCTAAGGCCTTCGCGGAAGAGGGGATGGTCGTCGATGATCAGCACGGTGACCTTCCTCAAAGTGCCTTCCATCCCTTGCTCGCTCATTTGTGACCTCTGAAACTTGATCGTCGCATTCACAGTCTATGGAATAGTATACTCTCAGGTACAATCCGGTCAAGCGGGGACTGCGGACGGTATAGTGCAACCTATAATCCAAAGCTATAGCACTGAGCAACAGGGTTAAGTTTATGTGTCCCCTGGGTTGGCGTGGTGATTTACATCGCTCGCTGCCGTGATCGGCGACGATGCCGTTGGCCCTTGCCATGATTTATGGCTTGTGTAAGATAGTCCTTGACGCGCGTTGATCTGGCGTATATACTCCTGCACACTTGATCGTGCGTTTTCCAGAGGTGGCTATGACCGAAGAACCCGGCAATCAGGCTTCAGAACCCGCAGATATGCCGATCAGCCCGGAACTGCTGGAGATATTGCGTTGCCCGGAGGCTGTACACTACGAGGGTGATGATCCAGGCCGTCTGGAATTGGTGCACGGCTGTTGGCTGGTTTGTCACGAATCTGGCTACAAATACCCCATCCGAAACGGCATCCCCATAATGCTGATCGAGGTGGGGAAAAAGTACAAAGACGTGCCGGTGGAGGACCTGCCGGTACCCCCGCCGGAAGAGGATTGATCCTGCTCGTTGGACAGCGTAGCCTATGACGACATATGAGCCGGTTATAGGCCTGGAGGTACATGCCGAACTCCAGACCAGGAGTAAAATGTTTTGCAGATGCGAGGTGGTTGATACCACCGTTGCGGCGCCTAATACTCACGTATGCCCGATATGCCTCGGCCTGCCGGGTACCCTGCCGGTGGTCAACCGACGGGCCGTCGAATTCGGGATGATGGCCGGATTGGCGCTGAATTGCAAGATCGCCGAGCTTAACCGGTTTGCACGCAAAAACTACTTCTACCCGGACCTGCCCAAAGGTTACCAGATCAGCCAGTACGAACAACCCCTGGCGTACGACGGCTGGCTGGAAATAGACCTGCCGGAAGGTAGCAAGCGCATCGGCATAAGACGCGCACACCTTGAGGAAGATACCGGCAAACTGACCCACCTGGGTATCTACAGCCTGATCGACTTCAACCGTGCCGGTGTCCCGTTGCTTGAGATCGTCTCCGAGCCGGATATGCGCAGCGCAGCCGAAGCCGAAGCCTACGCCCGCAAACTGCGTGCCATCTTGATGTACCTGGGCATCAATAGCGGCGACATGTCGAAGGGCGTTCTCCGGTTCGAAGTCAACATCTCCGTCCGCCCGAAAGGCTCCGACGAGATGCGCCAGTGGACCGAGATCAAGAACCTCAACAGCATCCGCTCACTGGCCCGTGCGATTGCCTACGAGATCGAACGACAGACCGGGATTTACGAAGAAGGCGGCACCGTCAAGCGCCAGACCCTGGGATGGGATGAGGCACGCGGAGTCACAGTTCCGCAGCGCTCCAAAGAAGAGGCTCACGACTACCGCTACTTCCCGGAGCCGGACCTGCCCCCCCTGGTGATCTCCCGCGAATGGGTGGAAGAAGTCAGAAGGAAACTGCCGGAACTGCCCGATGCCAAACGAGACCGGTTTGTCTCCGAATTCGGCCTCAGCAGGTATGACGCGGGCGTGCTCGTGGCCGACCGTGCCGTGGCCGATTATTTCGAGTCGGCGATTGGGGCCGGCGGCAACCCGAAGGCGATGGCCAATTGGATCATCGTCGAGCTGTTCCGGCTGATGAACAAGGCCGGCATCGAGCGGGACAAAATAGATACGGTCAAAGTGACCCCGCAGGCCCTGGTTAAATTGCAGCGCCTGGTCGATTCCGGCACGATCAACCTGAACACGGCCAAAAAAGTATTCGAAGCGGTATTCGAAGGGGGCGGTGACCCAGAGGCGATAGTCCGGGCCAGGGGCCTGGCCCAAATGAGCGACGAATCCGAACTGGCCAGGATCGTCAAAGAAGTCCTGGATGCGCACCAGGAGCAGGTGGAGCAGTACCTGAGCGGCAAAGAAGCCGTCTCCAAATGGCTCATGGGCCAGGTGATGCGCCGGACGCGCGGGCGTGCTAACCCGCAGATCGTGCTCAAGCTACTGAGAGAGCAGCTGGAGGCCCTGAAGAAGAAGGTACAGGAACCCGGCTCCTCTCGGCAACCGTAACCATCCGGCTCGGCAGGCCGACCGTTCCCCCCGCCGGGTACGGAACGGGGGCGCCGATCGCGCCCCCTTTTACCCAAATCTGCGTGCCTATTCCGTACTGCCTCCGGTTTCCTTCTCCCGCTCCTCCAGCTCCATCCGCACCAACTCGCGCCGTAGCACCTTGCCGACCGTGGTCTTGGGCAACTCATCAACGAATGCGAACCGCGTGGGGATCTCATAGCGGGCCAACTTCTCCTTGCCCAACTCGATCAGCTCCTTCTGCAACTGTTCCGGCGTGATCTTGCCCTTATACTCGTCCTTTATGACCACCCAGGCTTTTAGCGCTTCCTGGCCCACCTTTTCGGGGTCGGGGTGCGGGATGCCGGCGACACCGATCTCAAGCACCGCCGGATGTGCCGATAGCACCCGTTCGACGTTGGTCGGATAGACGTTGAACCCGCCGATCAGCACCATATCCTTCTTACGGTCCACGATGTAGAAGTAGCCGTCCTCGTCCATGCGGGCTATATCGCCGGTATAGAGCCAGCCATCGCGGAGGGCATTAGCGGTTTCGGTTGGCAGCTTGTGGTAGCCGACCATGAGCTGAGGGCCGCGTAAGACCAATTCGCCCACATCGCCCACCGGCACATCGGTCACCTCATCGTCAAGGCTGACGATCCGGCACTCCACATCCGGGAACGGCAGCCCGATTGAGCCGGTGCGGTTTTCGCCGCGCAGCGGGTTACAGTGCGTGGCGGTAGGAGCCTCGCTCATCCCGAATCCCTCCAGCAACTTGCCGCCGGTCAACTCCTCGAAGCGCTGCTTGGTCACCGGCGGGAGCGGTGCCGACCCGCTGATGCAGGCCTCTATCGAACTGAGGTCGTACTTGCCGGAGACGACTCCCTTATGGTTGTTGACCGCGTTATAGAGAGCCGGTACGCCCATGAATATAGCGGGCTTGTAAGTGTGGATGCACTCGACCACCTCGGTGGTATCGCGGGCGTTCGGCACCATGATCATCCTGGCGGCCATCGAGATGGCAAAGCTCAGCACCGCCACCATCCCGTAGACGTGGAACAACGGTATCGCCGCCAGGAATCCCCCCTCCGATACGTCCACCTCACCCAGCCACGTCCTCATCTGGACGGTATTGGCGACCAGCGCCTTATGTTGGGACATGGCCGCCTTTGGAACGCCGGTCGTGCCGCCTGTGTACTGGAAGATACAAATGTCCTCCGGCCCAACCTCGACGTTTGGCTTCTGCCCGGCGTACCTGCTCAGGATGTCCTGGAACCAATGGTCTCCCGGCTGTAGCTCTACCGCGTGGCCTTCCTTCTTCTCTTTGGCCACAGAGAACAGGAATTTAGCCGCCGGCGGCAGGTACTCCTTGACATTGGTAGCGATGATACTTTCCAGCTTAGTCCCGGCCTGGATACGCTTAAGTGCCGGGTAAAAAAGGCTCATCGCGATGGCGAACCTGGCATCGCAGTCGTCCAGCTGCTCCTGCATCTTGGCCGGGGGATACGTTGGGTTAGTTGCCGCCACTACCCCACCTGCCTTAAGGATGCCGTAGAAAGAGATCACGAATTGGGTGATATTCGGCATGACTATGGCTACCCGGTCGCCTTTCTTCAGGCCCATATCCACCAACGCCGCCGCGAGCGCATCCGCTGCCTCATTGACCTGGCGGTAGGTCAAAGTTGCCTGCTGGCGGCCAAGTAGCGGCAATTTGGCCGTCATCAGCGTTGCCACGTTATCGGGATGCTCCTGGGCGGATTTTTCCAGGAATCCGTGCAGCGGGTGTTCGGGATATGGCTCCAAACTCGGCGGGATGCCCGGATCGTACCGCTTAATCCAGGGCTTGTCACTGTAGTCCATCGGCGGTCTCCTCCTTTGGCCTTGATGACAAAACGGTTAGACGAGGTTAACCTTAGTATATTGTATGGTAGGCCGGAGTCAACATTGAATCCAGAGCCGGTTTGTGTCAAAATACGCGCCGCTTTCACCTTTACCATTCGCATGTGAGGGAGATCATGGGCGACGAATATCAACCGCGAGGGCTTTACTTCGAGGAATTCGAGATCGGCCAGAGGGTCGTCACCCGTGGCCGCACCATTACCGAGGCCGACATCGTGAGCTTTGCCGGGCTTTCGGGTGACTTCAACCCGATGCACGTGGATGCGGTCTACTCCGAAGGAGACATGTTCGGCAAACGGGTGGCGCACGGCTTACTGGTACTTTCGGTCGCCAGTGGCCTGGCGTATCAAACCGGATTCCTCGATGGCACCGTCCTGGCCTTCACCGGGATTGACTGGAAATTCCGCAAACCCACCTACATCGGCGATACCATCCACGTGGTGGCACAGGTGGCCAAAAAGCGTGAGATGAAGGCCGCCGGTGGCGGATTCATCACCTTCAAAGTGGAAGTGGTCAATCAGGACGGAGAAGTGGCCCAAAAAGGCGAATGGGTTGTCCTGGTGGCGTCGAAATCGGCTTCCGGGTGACGCACGATGTGCCGCTTACGCCGCCCAGGGCTGTGGCCATTCCTTGAACGTGGTCGCAGGCCGGGGTGGCGTTCTGGATCGTGAGGGGTGAGGAACATAACCGCATTCCGCAAGATACTTGCGCCGTTACTGATCGTGCTGGTCGGGGCCGCATCGCTTGGGGCCGGAGCGGTTGCGCACAAGCGGGCTGCGGATACCCGAGGATGGGTCGACGCCACGGCCACCGACGACCTGCCCTATCGTCTCCCGCTGATCGGGGTTAACGCCGAACTGATCGGGCTGGATTCCGATGAGCTGGCCCGCCAACTTGACCTGATGGTCGGGGCCGGGATCACATGGGTGCGACAACGGTTTCGTTGGGACTTGATCGAGCCGGAGCCGGGCCGATTCAACTGGGAGCCGTGGGACGCGCTGGTCGAGGCGATAGGTGCCCATGACGGCCTGGAGTTGGTGGCCGTGTTGGAAGGCACCCCGCCCTGGGCCAGATCACATCTGGCGCCGGACGAACCCCTTGCCCCGCCGGAGAACGTTGTGGATTTTGGGGAATTCGCCGGTGAACTCGCTGCCCGATATGCCGATAAGATAAACTACTACCAGGTCTGGGACGAGCCGAACCTGGAATCCCACTGGGGGTGGCTGCCGCCGAATCCGTCTGAATACGCGGCCATGCTTGCGGCGGCCTATGAAGCGATCCACGGCGCAGACCCCGGCGCCACGGTGATAGCAGCTGCCCTCGCGCCCACAGTCGAAGCCGGCCCCCGCAACCTGAGCGACGTCCTTTTCCTGGAGGCCCTTTACGATCAGGGCGGGGGAGAATACCTTGACGCAGCAGCCGGCAAACCCTACGGCTTCGATACCGGCCCGGACGATCGCAGAGTTGACCCCGGAGTACTCAACTTCAGCCGGATAATCCTGTTGCGCGAGGTCATGGTCGCCCACGGGGACGGACGTAAGGCCTTATGGGGCTGCGATTTCGGCTGGAACGCACTCCCGCCCGATTGGGACGGGGAGCCTTCGATATGGGGCGAAGTCACGCCGGAACTTCAATCCGCGTACACGCGCGGTGCCTACATGCGTGCCGCAGCCGAGTGGCCCTGGATTGGCGGCCTGATCCTGTATCACTGGCAGCCGGATGTGCCTTTGGATGACCCGCGTTGGGGATTCTCGGTGCTTGGGCCTGATGGGGAGCCGGGGCCGCTTTACGGCGTCCTGGCCGACCTGGGATTCGGCGGCGTGGCGCTGCCTGGCAGGTACCCGGCGGATACACCTTACGCGACCTATCGCGGCGACTGGGAGATCGGCAGGTGGGGCGCCGATACGCCCGAATTAGCCGAAGGTGCCGAGCTGGAATTCACCTTCTCCGGCGGCAACGTGGCGGTGGAGGCACATAGGGCCAACTTCCGGGGCTTCCTCTACGTGAGGATCGAGGATGCGGATAGCCCAGGCGCCGACCTGAGCAACGCGCTTCCCCGCACATCAGAAGGCGATGCCTACGTCGTCCTCACCTCGGATTACGCCGAGCCTGGCAGGGATACGATCACACTGGCCCGGCATCTCCCCTGGGAGCCTGACGGTCCGGGGTACGTGGTGCGCATAAAACCGGTCTTGGGCTGGGGGAGATGGACATTGGCCGGCTTCGCAGTGGGGTATCCGCCGGATACATTCGGGTACGACATAGCCTTTGGCATCCTGGTCGCGGTTGCCGTGGTCGCTGCCGTCGGCTTCATATACATGCGCCTTAGGGGTGGCGTCAGGCCGGCCATCAGAATCCCGGTGACCCCGGTGACGGCCTGGATCGCCAGCTTTGTGACCGGTTTTGGCGCGTTTGTGACGCTTTGGGGCCGCGCTACCAACATCACGCGGGGCGAGCCGGTGGGCCTGCTGGCGACCATCCTGAGTGCGGGAGTGCTGTACTTCTCCCCAGGCCTGATCGTCAGCCTGGTAGCCGGCGCGGTGCTATTCTGGATGATAGCCCTGCGCCCGGAGTTAGGCCTGGCGTTGACCCTATTTTGGGCGCCGTTCTTCCACTTCCCCATAGAGCTATACGAGCGGGCACTCTCGATGAGCGAGATATGCCTGCTGATGACCTTTGGCGCGTGGGTGCTGCGTGGTGCCATATCGCTGGCGAGGCGTATCCGCTCCGAATGGGGTACAGGCGAGGGGCGCGGCGGCGTCCTGCTCAAAGTAGCTCTGCGCGGTGCGGACTGGCCGATCGTGGCGATGGTCGTCTTGGGCACGGCGTCGCTGATCTGGGCAGTACATTTGCGGGAGGCGGCCCGTGAGTGGCGGCTGCTCATAGTGGAACCGGCGCTGTTCTACCTTATGTTGCGAACTATGCCGCTGACCCGCCGGGACATGCTACGGCTGGTGCACGCGCTGCTACTTGCCGGGTCGGTCGTAGCCCTATACGGCCTGATGCTGCTCGGCACCGGCATATACTACGTGACCGCCGAGGGCGGATTCCGCCGCCTTTCCAGCGTGTACGGATCGCCAAACAACGTCGCGCTCTTCCTGGGTCGCCTGATACCGGTGGCCCTAGCGATGGCGCTTATGGCGCGCGAGCGGATTTTGCGCATCTGGGCTGCGGTGACCGGGGTGGTGATGTTGGCCGCCTTCGTGCTCACATTTTCCGCCGGGGGGCTGCTGTTGGGCCTACCGGCGGGCATGGTGACGGTTCTGATCTTTTGGGGCGGGAAGCGGGCGCTCAAATGGCTTATAGTCGTGGGGATTGTGGGGCTATTGTTGCTCATACCGCTTTCCCAGACGCCGCGATTTGCCCATCTGACCGACTTTTCCGGCGGAACCGTCTTCTTCCGGCTCAAACTGTGGGAAAGCTCGCTCGACATGCTGCGCGACCACCCGATCACCGGCATCGGCCTGGATCAATTCCTGTACCTCTATCGCGGCCACTATATACGACCGGAGGCCTGGCAGGAGCCGAATCTCTCTCACCCGCATAACATCGTGCTGGACTATTGGTTGCGGCTTGGCATACTGGGCGTAGCGCTTGGAGTCTGGCTCCAGCTTGGGTTCTGGAAGCCAGCGGTGAGAGCCTACCGCGAATTGCGGGGCCAAGACCCGACAGTTGCGGCGCTGGTGCTTGGCTTCATGGGGGGCATGGCGGATTTTCTCGCGCATGGCCTGGTTGACAACTCATACTTCCTGATAGACCTGGCATATGTGTTCATAACCGCCTTCTGGATCGCGAACCATGCCCCCGGCTTGACGGACGGTGCCGCTGCGAGTACCATTCAACCACGCTAGCGCCTTGAAAGCGAACAAGGGGGTGTGCCATCAAACGCCGGAAACTGGCATTGCTGGTATCCGCACTTACCGCCATCATCGCCCTGATGATCGCGGCGGCGGGGTGCGGCCCGCCCGCGCCTCCCGCGCCCAGACGCCCACCG
>JALXEW010000273.1:37581-37910 GCA_027069285.1 Ardenticatenia bacterium | reverse complement strand
CACCAGCCCCAACCTGCTCCGGGTGCCCATCCGGGTGGGGGGTTGTTCGGGTCCCAATTCGGTGGCGGATCGGCCTGCGCCGCCTGCCCCCATCGGGAGTATCCACGGTCTTCCGGCGCCCTGTGGACGTTGGTGCTGCCACACTTGGGGCATTTCATCTCCGCGCCGGGGCCGCCGGTGCCATATGGCACTTCGAATTCGTGCCCACAGTCATAGCATTTGAATTTGCGAGTCATTCTCACATCACCTCTTTAACTCTCACTCTGTCTTCGATTTTGATCCGGCGTGCAGCGCAGCCCAAAAGTCGGCACCGACACGCCCTGCATCCA
>JALXEW010000273.1:0-37571 GCA_027069285.1 Ardenticatenia bacterium | reverse complement strand
AATGCAGGTACTCCACGTGATCTTCGATCTCGTCGTCTAGATATGCCCTGACGGCCTGGTGAATGTCCTCAATGTCGGTCACTATCGGGCGAATGCCCGCCTGTTCCATGCTGACGTAGGCGCCACGGCCCATGCCACGGCATAGCAGTACCTCGCAATCCGAGATCGCTGCTGCCATGCGGGTATGACGATCTTGTGCCGATGGCCCAAAGCCGTGCCCACGTGGGTCGGCATCCTCTGCGTGCGATTCGGCACCGAAGTTGTGGTGCCCAAGTTTGTCACGCATTTCCTCGGCCACGATCTCTCCGTTTTCCACCGTCAGCACTTTGTAAAACCGGGCACGCCCAAAGTGTTGACTTATGGTCACGCCGTCATCGGTTATCGCGGCGATCTTCACTTCGCTCCCTCCCTTGTCATTGTCACCAGGCGCACACCCCGCATTTGCCGGAGGTTCCCGCCCTGGCCGACAACCCGCAAAACTGTATCCGGATCATCCACGCGGGCGCCTGCCAGCACGTCCACGCCGTAGTCGAATAGTACCGGCGATAGCGGCGTGGTCGGCCCCAACATCACAACCAGCGCATCCGGTCGGCATAACCGGATCAGGCCGTCAAAGGTGCCGTTGAGTAATGTGGTGCCGGTTATCGCCACCACATCTGCCTGCGGCATCACCTCTGGCGCGGCCTCGGCGGGCAGCTCACTGCCGGTGGGGCGCAGCTCAAGCACCCAAAGCGTCCCGACGGCCTCCCGCAATCTCTCGATGAACGGGAAGTGGCCCACGAGAGCTACTCTTTTGCCGCGCCCACGCTCGATGAGCAGCTCACCGGCGTTGATCTCCTGCATCCTGTAGCCGGGGTCGGCTGCCGCTAACAGTGCGTTCACCGCCGCCCAGCCGATGCTGGTTTCCATCGGTCGCTCGGATGCGGCCAGGTTCCCGGCCAACCACCGCAGGGTATGCCGTTGCAGCTCCCCCGCTCCGACCACGTCGATCTGGCCGTGGGCTTGGTGCACCGGCATCTGCGTTGAGGCCAGTCCACCGTAGGTCTGCCCTCCGAGCCGCCCGACCACGAGCGTCCAATGGACACCCACCCATACTGCCTCGGCCTTCAGGTCGAGTTCGGGCGGGAGAGATTCCAGCACTTTTGTCAGAACCGGCTTATCTGCCGGGTATGCGTTCTGCGATTTTTCCTCATCGCCCATCAGTTTAGCACCTTTCTCGCGTGATGTCAACTTTTATTATACGGAATCGTGCTATAAAACATATACAGCAGACACGCCTGCCCGGCAAGATTGTACTACGAACGGACTCGGCCCGACATCTATGGAACGTTTGTGCCACAGAGAGTCCGAGCCAGGGCCACGCCGTAAGGAGAACGGGAGATGGCAGGGGAATGAAGCTTGACACGACCGCGCCTGTCGCTTAAAGTTATTGCCGATCCGGCCTTTCGCAAAGAAACCAGGAGGAAAAGCCACAATGGCCGATAAGTTCGACAATCTCAAAGACCTGTTCGAGAATATGGTCACAAGGTTCAATCCCGAAAAGGCAGCCGGGGTGAACGCGGTGTACCAGTTTAACCTGACCGGTGAGGGCGGCGGCCAATGGTATATGACGGTCTCGGAAGGTAAATGCGAGGTTGCCGAGGGGACGGCGGGAAACCCAACCTGTACGATCACCGCCACGGCAGAGGACTACCTGAAGATCGGCAACGGCGAGTTAAACGCAACAGCCGCGTTCATGCAGGGCAAGCTTAAGATAGACGGTGATATGGGCGCCGCGCTTAAGTTGCAGGTGATCTTCGGGCTATAGACACAGACGCGCGGACAGCCCAGGCCGTTATGGCACCCGCCACTCCGAATCTGAACAGGCCGAGCGTATCAGCTCGGCCTTTCCGTCAATCCTCATCTCCAGCAGCGGCTTCCAGGGCCTGCAGCCGGCGCCGTAGGGCACGCCACTTTAGCGCCAGCCACGCTATGTATGCGGCCCCTATCCCGAATATGATGCCGTACCCCAGTAGCATCAGGTTGAATGTATCCGGCGTGGCCTGCTGTAAGGTGTACATTTCCCCCTCCGGTCAATCGCGCTCAAAGGCCCGCGCCTGTAGCTCTCGCACTTTATCGGCCAGCTCTTCCAGACGCACACGGTGCCATAGTAATGTGAAGTAGAGCACGACGAAGGCTACCATGCTCACGTAAAGTGTGTGCTTCATTTTCGGCGTCAGGGTCATGGAGCCGCCGCTTTCGGAGCCGGGGCCGATCACCGTCGGATGTGGCGATCCAAATGTGGAAACCACGCGCGGCAATACAAATGTCATGATCACGCTGGCAAAGGCAACTATGCCGTATACGGCACCGAATCTGGCGCTTTTATCCGGATCGTCTATCCCGCCACGCAGCATCAGGTAGGCGGCGTATATCAGCCACATGATCGCTACGGCGGTCAGGCGCGGGTCCCAGGCCCAGAGCGCATTCCAGGCAACCGAGGCCCAAACCGGGCCGGATAGTATTGTCATGGCCGATAACGCCAGTCCGATCTCCACAGAGGATTTGGCGATCCGATCCCAGGAGCGGTTCCTGGTTCGCAGGTAGGCCACGGATGCGACCAGCGTGCCCAGGAAGGCAACCGAGGCGCCGATAAAGGCCGAGAGGTGAAAGTAGAAAACCCGCTGTACGTCGCCCATCACGGCTTCACGCGGCGCATACCCGAATACCATCCAAAGGGCAAATACGATCAAGGCCGCGCTCACAAATGTGAGGGCTATCAGTCCACGTGGCATTTCTTTTCTCATCGCACTTTCCCGATCACCAGGCAGGCGTTTATCCCGCCCAGTCCAAACGAGTTCTTGAGCACTGTGTTTAGTTTAGCGTCCCTGGCCCGATTCGGTACGTAATCCAGGTCGCACTCCGGGTCGGGGTATTCCTGGTTGATGGTTGGGTGTATCACCCCATCAAGCAGGCTCATCACGCAGGCGATGGTTTCGACCGCGCCACCGGCTCCCATCATGTGGCCGAGCATACTCTTCGGAGCGCTGATCGGCAGGTCGTACGCGCGAGGGCCAAATGCCAGTTTGACCGCTTTCGTCTCGGCTATATCGCCCGCGATGGTGGACGTGGCGTGCGCGTTGATGTAGTCAATTTCGTCAACCGATATGCGGGCATCCTCAAGCGCCCTTCTGATGGCAAGCGCGGCCCCTTTGCCTTCGGGATCAGGGGCGGCGATGTGATAGGCATCCGATGAGGCGCCGTAGCCCAATACTTCGGCGTATATGCGAGCATCGCGCGCCAGGGCGTGCTCCAAGCTCTCCAGGAGAACTAACCCGCACCCTTCGCTGAAAACCAGGCCCGATCTGCGCCCGTCAAATGGCCTGCTGGCAGCTTCCGGACGGTCGTTGTAGTCACGGGTGACGGCACCTGTGGCATCAAATCCGGCGATGGCGTAGTCCTGTATCAGGGCTTCTACCCCACCCGCGATCGCCATGTCCGCCCGGCCATGACGTATCAGTTCGGCGGCTTCGCCAATGCTCTGGGTGCCGGTGGCGCAGGCCGTGGAGGGAACTACTATGTGCCCAACCGCGCCGGTTTCGTGACTCACGTAGAAGGCCGGGGCGTTTATCATCGAGGCAACCAGTCCGTACGGACTGGCACGCTTGCGACCACGGGCCATGTATTCCAGCGTGGCCCGCGTTGCCATTTCGTGCCCGGCCATGCCAGACCCAACTACAACGGCAACTCGATCCGCTTCCGGCGCTATGGCCTCTTTGGTGAGACCGGCATCCTCCATCAGCAGCTTTGTGGTGGCGATGACGAATTGTGAGGAACGGGCCATGCGTCGGGCTTCTTTGCGACCCAGGCCGTAGTCCGCAGGGTTAAAGTCTTTGATCTCGCCTGCGATGTGAACCGGGAAGTCGCTCAGGTCAAAGCTTTCTATAAGGCTGATGCCCGATCTGCCCTCTTTGAGGCCTTCCCACATCTGTTGGAGTTTGCCCAGTGGGGAGAGTACGGCCATTCCGGTGATGACAACTCTGGGAGTTCCGTTCCTGCTCAGTTCCATAGGTGGTTACTCCGAGGTGGCGCCGGCGCCGGAATTGGCGGCGATCCCACGCCTGATGGCGGTTATGATGTCTCCTTCCACCGCTCTCACGGCCTGGCGGATGGCGTTTTTGATGCCCCTGGAATTGCTACGGCCATGCGCTATGATGACCACGCCGTTGACGCCCAGTAACGGCGCCCCGCCGATTTCAAACGGGTCCAGGTGTTTGTAAACCCGCTTGAAGGCCGGCCTGGCCAACAGGCCGCCGAGCACGGTCAGTGGGGATTTGGGTAGTTCGTCTTTGAGCATGGCGAATATGGTGCTTGCCATCGCTTCCAGGCTCTTGATCAGGATATTGCCGCTGAAGCCATCGCTTATCACGGCATCGGCCTTGCCGGCCAGGACTTCTTTTGGCTCCACGGGGCCGATGTAGTTAAGATCGCTTGCGGCCAGTAGTTTGGCCGCCTCACGCACCAGCTCGGTGCCTTTGCCCTCTTCCTCGGCGTTGGAAAGTAACGCGATCCGAGGGTTGTGCACTCCGAGCGCCCGCTCGGCATATAGCCCGGCCATGATGGCAAATTGATACAGGTGCTCCGGACGGCACTCGGCGTTGGCGCCGATGTCGGTGAGCACTATTCTGTTGCCACGTATGTTGATTATGGTGGTCAGCGTGGGGCGTTTGACGCCGGGTATGCGCCTGGGAACGTGGAGTGTGGCCACGGCCAGCACGCCGCCGGTGTTGCCTGCTGTGACGAAGGCGTCGGCTTCTCCGCTTTCGACCATGCGCATCCCTATGTGCATCGAGGAGTTTTGCTTGGCCTTTGCCGCCTCGACCGGTTTATCGGTCATGCTGATGAACTCGTCGGTATGCACCACTCGGATGTCCAGGCCGGTGGTATCGTGTTTTTGAAGTTCCTGTTCGATGAGCACCCGATTCCCCACCAGGGAGAGTGAGATGCCGTATTCCCTGGCCGCAAGTACTGCGCCTTCAACATCGGGCACCGGGTGTGCGTCGCTTCCCATTGCGTCCAGTACAATGTGCATGGCCTACCCCTTGTTGTCGTTAAGGCACTTGGCTATGATCGCTTTGACATAATCCGGCAGCGGAAAACCACCATCTCGCGCAGCGCGCCTTAGCCGCTCGTATACTTCTATCTCTTCCCCACTCCACTGTACATCCACGCGCCTGACTTCTAGCAGTGCCACGTGGGTGTAGCTCTCCGGATCGGCCCAATAACAACGTCGGCATACGTCGGCGGATTTCTCACTCAGCCAATTCGCGCAATGTTCACACGACCAGGATTTGGCCCTGTTACACGAGGCACAAAGCAACATGAATTCGGCGGGGTCGCCTTTTCCGCCGCCGGATACCTCATATGGAACTCTATGATCCACCTGCAGGTACCTAAGCTCGAAATGAGCATAGCATATAGCACATCTCCCGCCGCTTTTGGAATATAATTCCCTTTTTACGGCCTTTGGGATCGTTTCTCTACCTCCGGCTCTACCGGCGATGATGTCCGAGACATCCCCGAGTCTATAAGCAGCTATCCAACGTCCATTGGATGCCCTGACTCTAAATGTCTCCAACGGTATCCCGGCTTCTCTCACGTCCCGGGCCGCCCTGGGAGGATGCTTGTAACCGTATATTTTCTCCAGTTCCTCGGTAGTCACGAAGCCGTGCTTGACGATATGCTCTATGACGATCTTAGCCCGCCTGCTCTTGACCGATTTTAGAAGGGCCGCGATCTCGTCGGGCAGTAACTCACTGCTCACAGCCGATCCGCCATTGGTAAGGGTAGTTGAGCAAAACCTCCGGCCCAGAAGCCGTGTGCTAATTCGCCTGGGGAGAGACCTATCCGTTCCAGCAGAGCTCGCGATAGGTACAAGGACTCATAGGTCACTTCGTTCCTCCCTAGCAAGGTGGCCTGGGCCGAGCGACCGCTTTCGACTTCTATCCCGTAAAGTTCATCTCCGAACGGCAACGGGTTCCCGTATACCGCTTGTCCTCTGCGGCCATCGTAACTCAATATAAATGCGACTCCACGCTCGATCAACGACTCCAGGTAGCTCACGAATCTCTCGAAGTCCACGCCACCATAGTAACGCGGGTCTGTCCCGGCGGAAACACCCTGGTATGGCGGGTCCAGGTACAAAACGTCGTTTTCACCGATCTCATCGACAACTTCGGCATAATCCACCGAGGTAAGCCGCACTCTGCCCCGTAGGAGCCACGACGCGGCAAGTATGTCGGCAGCCATACGATCTGGGTGGCGGCCTTTCCGTCTATTATCGGCGGATTGGTTGAACTCACCCCTGGAGTTATAGCGAACTGCTGCTTTGACACATCTGGCAAGCAGGTAAAGCAGTTTAATGGGATCGCCGGTTCTGTTGAAATCGTCACGTACCAGATGGTAGAATTCCTTCTCCCGTCCGATCTGCTCCGTCCATAGCCTCCTATACCCCTCTATGACGGTATACGGCCTCTCTATGATCTCTCGCCATAGCTCCATAAGCACGGCATTGAGGTCATTTAGGTGGAATCTGGAAGCTTTACCATACGCCGCTGCTGCAAGTGATACGGCAGCAGAACCGGCAAAAGGCTCTATAAGGGTCTCAACGCCAGGCGGAAGAAAAGAAAGTATCAACCCGGCTACACGACGCTTGCTACCCTGATACGGGATGGGCTGTGGTACTTTTGCCACGTCTCACCTTGCTCTCAAACGGTGTTTATCCCTTATCCAGGATAACGCAAAGGCTCTCCCATGCCAACCGGTCTGGCCCGGTTGCGCGATGCCGGGTAGGATGTTGATACATCAGGCGGAAACGGAGGTGTGATGTGGGTGCGTCGGTCGCGGTGATGCTCAGTTTCGCGGCGCTGATCTTTGTGATCGCGCTCGCCAATCACGCGGTGAGGTATCCCTGGTACAGGTGGCTCCTTTATGCGGGGCTGGGTATGATGGGCGTCTTTATGATCGCCGTCGGGTTCGGTACCCGGCCATATGCCGGCAGCGACCCGATCGTTACCGCCCTCTCGGTGGGAATGGGGGTGCTTATGTGGATATGGCTGCTGCCACAGGTCAGGAGGGCACTGGCTCCTCTCTTCACCCGCCGGTTCGATCCCGACTCGCCGGTTCATACGCTGGCGCCGGCGTTGCTGTTGCTGGCAATCTGGCAACAGGTGGTCGATATTTCCAGGGCCGGCGGGGTGACCGGGCTGGTCTCGGAGCTGGAAGCCGAGGGGATGGTGACGCTGGTCGCGCTCAATACGCTGGCGCTGACTGCGGCCTCATTGGTCGGCGTCGGTATGTGGATGCGGAGGGGGCCGGCTGAGGCGCTGAAGCGGCTTGGGCTGGGTATCCCGGATTTCGAGGGGCTTTTGACCGCGACGGTGACGGCGTTCGCGGTTCTGGCTGTGGAGTATATGGCGCTGGCGGCGTGGGCGTTGGTCGATCCGGCAGGGGCGAGTCGCCAATCTTCGGATGTTGATGCGCTGCTGGGCGCGGTGGGATCATGGCACGAGGCGCTGATCGTGGCAGCCGGAGCAGCCATCGGTGAGGAGGTGCTGTACCGGGGCGCTCTGCAACCGATATTCGGGCTTTGGGCCACGTCGGTGTTCTTCGCGCTCTCGCACGTCCAGTATGGATTCGGGCCGGCGCTATTGGTGGTGTTCGGGATAGCTTTGGCGTTCGGATGGCTCCGGGAGCGCTTTAACACTACTGCCGCTGTGATCGGCCATTTCGTCTACGATCTGGCCGTCATCGCCGCCTCGATGTTGGCACGCTAGGGGGCGCCGGTGCCGACGCCCCCGATGTCTCACCTGTTGTTGATGCGTTTCCCTTTCTCGTCCGGCAGGTACGGTATGGGGATGTATTGGACGGAGGGGCGCTTTTGGGCCGGTTGGCGGTAAAGGTTCATCAGTTTGTAGACTTCTTCCGGCATCTCGGTGCTGACCGGCAGTCCCAGTTCCCTTGCTTCCTCGACGGTGATCGGGTAATCGTGCGTCCAGGTGCCGGTGGAGAATTTCTCGGCCAGTTCGTCGGCTTTATCTTCCGACATTTTGCCCCGATGCATCAGTATGTCTTTGACGGTATCCCGCACCTGTCGGATGGCTTTTTCGGCTATATCCGCCAGGACGAGTGTACGGTCGTCGATCTCCTCTATCGGCTTGCGCTCGACTACTTTCAGGATGGATGCTGCGGGCATGTCGCTTAGCTGCGGGTCAACCGGCCCCAGGACGGCGTTCTCGTCCAGTATGATCTCGTCGGCAGCTAACGCGATCAGGGTGCCGCCGGACATGGCGTAGTGCGGGACGAAGACGGTCACTTTGGAAGGATGGCGACATAGCGCATGAGCTATTTGCTCCGCAGCCAGCACCAACCCGCCGGGCGTGTGGATGATCAGGTCTATGGGGATGCTATCATCCGTCATTTTGATGGCCCTGAGGACTTCCTCGCTATCTTCTATGTTGATGTAACGAAAGATCGGGAACCCAAGCAGGGCCATAGTCTCCTGACGATGGATCATTACGATCACGCGGCTGTTGCGCTTCTTTTCGATGTCGTGTATCAGACGCAGGCGCTCGGCCTCCAGCATTTTCTGCCGGATCGCGGGCCATACGCTGGTTACCATGAAGAACAGCCAGAATAGGTCGAAGATTCCCATTTTCCCTCTCCATGTAGTCGGTGGTTATTCATCACCACGGGAAGTATTCGTCCGGGTAGAATCGGCGACGCGGGCGCTCTATGAAAAGCCATACCAGCGCTATCCCGGCTATGAATCCGCCGATATGCGCCCACCATGCCACTCCCCCGCTCTGAAAGGTCCTGACCGAGAGGGCCAGGACGCCGTTGAGTAGTTGCGATACGAACCAGAAACCCAGGTAGATCAGGGCCGGAATGTCTATAAACAGGGGCCAGAAGAAGAACACCGGGATCATTGTGATCACGCTGGCGGTCGGGTATAGCACCAGGTAGGCGCCGAGGACGCCGGCTATGGCGCCACTTGCGCCGACGGTCGGCACGGTCGAATCCGGATAAAACCACAGGTGCGCCATCGCCGCGATGAAGCCCGATAGCAGGTAAAACACCAGGAATCGGAATGGCCCCATGCGGTCTTCGACGTTATCGCCGAATATGTAGAGCGCCAGCATGTTGGAGATTATGTGCGCCCATCCGCCGTGTATGAACATCGAGGTGAAAACCGGAACCCATCGCCATAAGGTGGGGTCCGACCAGAAGTGAGCCGGCACCAGGCCGTAGTGGTATGTGAAGCGCATGAGGGTACGTCGCCCCATGAGTGTTTCGTTGAGGAAGATCAGCACGTTGATCGCGATTATTGTCCATGTCATCACAGCCGGGCGCCGTGCTCTGACGGTATCGGTTATCGGGATCATGTCCTCATCCTTTCGATCTGGGGCGGCCCGGTTACTATGCGGATCGTACCGGGTCGCCCCGTGATCATCACGCAGCTACAGGTTCGGCTGCTTTGGTGAATACCAGGTGATCGCCTTCCACGTCCACCAGGATGTGATCGCCATCCACAAACCGCCCTTCCAGCAAGGCCAGGGCTAATGGGTCTTGCAATTCGCGCTGGATCGCCCGTTTCAGCGGCCTGGCGCCGAATACCGGGTCGTATCCTCGCTCGGCCAGGAATTCCTTCGCCGCGTCGGTCAGCTCGATTGTCAGGTCGCGCTCGGCCAGTAGTTCCTTCAGACGCCGTAGCTGGATGTCCACGATCTGCTTCAGGTGTTCCCTGGTCAGGCTGTGGAAGATTATGATCTCGTCCACACGGTTCAGGAATTCGGGCCGGAAGTGCTTATCCAGTTCCCGCATCACCAGACGCCTTGCCTCTTCGGTATCGCCCATTTCTTTGATGATGTGACTGCCGATGTTGGACGTCATAATGATGACCGTGTTCTTGAAGTCCACCGTTCGCCCGTGCCCATCGGTCAGGCGGCCCTCATCGAGCAGTTGCAGTAGTGTGTTGAAGACTTCTGGGTGCGCCTTTTCGATCTCGTCAAAGAGGACGACCGAATACGGCCTGCGACGCACTGCCTCGGTGAGTTGGCCGCCCTCTTCGTAGCCTACGTAGCCGGGCGGAGCACCGATCAGGCGCGAGACGGTATGCCGCTCCTGATATTCGCTCATGTCAATGCGAACCATTGCGTTCTCGTCGTCAAAGAGGAATTCGGCCAGCGCGCGGGCCAGTTCTGTCTTACCGACTCCGGTCGGCCCCAGGAACATGAAGGTACCGATGGGCCGATTCGGGTCTTGCAGGCCGGCACGCGCACGCCGTACTGCGTTGGAGACGGCGCGGATGGCGTCGTCCTGGCCGACCACGCGCTGATGCAGCCTCTCTTCCATCCTGAGCAGTTTCTCCCGTTCGCCTTCCAGCAGTTTGCTGACGGGTATACCCGTCCACCGGGAGACTACCAATGCGATCTCTTCTGCATCCACTTCCTCTTTCAGGAGCGGATCGTCGCCTTGTATCTCGCGCAGTTGCTTTTCCAGGCCGACGAGTTTTTCTTCCAGCTCCGGTAATGCGCCGTAACGCAGTCTCGCTGCCTCTTCCAGGTCGGCGCGACGTTCGGCCTGCTCGATCTGGGTTTTGATCTCTTCGATCTTGGCTTTGGTCTCGCGGATCGCGTGGATGGCGGCTTTTTCCTTTTCCCACCTGGCCCGCAGCGCGTTGGATTTCTCACGCAGGTCGGCAAGTTCCTGCTCCAGGCGCTTCAGCCGCTCCTTCGAGGCCTTGTCACGCTCTTTGCGGAGGGCCTCGCGCTCGATCTCAAGCTGCATGATCTGACGGTCAACCGCGTCCAGTTCGGCGGGCTTGGAGTCGATCTCCATGCGCAGGCGGCTGGCGGCCTCGTCAATCAGGTCGATCGCTTTATCCGGCAGTTTGCGATCCGGGATGTAGCGATGGCTTAGAACCGCCGCCGCGATCACTGCCGAGTCCTGGATGCGGACGCCGTGGTGTACTTCGTACCGCTCCTTCAGGCCGCGCAGGATGCTGATGGTATCTTCGACGCTCGGTTCGTCAACGTAGATCGGCTGGAACCGACGCTCCAGGGCCGCGTCTTTTTCGATGTATTTGCGGTATTCGTCAAGTGTGGTGGCGCCGATGGCGTGCAATTCCCCACGGGCAAGCATCGGTTTGAGCATGTTGCCCGCGTCCATAGCGCCTTCGGCAGCACCGGCACCGACGATGGTGTGTAATTCGTCCAGGAATAGTATTATCTCCCCCTCGGCGTCGGTCACTTCTTTAAGTACGGCTTTCAACCGCTCTTCGAATTCGCCGCGATATTTGGCACCTGCGATCAGTGCGCCCATATCGAGCGCCACGATGCGTTTGTCTTTGAGGCCTTCCGGCACATCGCCACGCACGATCCGTTGCGCCAGGCCCTCAACTATGGCGGTCTTGCCGACACCGGCGTCACCGATCAGGACCGGGTTGTTTTTGGTGCGTCGGCTCAGCACCTGGATGACGCGCCGTATTTCCTCATCTCGACCGATAACCGGGTCGAGTTTGCCCTGACGTGCCAATTGGGTCAGGTCACGCCCGTATTTTTCCAGAGCCTGGTATGTGGCCTCCGGGTCTTGACTGGTGACACGCTGACCGCCACGAATGCCGGCCAGGGCCTGCAATACAACGTCATGCGTGATGCCACGCCGGGCCAGGAAGTCGCCTACCGTCCGATCTTCGGTCAGCGCCAGCAGGATGTGCTCGGTGCTGACGTATTCATCGCGCATTTTCTTCGCTTCTTTTTCAGCACGGGTCAGTACTTCCAGCGCGGCGCGGGATAGCGCCGGCTGTCCGGTGGCCCCGTATACTTTCGGACGGTTATCCAGCATTGCTTCCAGGTCGGCGATCACGTTGGCCGGACGCACTCCGATCTTGGCGATCACTTCCGGCACAACACCATCCGACTGGCGAAGCAGGGCCAGCAGGATGTGCGCCGGCTCCAATTCGCTGTGATTGTATTCAACGGCCAGCGACTGGGCAGCCAGTATTGCTTCCTGTGCCTTGTGCGTGAACCGATTCAAATCCATAACACCACCTCTCGCTTTCGATTGTCTCGCAAAGCAGTGTATGGCACCGGCATTAGCGAGACATTAGCGCCGTATCAGAGACTCGTAAGAAGCCACCGGACGCCGTAACCCGGAGGCAGGTATGGCGGTCATGCGGCATTATCCCTACCGGTATTGGTTTCATCTGCCGAGGCGCCGGCCAGTTGGCGTAGGGTCTCGTCGGAGCCGGTCAGCGTTCGTTCCATATCCGCAATTGCCCTGGCGACTTCCTCGACGGCAACGCGCTGTTTGCGATACAGGTCGGATTCGCTCATGGCCAGGCGCCGGGCGACGTCTTTGACTTTGCGCCCCTGCACGAATCGCAGGTCGAGTATGTTGTAAAGCAGCCACTCGGCAGCGGTCATGCTGCGTTCGCCTTCGGGCCGCAGCTTCTCTATGGCGCGGTGCAGGACTGCACGTAGCGCTCTGGTGGGGTTGTTGTCGTTTTCGGCAAGTGCCTGCCTGACTATTTCCAGTTGCAATAGTGGGCTTTGGCTGAGTCTGGGGCCGCCCCAGTAGTGGGTGAGCGCCCCTTTGACCATTGTCACGAAGTCGGGGCTTTCGGGCGCCCGCCCGTTCGGTGATATGGAGGGGAAATGCCCGTATCTGGCCTCACCACGCCATTTCTGGATGGCTTCGATCTCCGGCAGGAGTCCCTCCAGGGAGGCGAATACCTCCTGTTGCAGGCGCCTGTCGTCCAGGGCATCGGCGGCCCTATCGGCAAGGGTTCTCAATATCTCCCACTCCTCATACTCCAGGTCTGGGTACCGCGCCCTGGCACGCACGCCCATGAGGCCAACTAACCGTGATTCGAGGCCACGCCTGGCTTCGAGCCGGATAAGCCAATACCCCTGCCAGCTGAATATGTCACCATAGCGCTCTATCCCATCGGGCAGGGCGTCCGCCTCTGCGGGGTCGATCCTCGCAAGGGCGATCAGCTCCGGGGCTTCCGTCCAGTTACCGTTCATTTCCAGCCGCCCGACCGATTGCTCCAATTTGAAACCGTCGCCGTTGACCCCAAGTACGAACGCCGAAGGCGCCCGCAGGTAATCGCAGACTGATGCGAGTATCGCTTCCAGTAATTGGGCCAGGTCGGCACGGGTCAGTAGCCTGCGGCCTAGCTCTTGTATGCGGCGTGCCTCTTCCTGATCGTCTGTGTAGATAAGCAGGCGCTCCAGATGTGGCCAGGCCCATGTGACCGCCCATTCCCAAATCAACAGGGCGCCGACGGCTGCAAAAGGCATGAATTCCTCACCCGGTAGCCCCAGAACTCTCCCGGCTTGTGGCAATAGCAGTATCACTCCCAGGACGATGACGCCTATGACCGGTCCGCGCAACATGAATTGCAGCAGTCTGGCCTTGAGAACACGATCCGGTACTGTGGTGCCGAAAAACGCCAGCGGATATGCCATGAATGCCAGCATCAGCACCATGCCCAGGTTGCCCACGTTGAGCATGAGCAGGAATAGTATGGTGTTGCCCGGAGAGGGATCGGTGAAAAGCAGGGAGTATGGGAACAGGCCCAGTGCCGGGGTGGGGAATGAGACTAACAGGTATGTCATCCGACGGTAGGTGGGGGTGGTGAGGCATCTGCGCCTGGCACGCCGGACGTTGTGCATCGCCAGCACTAACGCAAGCCCAAAGTAGAGCAGGAAGGCCGGGAACCAGGGGCCGGGCTTCATGTGGGGGACGGGGGTCATTTCCAGGCCGTGTACGACGTTATCCGATGTGATGGCGGCACCTGCCAGGGTCAGGCCGATGATGTAGAAGATGACGGTGGCGGTGCGACGACGCCATCTGGAGATCAGGCCGGTGGTGGCAAGCAATGCGTCCGAAAGTTGAAACATGGCCGCCGGCACTAATGCGATCCCAATCCATTGGAATCTCAGCCATCCGGCAGCGGAGACGGGGGAAGGCCCCATCGAGAGGAAAACGTCGCAAACGTATGAGATCGTGACCAGCCCTAATAGCACTATGGCGGCACGCGGAACCATCTCGCGTAGCCCGTAAATGAGAAAGTGCAGGAGTATGGATGCCGCCATTATCACTATGGCCGCTGTGAGGGTTTCGTTCAGGCTCTCAAGCGTCCTGATCGCTACTGCAGACACCTCCTAACCTCCGCACATCCGGCTCACCTCAGCTCCCGGCAGAAGAAGACGGCGATGTCCTGGTTGGGGTAGTAACGGTCATTGTAGCCGCAAAAGACCATGCCGTGTTTTTGACAAAAGCAGATGGCCGGGTAGTTTTTGGTCTGGGTCTCCAGGGTTATCCTCTGGAGGCCACGCTCGTAGGCCCAACGCTCGGCTGCCGCAAGCAGGGCGCTCCCCACTCCCCGGCGTCTCCACTCCGACCCAACTACCAGGTCCTCCACCCAGGCGGTGGAACGTGAGATTATCTCGCGCATGGTCAGGTAGCCGAGTATGCGGCCATCATCCTCGGCTACCAGGAAGCAATCATGGCGCTCCCAGACTGCTTCCAGGGTATCCGGCCCCCTGGGGTAGACCACGCGCATGGTACGAGGTAGTCGGGCGGTGCGAAAGGCTATGCTTATCCGCCCGTTCTCCTCGTGAAATTCCATTTGCCATACGTAATCGGTCTCGTATGCGTGATCGAGTCCCTGGCACTGAGGCAGATCGGATGCCAGGGCCTCTCTCACAGACCATTGCCGTTTCTTTTCCATAGCGCCTTTGATTTTAACCGGTGAGATATATCGTGTAAAATCGGGAAGATGCCCAATCGGTGCAGGCGTGGGGGCTTGTCCCGGCATCGGCCCCACCCTGCTCCGCTCGCTATAAGGCGACGAGGTCGGCTATAATCCCCAATAAACTCGAACACGCAGGAGGTATAGACCCATGACCGAGCTGATAAGTGTGATGGCGATGGTGGGCTGGGGACTGGCTGTGCTGGGAGTGATAATGACGGCGATGGCAATAAGCCGCTCCAATGCGCCGCGCAAGCTGGCATTCGGGCTGATAATCGCCGGTGTCCTGTCCGGTTCGTTGTTGACGATCGTTAATGCCGGGCTGATCGAGGTGCAGCCAAATGAGGTGTCGGTGGTCTTCAGGAGACTAGGGGGCGATGCCGATTCGCTGCTGGATCAGCCCCTGGGGCCGGGGTTGCATTGGGTGATCCCGTTCATCGACGCCCCCACTATATACTCAACCAGCCGCCAGACGGTTGATATGCTGGCCGCCTCGAATATACCGGGCCGCTCAGCCGTGGTGGCGCTGACGCGCGACGGCCAGCAGGTCTCGATAGACGCGACGGTGATATTCGCCATAGACCCCGCCAGGGTTAACGAGGTACATAAGCGCTGGCAACAGGGTTATGTCGACGGACTGGTGGTGCCTGCCGTCAGGGAGGAGATAAGGAATGCGATAGCCGGGATGTCGGTCGAGGAAGTCTATCAGAATCGCGGCTCGCTGCCGGATCAGATCGAGGAGACGCTGCGACCCCGCCTTGAGGATGAGGGGTTCCTGCTGATCGATGTCATCCTGCGTAATATCACGTTCAGCCAGGAATTCGTGGCCGCAATCGAGGCCAAGCAGGTCGCGGAGCAGGAGGCGGAACGCGCCCGTAATGAGGCCGAACGCGCCAGGATCTCGGCTCAGGGCGTGGCCGATGCCGCCAGAATCCAGGCCGAGGGCGAGGCCCAGGCCACATTGATCCGCGCCGAGGCCGAAGCCGAGGCCCTCCGTATGATCAACGAGGTGCTCCAGGAGAATCCACAATTGATCTTGTACCGCTACGTGGATTTGCTGGCGGATAATGTGAGGCTGATAATCCTGCCAGCCGATTCACCGTTCCTGTTCGATCTCCAAAGTCTGGAGAGCTTCGGGGGCGGGAACTTGTTGGAAAGCCTGGGAGCTAATGAGGCCGGCGCCGAGGGTACCGGGGAGTAGTCACCGAGGGATGCTGTCATAGGAGTATCGCCGATGCACCGCGAAAAGTTGGAACGAACTGCGATTAACGCATTACGGGTCCTGGCCATCGAGGCGATCCAGAAGGCAAATTCCGGACATCCGGGATTGCCACTTGGGGCCGCACCGATGGCGTATACCATCTGGAGCAGATTCCTTAAGCATAATCCCGCAAATCCCAATTGGCCCGACCGCGATAGGTTTGTGCTTTCAGCCGGGCACGGATCGATGCTGCTTTATGCCCTGCTTTACCTGACCGGGTATGACCTGCCGCTGGATGAGATCAAGAACTTCCGCCAGTGGGGAAGCCTGACGCCCGGACACCCGGAAAGCCATTTAACCCCCGGCGTGGAGACGACTACCGGTCCGCTCGGCCAGGGGGTGGGCAATGGGGTCGGTATGGCAATGGCCGAGCGATATTTGGCAGCTTACTTCAACCGGCCCGGACATGAGATCGTAGACCATTATACTTACGTGCTCGCCAGCGACGGCGATATGATGGAAGGGGTCGCCTCGGAGGCAGCATCCCTGGCCGGACATTTGCAGCTGGGGAAGCTGATAGTGCTCTACGACGATAACCGTATCACTATCGAGGGCCGCACGGGGCTGACGTTCACCGAGGATGTGGGCGCCAGGTTTGCCGCTTATGGCTGGCATGTGAGCCGGGTTGAAGATGGGAATAACGTGGAAGCGATAGCCACGGCGATCCGGTCGGCAAAGGCCGATCCACGCCCATCCCTGATCATAGTCCGTACCACGATCGGATACGGCAGTCCCCATAAGGCCGATACGCCTGAGGTGCATGGCTCCCCATTGGGCGAGGAAGAGGTGATGCTGACTAAGAAGAAGCTCGGATGGCCGCTGGAGCCGCCTTTTTACGTGCCGGACGAGGTGCTGACATTCTACCGACAGGCGATAGAGAAGGGGAAGCAGGCGGAATCCGACTGGCAAAGGCGGTTCGAGGCTTACCGGGAGAAGTACCCGCGCCTGGCCGACGAGTTCGAGCGCTTCTTCGCCGGCGAGTTGCCGCCGGATTGGGACGCCGATCTGCCCACATTCTCCCCATCAGAAGCTCCCTCCGTCGCCACGAGGAAGGCTTCCGGGGCGACGATAAACGCGCTGGCCGGGCGTATCCCGAATCTGATCGGCGGGTCGGCAGATTTGGCGCCCTCGACTAAGACATTGATGAACGGTGAGGATGACTTCGGGCCACATACCCCAGGCGGACGCAATCTGCACTTTGGGGTGCGTGAGCACGCTATGGGCGCGATCTTGAACGGGATGGCCTACCACGGCGGGTTGATTCCATACGGCGCCACGTTCATGGTCTTTTCCGATTATATGCGACCTTCGATCAGAATCGCGGCATTGGCGCACCTGCACGTGATCTATGTCTTCACGCATGATAGCATCTTCGTGGGCGAGGACGGCCCCACCCACCAACCGGTCGAGCATCTGGCAGCGCTCCGCGCCATCCCAGGTCTGACCGTGATCCGGCCAGCCGACGCTAATGAAACGGTCGAGGCATGGAAGGCCGCACTACGGGCATCCGGCCCGGTGGCGCTGGCGCTGACCAGACAGGGAGTGCCGGTCCTGGATAGGTCGAAGTTATCCCCGGCATCCGGGTTGGCACGAGGCGCTTATGTGATCTCGGACTGCGAGGGGGAGCCGCAGGCGCTGATCATCGCCAGCGGCTCAGAGGTGGCCCTGGCCCTGGAAGCTCAGTCCGAGCTGGCCCGAAAGGGGATCAGAACCCGTGTGATCAGTATGCCCAGTTGGGAGCTTTTCGAGGAGCAGCCACAAGACTACAAGGACGCCGTCCTGCCACCAACCGTCACCGCCCGCGTGGTGGTCGAGGCAGGGGTATCGCAGGGATGGTGCCGATATGGCGGAAATAACGGGCGCTATGTGACGGTGGAGAGGTTCGGGGCCTCGGCGCCGTATAAGGTGCTGGCAGAGAAGTTCGGCTTTACGGCGGAGCGTGTGGCGCGAGAGGTGGAGGAGTTGCTCCTCTCGAAGCAGAGATGATCAGAACGTATAAGCCCCTCCGGAATACGGTGGTAGATGGGTTCGCGAGCGCTCAAAAGTAGAAGCGGACAGGCGCTTTAATGTCCTGCGGGTTGCTCAAAGGCGGTGATGAAGTCGGCCCGGAAGGCGTCGAATGTGCCCGCCAGTATCTCCGAACGTATCTTGCGCATCAGGCTCACCAGCGTGTGGATGTTGTGAATGGTCAGCAATTGGTGACCCAGAATCTCGTGGGCAGTGACCAGGTGTCGAATGTAGGCGCGTGAGAAGTTCCGGCATGTATAGCACCCGCATCCCTCCACCAGCGGGGCCGGGTCATCGGCGTATCGGGCGTTGCGCATGTTCAGCCGTCCGGTCAGGGTGAGCGCGGCACCGTTCCGGGCGATCCGGGTCGGCAGCACACAGTCGAATATGTCTATGCCGCGAGCGACTCCCTCTACCAGATCGTAAGGGGTGCCAACGCCCATGAGGTAGCGAGGCTTATCGGCGGGCAATATCGAGGACACGAGTTCCAGCACCCGGAACATCTGCTCTTTGGTCTCGCCAACCGATAGCCCACCGATGGCATACCCCGGAAAGCCCAACCCAACCAGGAATTCGACCGATGCCACCCGCAGGTCGTCGAATATCCCGCCTTGCACGATCCCAAATAGAGCCTGGTCGTCGCGCTTATGCGCGGCGAGTCCCCTTTCGGCCCAGCGATTGGTGCGCTCGACGGCTTTTTCGACTTCTGCACGGTCATCCGGCACAGGACATTGGTCAAAGCTCATGATTATATCTGCGCCCAGGTTTTCCTGGATGGCGATGGCCTTTTCGGGCGTGAATCTGTGAATCGAGCCGTCAATGTGCGATTTGAAGGTGACGCCACCGTCATCTATGCGGCTGATCGCGCTCAGGCTGAAGACCTGGAATCCGCCGCTATCGGTCAGGATCGGTTTATCCCACCCCATGAATGTATGTAGTCCGCCAAGACGCTTTATCAGCTCGTCCCCAGGACGCAGGTAAAGGTGATAGGTGTTGGCAAGGATCAGGCCGACGCCGATCTCTTCCAGGTCGCGCGGGGTGATGGCTTTAACGGTGCCCTGGGTGCCAACCGGGGCAAAAACCGGCGTCTCTATCGGGCCATGTGGGGTGTGGAATATGCCGGCACGGGGGCCTTCGGCACCACCGGCCAGCAGTTCAAAGCGGAAGTGAGGTGTCATACCAGGCTTTCCTCACATAGATGTCGGTATCCGCATCTGGCGCAGCGGGCGGGGTCATCGTGACTGCGTGCCACGTTACCGCTATGCAGATCGGTTCGCATTTGTTCCAGGATGAGTTCCAGAGCACGCTTTCTTTCGGCGGTATAGGGCACCTGGAACCCCCGATCCCGATAGCGAATTATGCCGTATGGCGGACGTTTGCCGTAGGTTTCTTCGACCAGCAGGCAGTAAGCCGTCAGCTGGAATATGTGGCTCTCGTAGGGTTCATCTGGGGCCGGGCGGCTTTTGACTTCGACCGGGATAAAGGCGCCGTTGTGCTCGACCAGGTAGTCCGGACGCCCGGTCAATCGGTATCTTGGCGAGAAGAGGGGGGCCTCCGGACGGCGTTCGGCGCCGGTATCGCTATATTCCACGCGGCCTTCCGGCAGTCCGGCGGAGCGACGCCCTCGCCTGGCAATCGCTAACAGTATCAGTCCTATCACGATCAGCAGGAGCGGTAGCAGGCTCACCATACCCCTCCGAGCAGCCACACGATCACGGTAAGCACGACTCCGATGACGAGCAGGGTAACGGCCAGGATCGCCATGATCCGTGCTGCCCTCACGCGCAATCCGTGCAGGTGATGGTACCGGCTCCCGGCGGCCATTTCGGCCAGATTGGAAGGTTCGATGCCCTGCCGCATGTACCACCACGCGCGGTTGCAATAGACGTATCTGCCCACTTCACTCGCCCTGATGATCTGGGGGTTGCCGCTCACCGCTCATCCTCTCTCAGCCGGGATTCGAGACGGCGCAGGGCCTCTTGCAAGTTCTGCTGGCGCAACGCGACGGTCAGGTCACCACGGGTACGTTCGAGTACCATGCGCATTGAATCCACCCGGCGTCTCAGCCCGCCGGAGATCATGTCCGGGAAGTCAAACGTGACGAGCAGGCCGTATACCCCGTCCATGAGCGCCAGGAGTCTTTCGGCCTCGCTAAATTGGTCTCTGCGGATAAGGTCCAGGATGCTGCGGCGCAGTTCCGAGGCGGCCTCTGCCAGGCCGTTGAGGTAGGCCGCTCCATCGACTAATATCTCACTTGGCGACGGGGGGGCTATGTCCCTGACAAAGGCGTATGTGAGACGCGCTTCGGCGTATTCTTTGAGAGCATCCTGGGTATATCCGGCGGAGCGTATGTCCGGATGTGCCTCGGTCTCGGCAAGAAGTTCGGTCGCTACTTTTTCCGCTTCGGCCAGGTGGAGTTCTGCCGTCTCCCAATCGCCCCTGTGAACGGCCTGGATGGCGGTGGCGCAGAAGCGGATGAGGTGGCGGGAGCGTTCGAGCGCGATCTCGCGGGCGTGGTTTTTCTCTTCCATGCCCTCGCGTATCCGCTCGCCGATCTCGCTCAGGATGGCAGTCGTCTCACGCAGGCTCACTCCTCGCCTCCGCTTTCAGGTGGCTCAGGTGGTTTGACGCTGCTGAAAAGTTGATCGGCCAGGGACGGCGGCCTGGGCGGGGTTTTGATCTTGGAGAATTTGGCTTCGTATTTTTCCAGGTTCGCGCCCAGGGCGTCGTAAAGCAGTTTGGCGTTGGTGGGGGTGAGCACGATCCTGGCGAAAACCCGCGCCTGCGGTACCCCTGGCAATATCTGCGCGAAGTCCAGCACGAATTCGGACGGCGAGTGGCTTATCAATACGAAGTTGGCATATGTGGCGTTCACCGAGGCGGGTATCTCCAGTTTCAGCTGGCGCGGATTTGGTGATTTGCTCATTTCGACCTCCGATGGCCGGGCCGGTATGAGGACGGCCCGGCAGTTATCGGGTACTCAGGCGTTTGCAGGCCCGCGCGCCCAGGTTAGAACGGGATGTCGCCCAGTTCCTCCGGCGGGGGTTCGGGCGCACCTTCCGGTTCGACGTCGCGGCGGCTATCCAGGAATCTGATCGTCCAGGCCCGTAGTTCCAATGTGGCACGAGGCTCGCCCTCCTGAGTTATCCAGGCAGAGGCATCAACCGAGCCGGTCACGAGGACTTTCGATCCTTTGCGCAGGTACTGGGCTGCTGTCTCGGCCAATCTGCCCCAGGCCGATACCCTGAACCATGTGGTTTTCTCTTTCAGTTCCGAGGTTTGCGGATCGGTCCAGCGGCGGTTGACGGCCACGGTGAAGCTACAGACGGCATCGCCGCGCCCGGTATATCTGAGTTCCGGATCGCGGCCCAGGTTTCCGACTATGATGGTGTATTGGTACATAATTCACTCCATTCGGACCCCGGCACGGGTGCATGGTACCCAGATACGCCCGCACCTATTGACGATGTTAACACGTGGCGCGATTTTATCACAAAGGGCCGCGGCTCACCAAACGTCCGGGCGCGTTGAGGCCGCTGCAAACCGGAGACTTGCCACAACCGCTCCGGAGTCATAAACTTCCCAAAACGCTCACCGGGTACCGAAGGCGAATCGGCAAAAATCGGCGATGATGCTGGGACATCTCCTGATAATCCCTCTTATAGCCCTGGTGGCTTTGGGAAGCCGGGTGTACTGGCTAAACCCATCCGGTCGGCCTAACCGCCTGTTCGCGATCATCACCGCGCTGGCCACCACCGCGATCGTGCTGACTATAGCCATGTTTGATGTATATGACGAGACGCTCCTGCGACATATGCAGCAGGTGCTGATGCTGATCCTGCCGTGGGGAACCGGGTTGACGCTCATGGTGGTGGCGATGCTGCTGTTCGAGCCGGACTCGCCGGTGCGGAGCGGGCCTGTGTGGAAGGCGATCGTCTACGGGGTGGTGGGCGGGGCAACGGCGCTGAATGCGATCATGCTGGCGGATAGTGTTATCCCGCCGTACACGAGCTGGAACGATACTCTGCTCACCGAGTCTGGCCCGGAGATAATTTTCACGACGGCGAATACGCTGATATTGGGATGGAATGCGGCGCTGGCCCTGGTTGGGATCGCTTTGATGATATATCGCCTGGTCAAAGGCCCCAGGGACAGGCTCTGGCGGGCATCCCTCTACCTGCTGCTGGTGACACCCGGCGCATTGGTGATGTTGGGCATGATAGTGCTCAGGTCATACGAGCACAGCCTTATGGTATACGCATTCGCTTCGGTTGTCGCGCTGATGGTGATAGGCTATGGGGTGCTTCAGAGCGGGCTGCTGACATCTGAGATCGGGAATATCAGGACGGCGATAGATAGCCTGCCGACCGCCATCCTCATATTAAGCCCGGAGCTGGATGTGGTGCTGGCCAACCGACAGGCCGGGTATCTGCTGCCGGAGGTGGGAGCCAGGAAAGCTGCATCGGATGTGATGCCGGGGTGGCTGTACGATACGGTGCGCAGATGCGCCCTGGATAAGATGGGCGGTAGCACCGAGATCGAGCACGATGGGGAGTTTTATTCGATAGAGGTGATCCCGAATCTTTCACCGCAAGGGGACGTGACAAGTTATGTGGTGACGATAAGGGATGTAACCGGTGAACATGAACGCGCCCGGTTGAAGTTATACCGAGAGACGGCCAGGACGCTTTTGGAGATCTCGCAAGCGATCGCCTCTTCGATGGACCTGGACGAGGTATTGGAGTCGATCCTGGATCAGCTTGCCCGCATAGTGGAATATGATAGGGCCAGTCTGTGGCTCCTGGAAGGCGATAGGATGGCCCGTACCGTCTCCAAGCCGCCGGTGTATGATGCGACCCCATGCGTGCAGACTGTGGACTCGTACCCGCTATACAAGGAGCTGCTGGAAACCGGCAAGCCTATCCTGATCGCCGACACTCAGGATGACTCCAGGTGGGTCTCCAGGGGATGCCTGCAGATCAGGTCGTGGATAGGGGCGCCGTTGGTCTTCCAGGGGAAGCCAATAGGTGTGTTGGGAGTGGGGGCCGAGGAGCCAGGCAGATACCGGGATGAGCATGTCTCGCTGGTACAGGCGTTTGCCGATCAGGCCGCCGCTGCGATACAACGGGCCAGGCTCTTCGCGGAACGTGAGGAGGCGCTGGAGGCATTGGAGGTATACGCCCATCGCCTTGCCTCACTCCACCAGGTATCCGAGTTGATCTCGACGCTGGATACACAGAGTGTGCTGAATAACGCCGCCAGGCAGATCGTGCGACTTTTGCACGTGGATCACTGTGGCATTCTGCTATGGGATAATCTGCCGGAATCCGGCACCGTGGTGGCCGAGTATCCGAACTGGGGCGCATTGGGAGTCCATATCCTGCTGAGGGATTACCCCCTGATGAAGGATATGCTCACCAACCCACAGGTGATGATCGTGGAAAATGTGGCCGAAAACCCACGGCTTGGGCCAAATAGAGAGACTCTGGCAAGGCTCGGCATAAAGACGATGATGATCGTGCCGATGGTGGTCAAAGGCGAGCTGGTCGGCACGATAGGGCTGGATTCCAAGAGGCCGACTCATATTTTCTCACCAGAGGACGTGGAAATCGCCAGGATCATCGGCATACAGATAGCAGTGGCGCTGGAAAATGCCACGCTCTTCAACAGGGTGGAACGCACCAAGCGCTATCTGGAGGCTATTTTGAATAGCGCCGCCGACGCGGTACTGGCAACGGATGCACATGGCAAGGTCACGCTGGTCAATCCATCGGCACACTATCTGCTGGGGGTGAATCGGGAGGTGGTGATCGGCAAGCCACTATACGAGGCGATCCCCCACCCGCCGTTCCCTAAAGAGGTCAACTCGATGTTGAGGACGAAGCAGCCGCGCGCGTTCGAGCTTTCGCTCCCAAATGGGCGGGCTCTGGCCGCCAGCTTAAGCCCGGCATCGGATGCCGACGGGAATGTGATCGGTTATGTGGCGGTCTTCAATGATGTGACACACTTCAAGGAGTTGGATCAGATGAAAAGCGATTTCGTCGCTACTGTGTCACATGATTTGAAGAATCCGCTCTCGGTGATCGCAGGCTATGTTGACCTGCTGGAGATGCAAAACCTGGTCGAGGAGAAGGGTAAAACTTACCTGGAGAAGATGCGGGATAATGTGCAGGCGATGCGCGATCTGATCGATGATTTGCTGGACCTGGGCAAGATCGAGGCCGGGATCGGGTTGGCGATAGGGGACGTGAGGTTACCGTCGCTGATCATGGAGTCGGCATCCAGGTATGCAGATTCCGCTGCCAGGAAGGGTATAGAGCTGGCAACCGACGGGATTTCCGGCCTGCCAACCGTCAGGGGCGATGAGGGACGGATCCGCCAGGTGCTGGATAATTTGCTCAGCAATGCGATCAAGTATACGCCCGAAGGCGGCAGGGTCACGATCTCGGCCCATGTATCCGGCGACGAGGTGGTCATCAGCGTGGAGGATACCGGTCTGGGTATCCCGGATAGGGATTTGCCGCGTATATTCGAGAAGTTTTACCGGCTTGACCGTGATAGGGCAGGTGAGATCGAGGGAACGGGCTTGGGCCTGGCAATCGCCAAGTCTATCGTGGAGCAACACGGGGGCCGTATCTGGGCGCAAAGTGAGGTCGGCAAGGGCAGTACGTTTTACTTCAGTTTGCCCATCGGACACCAACCGGAGGTATGAGGTGCGCATTTTGATGTTCATGGCTAAGCGATTCGCGTTCAATCCATATCAGAAGGTGCTGCAAGACGCCGATGATGCCGATCCCGATGAGCATACCGAGGTCAGGGATGCTGCTGTCATCTTCGTCCACGCCGAGGAGGGCGATGAGGACGATCCAAAGCTGGAAACCCGTTTCGTCAAGAATGTGAAGTGGTTGGCCAATAAGAGGGGTTTCAGGAATATCGTCTTGCACTCGTTCGCGCACCTTTCGGAAAGCGATGCCCCACCTGAGTTCGCAGACCGATTTTTGCAAGGGGCTGCCGAACGCCTTCGCCGCACCGGTTACGATGTGACGATGACGCCTTTCGGATGGGTATGCGAATGGGAGATGAGTATATACGGGGAACCCCTGGCAAAGGTCTTCAAGGTTCTGTAAGGGCAAGCTCGGCAAATGTCCGGTAAACGTCCCGCTTCCCAGGCGATAGGCGTGGTTCTGCTGGCCTTTGGGATATGGTCGGGTTTGCGAGTGCCGGATCTGGATTTGCAGTTGGGCTTCCTGGTGCATCGCTCAATGCTCACGCATGGGGCCATTCTACCGCTGCTGGCTTTTGCCCCCACTCCCAGACACGGGTCGTTCGCCTCAAGGGGTTTCGCAATTGGGTTTGGGCTGGCCAACGCAGTGCATCTGTGCTTCGATCTTTTCCCCAGGGGCTGGAACGGTTTTGCTCTGATTCACGCCCCGTTCTACGGGAGGACGTCTGCGCTTTTCTCCCAGGTGTGGATCGCACTTAGTATTGTCATTTGCCTGTACATAGCGTTGGCGCTGATATATAATGCGTTCGAGGCGGTCGCCACGGCTGCTGGGCTGATTGCGGCCTTTTGGATGTGCGCGGCTCAGGACGGTAGCCTCTGGCCAGAGGTGATGGCTCTGGCATCGGGGCTGGCGGCTGCTTCGTTCGCGGCGTATAGAGCACCACATGGAGATTCTCGACATGGAAAGTCTGCAAAAGCTTAAGGCAAGGCTCGGCGAGGTGCATAGAATCCGGGCCGCCACTGCGGTTTTGCGTTGGGATCAGCAAACGTATATGCCGCCCGGCGGCACAAATGCCCGCGCAGAGCAGGTCTCAACCCTTTCCCGACTGGCACACGAGTTGTTCACGTCTGAGGAAACTGGCCGACTGCTGGAGGCGGCGGAGACGGAGGCCGAGGGGCTGGATTACGATAGCGATGATGCCGCTCTCCTGCGCGTGGCCAGGCGGGATTATGACCTGGCGGTTAAGCTGCCACCGGATTGGGTGGAGGAAATGTCCCGCACGGCAGCTCTGGCACACGGTGAGTGGGTCAAGGCTAAGGAGGAGGCCGATTACTCAATATTCAAGCCCTGGCTGGCTAAGATGATCGATCTGAATCTGCGCAAGGCGGAATATCTCGGATACGAGGATTGTCCGTACGACGCGCTGTTGGATGAATATGAGCCGGGGATGAAAACGGCCCAGGTCAGGGAGATATTCGGGGCGCTCAGGAAGGAGTTGGTTCCGCTGGCCCAGGCTATTTTCAAGCAGGCCGACTCGGTGGACGATTCGTTCCTGCACCAGCACTTCGATGTGAAGAAGCAGGAGCAATTCGCAATCGAGGTGATAAGACAGATCGGGTACGATTTCGAGCGCGGCAGGCAGGATGTCTCGGCACATCCGTTCACGATCGCGTTCTCGATCAATGACGTGCGGATCACGACCAGGTATGAGCCGGATTCTCTCACGTCGGCGCTCTTCAGCTCGATCCACGAGGCAGGCCACGCGATGTACGAGCAGGGTATCGCCCAGGAGTTGGAAGGCTCTATCCTGGCAGATGGCACGTCCCTGGGGATACACGAGAGCCAATCCCGGCTGTGGGAGAATATCGTCGGGCGCAGCCGGGAGTTCTGGCACGCTTTCTACCCCCGCCTGCAAGAGATTTTCCCAGATCAGCTCGGCGATGTGAAGTTGGATGCGTTCTATCGGGCGATCAATAAGGTGGCGCCCGGCTATATCAGGGTCGACGCGGATGAGGTGAGCTATAACCTGCACATCATGCTGCGCTTTGAGCTGGAAAATGAGTTGATCGACGGCACGGTCACGGTGGATCAGGCACCGGATGCCTGGAACGCTAAAATGGATGAGTTCCTGGGCCTGACTCCGCCAAATGACGCCCTGGGCATTTTGCAAGACATCCATTGGTCAATGGGCGCTATAGGTTATTTCCCAACGTATTCCCTGGGCAATTTGATCTCGGCACAGCTTTACGATAGGGCGCTGGAGGAACATCCGGATATACCGTCGGAGATCGAGCGAGGTGAGTTCGGGACGCTGCTCGGATGGATGAGGGAAAATATCCACCACCACGGGCGTAAGTATATGCCGACCGAGTTGGTGGAACGCGCAACCGGCGAGCCTATCCAGATACGATCCTTCATGGGGTATCTGCGCCAAAAGTTCGGCCAGATATACGATATATAACCGCAGGCAAGGAGGGGGAGCTGATGAAGGTGGTGGCGATCAATGCCAGCCCGCATATGGATCACGGTAATACGGCTATGATCCTGGGGCCTTTCCTGGAGGGGATGAGGGACGCGGGGACGGATGTGGAGGTCTTGTACACCAGGAGGTTGAATATCAAGCCGTGTACGGGCGAGTTCCACTGCTGGGTCAAGGAGCCAGGGCGATGCTACATCGACGATGATATGAACGACGTGTACCCTAAGATGCGCGAGGCTGAGATTTGGGTGCTGGCGGCACCGGTTTATGTGGATGGCCTCCCGGCACCGCTCAAGATGTTGATAGATAGGCTGCTCCCGTTGGTGGAGCCGTTTATCGAGATCAGGGATGAGCATTGCCGCCACCCCAGGAGGGAGGATGCTAAGGCAGGGAAGATAGCGCTGGTATCGGTATGCGGGTTCTGGGAGCTGGATAATTTCGATCCGATGGTCACTCACGTCAAGGCTATGTGCAAAAATATAGGCCGTGAGTTCGCGGGCGCTCTCCTGCGCCCGCACGGCGGCGCTTTGAAGGTGATGCGAAAGTTAGGGGTGCCGATGGGGGATGTTTTAGAGGCGGCCAGGGAAGCCGGACGACAGTTGGTGACGGACGGGGTGATGTCGCCGGAGACGTTGAGTACGATCAGCCGGGAGTTGGTGCCGCGAGATGTCTATGTACGGGCTGTTAATATGAACTTCCACAGGGCCAGGTTGACAAGCAAGCTGAAAATTTGACCTTGAGGCAGGTTCTCCCCATACATGCTGTTAAAGGCGGTGATGGGAACCGGGGCGCATGGCCTGCGGGTCACTACAGGGCGGGGCTTCTACGCTTATCCGCTCCGCTTACGTCTAAGGCCGGGTGCGGAAACCCGGCCTACAGACTCTCCGGCTCATCGCAAGGCAGGTTCCCTTGCTTTATGCCGCTTATATTTCCTCGTCGCCCGGCAGCCCGTCAAGGCCATATGCGCCGGCTTTGATGACTTTGAGGGATAGCAGGGCGCATTTGATGCGCACCGCTCCCAGTTCGATCCCAAGCAAATCCAATACGTCCCGCTTGGTCATTCCCCGTATCTCGTCCAGGGTCTTGCCGATGATGTGTTCGCTCATCATCGAGGCAGATGCCTGGCTGATGGCACATCCCTGTCCTTCCCAGCCGACTTCTACGACTCTGTCGTTCTCGTCCACTTTCATGGTGAAGTGGAGGTGATCGCCACATAACGGGTTGTCGTCGGCGAATTCTATATCCGGGTTTTCCAAAAGCCCGCGATTGCGCGGGTTTGTGAAGTGATCCAGGATGTTATCCCGGTAAAGGTCGTCCATAATCTCCCTCCCGTGAGCGGGCGAGTTATGGGGACGCGGGCCGGGAACGGTCATTCTGGCTATCGCTCCGGCACCGCGCCCCATGCGTTACGGTTTCCGGCGCCTCAGAGCGAGAATCTGGCCTTTGCTTTGTATATGGCCTCTATTAAGGCGTCAACTTCTCCCGGTAGGTTGTAAAGGTAGAAGCTGGCGCGCGTGGTGGCCGGCGCTCCAAGCACCATGTGCAGCGGCTGCGCACAGTGGTGACCGGCCCGTACGGCAACTCCTTCTGCATCAAGCAGTTGGGCCATGTCATGCGGGTGCAGGCCTTCGATGCAAAATGAGGCGACTCCGCATTTCTTTTCGGCAGGCGGGCCGTAGACTTTCAGGCCGGGCACTTCGGAAAGGCGTTCGAGCGCGTAGGCGGTCAGCTCTTGCTCGTGGGCGAGTATTTTTTCCATGCCGATCCTGGAAAGGTATTCGACCGCAACTCCCAGCCCGATCCCACCGGCGATGTTTGGCGTGCCGGCTTCGAATTTCCAGGGTAGCTCGTTCCACTCGCTATGGCTCAGCTCAACGCGCCTGATCATGTCGCCGCCGCCCATATAAGGCGGCATTTCCTCAAGCAGTTCGCGCCGCCCATAGAGCACTCCGATCCCGGTGGGGCCGAGCATTTTGTGGCCGGAAAAGGCCAGAAAGTCCATCCCCAGCTCCTGGACGTCAATCGGCATGTGGGGGACGCTCTGGGCACCATCTATCAACACGACGGCGCCGGCCTGATGGGCTTTATCTATGATCTGCTTGATGGGGTTGATGGTTCCCAGGACGTTGGATACGTGCATGACGGCCACGATCTTGACCGGGCCGTCCAGCAGGTCATCCAGGCCACTCAGGTCGAGTTCGCCCTCTTGGGTGGCGGGGATGAAGCGAAGTTCGGCGCCTTTTTCCTGGGCAAGCAGTTGCCAGGGCACCAGGTTGGAGTGGTGCTCCATCTGCGTGGTGAGGATCACGTCACCCGGGCCGATGTTGGCCCGCCCCCAGGTGGAGGCAACCAGGTTGATGCCTTCGGTGGTGCCGCGAGTGAATATGACTTCTTTGCGAGACGAGGCGTTGATGAAGGCGGCGATTTTGTCGCGGGCACCTTCGTAGGCAATGGTGGCCTCCTCGCTCAGGGCGTGGATGCCGCGATGGACGTTGGCATTATAGTGGGAGTAGAAATGTTCTATCGCTTCGATGACCGGGCGGGGCTTTTGGGAAGTTGCGGCATTGTCAAGGTAAACCAGAGGTACTCCGGGCCTGGCTTCTCGGCCCAAGACGGGGAAATCGGCGCGGATGGCTTCCGCGTCGAGAGGAGATTGTATCTCGCTGCTACACATATACCCCCCTTGTCCGTAAAAGAGGCTCTCTTGTAAACGGCACGTCGGGGTGGAGAGGCTCAGCCGGAGCCGTTCAGCCGACCGGCGATCTCTTCTCCCAGCCGCTCCCTGACGCTCGCAAACGGTATACGGTCCATCACCTGGGCGAAAAAGCCTTCGATGATGAGCCTTTCCGCTTCGGCGCGCGGAACCCCACGTGTCATCAGGTAGTATATCGGTTCCTCTTCCAGTCGGCCAACGGTTGCAGCATGTGAGCATTTCACGTCATCGGCTTCGATCTCCAGGCCGGGGATGTTATCGGCATGTGCGCCCTCGCTCAGGAGCAGTGTACGACTTTCCTGGAAGCCGTCTATCTTTTGGGCGCCGGGATGTACGTGGATCATGCCCTGCCATACGGAGCGTCCGGTGCCTTTGACGGCTCCTTTGAACAGGAGGTTGCTGGTGGTGCGAGGGGCTTTGTGGTTCTGCCGGGTATCGTGATCCAGTAATTGGCCGTCGGAGGCGAAGTAGATGCCGGATACGGTGGCCGAGGCGCCCTCACCTTCCAGTTCCACGCGCACGAATGATTTGCTTAATCTGGAGCCGATGCTGTTTATGACCCATTCCAGATGGGCGTCACGGGTCAACAGGGCATGGTTATGGCCGAATTCAAATGTATGGCGCCCCCAGTTCTGGATTTGGACGTATCTCAGGGATGAATTTGGGCCGAGGATGATCTCGGTGGCCCCAACCGATAGGGCCTGTTCCTGCAGCGTGGGCGATGCTGTCTCGTGGATGTATGAGACGGATGCGTTTTCATCCAGGACTATCAGCACGTGGCCCATGATGGTGCCGGGTTCGCCCGCCCACCAGATCGAGTGTAGCGGTAATGTCACGTCTACCCCACGCGGCACGTAAAGTAGTATCCCATGCGTCCATAATGCGCCGTGAAGGGCGGCGAATTTGCCGTTTTCGGGCAGGACGGCACGGGTCATCAGGTGCTCGCGCAGGAGTCCGCCGTGTTCGGCGAGCGCGGTTGTCAAGTCGGTGAATATGACGCCTTTGGCGGCAAGTTCTCCGGCAAGTTGCGCCCGAACGGTCTCGGCGCCGGATTGGACGATCAGGCCGCCGTCGGAGTCGCTTTCGGGTAATCCGGTCGGCGCTTGCCGACCGGGGACGAGGTGAGCTACGGCGTCCCATTTAATGGCGCGGTAGTCGGTGCGACGCCAGCTTTCGTCTTTGGGTCCCGGCATGGGGAGCGACTCGAATATCTCCCACGCCCGCAAACGACGCTCCAGGAGCCAGGCCGGCTCGGAGCGGGAGCGGGATAGTTCTTCCACGTCTGCGCGGATGTATGGTATCGGGCGGAGCGATGTGATGCGTTTGGTCATTATCCGACGGAACCTTCCATTTGTAATGCGATCAGGCGGTTCATCTCAACGGCGTATTCCATAGGGAGCTCTTTGACAAATGGTTCGATGAACCCGCTGACTACCATGACGTTCGATTGTTCCTCATCCAATCCACGGCTCATCAGGTAGAAGAGTTGTTCTTCGGTGACCCGGCTGACGGATGCTTCGTGGCCGATCTCTACGTCTTGCTCGCCGACTTCGATGACGGGGTAGGTGTCGCTGCGGCTGTGTTCGTCCAGTATCAGGGCGTCACATGTGACTTTGCTGCGACAGCCGTGGGCGCCCTTGCGCACTCTGACCAGTCCGCGATAGGTGGACCTGCCGCCGTCTTTGCTGATGCTTTTGCTGACGATCTGCGAGGTGGTATGGGGGGCCAGGTGGATCATTTTGCCGCCCGCATCCTGATGCTGGCCGCGCCCGGCAAACGCTATCGAGAGCATTTCGCCGTGGGCGCCCGGCTCCATCAGCAATACGGCAGGGTATTTCATCGTCACTTTGGAGCCGATATTGCCGTCAATCCACTCCATGGTGGCATCACGGTAGGCAGCGGCCCGTTTGGTCACCAGGTTGTAGACGTTGTTCGACCAGTTCTGAATCGTGCTGTAGCGCACTCTGGCACCGGGTTTGACGAATATCTCGACTACGGCGCTGTGGAGGCTATCGGTGGAGTATATGACGGCGGTGCAGCCTTCGACGTAATGGACGTAGGAGTCTTCGTCGGCGATTATCAGGGTGCGCTCAAATTGGCCCATGTTCTGGGCGTTGATGCGGAAGTATGCCTGGAGCGGCATGTCTACGTGTACGCCGGGGGGGACGTATATGAAGGTGCCGCCGCTCCATACCGCCGAGTTGAGTGCGGCGAATTTGTTATCGGTGGGCGGGACGAGTTTGCCAAAGTATTCTTTTACCAGGTCGGGGTATTTCCGCAAGCCGGAGTCCATATCCAGGAAGATCACGCCCTGGTCTTCCAGGTGCTTTTGGATGTTGTGGTAGACGACTTCGCTTTCGAATTGGGCGCCGACTCCGGCCAGGAATTTGCGTTCGGCCTCCGGCACCCCCAGACGTTCAAAGGTCTCTTTGATGTATTCGGGTACGTCGTCCCAATCGCGAACTTGCTGGTCGGCGGGCTTGATGTAGTAGTATATGTCGTCGAAGTTTATCTCGCTCAGGTCGGCGCCCCAGGTGGGCATCGGTTTTTTGAAGAATATGTCGAGCGCCCGGAGCCGAAATTCGCGCATCCAGTCCGGCTCGCCCTTCATGTACGAGATCTGCTCCACTATTTCGCGGTCAAGGCCCTTGCGGGCCTTGAAGACGTATTCTTCGGGGGTGTGGAAGCCGTATTTTTGTTCGTAATCCTCTCTTATGCCACGTAGCTCATCGGCTTTGCCGCCGGTTGCCATGCTTCACCTCTCACAAGGCCCACGGGCGGTTCAGACTGCCTGTGGGGCGCCGTTTCCGTATTTCTCGCGAACCCAGTCGTAGCCTTTTTCTTCCAGTTTCAGTGCCATATCGGCGCCACCGCTTTCCACTATCCGGCCTTCGAGCATGATGTGCACGTACTGGGGCTTGATGTAGTTGAGTATGCGTTGGTAGTGGGTGATCACCAGTACGCCCAGGCTCGGCCCGGCAAGGGCGTTGACGCCTTCGGCTACTATCCGTAGGGCGTCTATATCCAGGCCGGAATCGGTCTCGTCCAGGATGGCGATCTTGGGTTCTAATGCGGCAAGTTGCAGGACTTCTACTCGCTTTTTCTCGCCGCCGGAAAATCCGTCGTTCAGGTAGCGGCCCGCAAAGTTGTAGTCCATTTGCAGGAAGTCCATTTTGGCCTTGAGCAGTTTGCGGAATTCGGGGATCGAGATGCCTTTATCCTGGGGGTCGAGTGCCCGGCGACGGGCGTTAATGGCGGTGCGGATGAAGTTGGCGACGGTGACTCCGGGTATCGCGACCGGGTACTGGAAGGCCAGGAAGAGGCCCAGTCTGGCACGCTCGTCGGTTTTGAGGTCGAGGATGCTTTGGCCGTCAAACAGGATGTCGCCTTGTTCGACTATGTAGGCCGGATGACCCATGATGGTGTTGGCTAATGTGCTTTTGCCGGAGCCGTTAGGCCCCATCAGGGCATGGATTTCGCCCTGACGCACGGTCAGGTTCACGCCGTTAAGTATGAGTCGTCCCTCCACCGAGACGTGCAGGTTGCGTATCTCCAACGTGGCGCTCATGTTACCTCCTCGTGCCCCTACCGGGGCTTCAAGCGGGCGGGATTATAACACGCGGCGATGGTGGTGTCAATAATTCTTATATCGGCAATAAATATTCGCACCCACGGGGTAGGCCCCGTAGGTGCGAAGGGTTCCAGCTCTGCCTGGGGTGGTGTTTTACCTGGAAGCCAGGTATTCGATGACGATCTGACGTTCTTCGTCGGTGAGTTCGGCGCCTTTTTCGATCATTTCGTCCACGACTTCGGCCCATTCTTCTTCGGTGTGATCTTCTCTATCGATGCGGCCAGTGTCGTGACAGACGGTGCAGCGTTCCTGCACCAGGGTCTCGCCATCAATGGCTTCTTCTTCGGCTGCGCCTTCTTCTTCGGCTTCCTCCGGTGTGGCTTCTTCTTCCTCTGCGGTGGGTTCTTCTTCGGCTTCTTCAGCGGTTGGCTCTACGGTGGCTTCTTCTTCGGTTGGCTCCGGTGTAGGGGTCGGAGTGGCGCCGCCACAGGCCGAAAGTAGCCACGCCCCCAATAGGACAGCGACTATCAGCAGGAAAAATTTGCTCCTCATGTTGTACCTCCTCCTTTACCGTAAACGGTTTCATCCACCCCTCGCAGCGCCACAAGCGACGCTGCGGCAGATGCCAGGGTGATCAGGCCGGCGGTCAGGAATACCGACCGGCTGCTTAAGTATTGCGCGGCCACGCCCCCGATGCCTATGGCGGATGTGGTCGCTATCTGTGTGATCAGGTTATACGCGCTTTGTACTCTTCCGCGCAAATCGTCCGGGGGAATGGCCTGGGTGAGAGTCGAGAGCACCGTCCGGGCCACGACCAGGCTTATGCCGATCAGCCAGGCGAAGCTGAGTACGATGCCGAATCGCGGTTTGAGCACAAATCCCATTACGGCTAATCCGTTGATGGTGAGGGCCAGGGCGGTCAGCCGGTCGGTCGGCAGGTACCTGGAAAGGCGCTGGATGAAGATGCCGCCGACTACCACGCCTATGCCCAGCATCGCGATCACCAGCCCAAAGCCCGATGGGCCGATATGCAAGGTGTTTTCCAGATACTCCAGCGATAGGATTATGACCATGCCCAGGCTGAAGGCGGTGACAACCGATAGGGCCATGATGGAGCGTAGCTCTACGGTCTTCCATGTGTAACGTAGCCCGGTAACGAGGTCGTTCCATACCTCGCGGAACGTGGCCGGTGGGGTTTCCGGTGCTTTGCGCTTGGGCACACGCATGATGAGTATCATCAGGGCGGAGAAGAAGTAGGTGGCCGCGTCAAAAGTGAAGGCTACGTATGGCCCATTGGTGCCAAATGGCCCGCTATGGTCAACCAGCACTCCGGCGATGCTGGAGCCGAATATCAGTGCGATGACGAATCCGGCTTCCAGTAGCGCGTTGGCAGCGGCCAGGCGCTCGGTCGACATGATGTTCGGCATGACTGCGCTGCGAGCCGGGTAGAAGAATATCCCGGCGGTGTAGACGCCGAAGCCAACCAGGTAGAATATCCAGAAGTCGTCCGGCGTGTGGACAAATAGGGTCATCAGGATGAGCAGGCCCCGAATTACGTCGGTGGAAAACATGACCCACTTACGATCCAGCCGGTCAACGAAGACGCCCGCAACCAGGCCGAATAGTATCTGTGGAAGGGTTATCGCGATGGCCAGCAAGGCTACCGGCATGGCGGAGGAAAATCCCACGTCGCCGGTGGCCAGTTGCTCGAGTCTGACCATCTGGCTGATGACTGCTATGGCGGCAACCGTCGTGAATTGGTCGCCTATATATGAGGTTATCTGCCCGATCCATAGCACCATGAAGCTGCGGTTCCGCATCAGCGAGCGGAAGGTCTCGGTGTTGATGCTATCGGCCATAGTGCGGGGGGTTGCATGGGTGTTATCCCCGGTCGGTGGTATTCTGGCTATTTTTTCTCCGGCAGCGGTCTCCTGTCCGGTCGTCTGCAATGTGTGGTCCATATCCAGTTGCACTCACTGTGTACGCCTATCTGTGGCGGGCCACTTCTGGAGCGGCCCTCTTCTCCTCGCAAAAGAGCGTGACCCTATCATACTCGATGTCTGGCCGCCCTCCAAACCGGCACGAATCCCCCCAACGGCAACCTGAGTGTGCCCGGTTCCCAGGCCGATTTGCCCGCGATCTTGTCCTCTATGTTAAGGTTTTGCGCCGTGGTGCGCTTTCGAGCTATAGTCATATGCGTTCACGTCCGCAACGAGGCACGCTTTCGATAGGAGGGAGATATGACCGTTGACGCCAGAGCCTGGTTCTACAGCTCACCGGACTCGCAGGCCCATGTTATCACTGCACAGGTAAATCGCACGCTGTGGGCGGAACGGGTCAACGGTGCCTATGTGAGATGTGTCCGAGCCGAGGCGCCGTTCCGCGCCGAGGGCTGGTGGAAGGGGAAGCGGATCGCCGTCGAATGGGAGCCGGGCAGGTGGCTGACTTTGCGATGCGAAGGTGAGGCGCCAGCGGTGGCCGAGGCACTCAGGTACGCGCTGAAGTTCGCGCCAACTCTGAGGTATGAGGATTCTGATGGGTGGGTGGTGACCGAGTGGCACGCCGACCCAAAGGCTCGCGAGGCCAGGTGGCAGGCCGTGCAGGGCCACCCGGCTTATAAGAACCCCAGGCGCCTGGACGTGTGAGCCTGTGCCATCGTACCTTTTGGGAGGGAATGTCATGCTCTTGGAGAAGAAGGCTCTGATATGGGGAGCGGTGGTCGGTATGCTCATCGGTGCCTATATGACCATACGGCGTTTGCTCAGGCACGATGACGATGAGGCTATGGAGTGGCTGGAGATCACACCCCCCGCGTGAGGAACCGACAAGGAATCAGGGGCGGCTCCGCCGCCCCCTATACGCCCAGGCGGCGGATCGCCGGCCCGGAGGGAATGTGATGAGCGGCAAAAGTTATTTCAAATTCGATATAGACCATGATGTCCAGGCCATCCGGGCAATGGCCCAATCGCTTGAGGTTTACTTATACGAGGAACCCCTATACGGCAATCTCGGAGACCCTCAGCTGCCACGTATGACGGTTGGGGGGTTTTTGCTGAGGTTGCACAGGTTGCGTGCCATCTGTCACCGCCTGGACGAGCGGCAATGTGCCATCCTGGAACTGGCCGAATCCAGCCTTAATATCGCCCGCGCCGAATGGCAGGCTCATTACGAGGCTAAGCTCATGCGCGAGTTGGACGCCCGCCAGGATTCCTGGAAGTGGTACCTGGATGAGTGCGATGATTCGGTGGCGAGGTGCTCGGATGCTTATCCTTCCGAGGCGGAAAAGCGTACGATAATCCACCATTTGATCGCCGAGGGCCATTCGCTGCACTTGAACCTGGAAAGCTCACAGGAGCGCCAGGATAGGCTGGATGGGCGCCTGCGGGGATTTTTCCGCGCAGGCGATTTTATCTGGGATCCGATTCTGTTGCCGGCATATCCTTCCTATACGTTTTGGTGGCTTTACGGACGGCCAGACGGCAGGTCGGAGTAGTTCAGGGGCCGACTATCGGGCTGGGAGTGGGTGTGGGCGTGGCCGGCTCGGCGATCACTATGGTGATGGTGCAGCTGGCTATCGGGTGATCGGTGGTATCCACTACTGTGAGCCGGAATTGGTACATGCCCGGCAGAAATGCCGATCCGTCCAGTTGACCCAGGACGCCGTTTTCGACGGGGGTGGTGTACGTCCGCAGCACCGACCAGACGTCGTTGGTGCTGGGGCCGTTGAGTTCGAATTTGTATGAGGCAAAGCCAGGGGTGCTGGCCGAGCCGGTAACCGGGATGGCCTCTTGTATGACCTGGCCGTTAACGGGCAATGTTATGATCGCCCCTGGGTCGTTGCAGCCTATCGGCGGCGGGGCATCCGGTATGACGGTGCCGGGCGGCGTTGGCGTGAATGTGAAGGTGGCCTCAACTTCGCCGGAGAATATGTCAGTGGAACGGGGGAGGGGGGTGTAGGTGGGCGTCGGCGAAGGTGTGGCCGCGACGGCTAACGGCGGACCTATGGTATCGGCGG
>JALXEW010000272.1 GCA_027069285.1 Ardenticatenia bacterium | reverse complement strand
CATGGCGCTTACACGTGCCATTTGCGGGCCATCGGAAGCCAGAGGCCCGGCGCAGGCGATCAAAATTATCAGGGCGATGGGAAGGGCTATCTCCTTCATCGGTCATCGCTCCTCGTACTAACCGGGGCTTGCCGTAACGTCTGAGATTTTAACAAGAAAAGGGCGAATTTGTTGAGCATACTGGTGAAATATGTGGTAGTATATGGCAGTGAGGGGTGCGGAAGTCCGGGTCTTTGCCCCTGCTGCTCGTATCAGATCCGTATCATATCGGATTTACCAAAATGAGGCGAACGCCATTTCCCACTCGGTTTGACATAACCCATAATGTGCCGGCGGGAGTCGCGATTGTCGTCATATCGCTGATGCTTGGCGCTTGCGCACAACCGGGTGAGGTCTTGGAATTCCCAAACGGGATGGTCGTTAGGGAACCATTTCTCAGCTTCTACAGCGAACACGGCGGCCAACGGGTTTTCGGCTACCCGGTCTCACTCCCGATAGAGAGTGAGGATGGGGTGCTCACCCAATGCTTCCAGAACGTGTGCATGGAATACCACCCCGATGCAGATGATGGATACCAGGTGCGTCTCACCGCGCTGGGAAGCCTTTACACCGGCGGGATAGACCCTGCTGTGCCTCGTCCTGAGCGGCAAGCGACAAATGAACGATACTATCCGCACACCGGCCACATCGTCAGGGGGAGCTTTCTTTCCTTCTACGTGGCCTATGGTGGGCCGGAAGTGTTTGGGTATCCGCTCACCGAGCAGTTGATAGATCAAGATGGCCTGATATACCAATGCTTCGAGAGGGCTTGTTTTTACTGGGATGAGAGCGCTCCCAACGGCCAGAGAGTTAAACTCATCCCACTGGGCCAATGTGCCACCAGACAGACCCTTTGCCTCTTCCCCCCTGGTGAGCTTTTGGGTTCCCTGGGCGAATGGGAGGGAGTGCCCTCCAGAGTCAGGGAGTTTTCCAACGGATTCAGAGTCTCCGGGCGGATACTCGACTTCTACGAGGCATTTGGCGATGAGGAACTATTCGGCCCTCCGCTGGATGAACAGAGGATCGGGGCCGGCGCCGTATATCAGATATTCGAAAACGTCGTGATCATGGCCGAAGGCCCCTCCGGCACCGGCAGGGTGCACCTGGCTCCCCTGGGTCGTGCCATTGCCCCCGATGAGCCGCCTCAGCCGCCTTCGGATTCGCCTTACTACTTCCAGGCCACCGGATTTGAGGTTGACCCGCTGTTCGCGGATATGTTCGTCTCAAACGGCGGGGCCTCGATATTCGGCTACCCCATAACGTCGTTACGCCAGGAAGGGGAGCTATTCGTCCAATACTTCGAAAACGTCCGCTTCGAATGGGATCCAGGAGCGCCGGAAGGCCAGCAGATAAGGCTTGGCAGGCTGGGGGTGAGCTACATGGCCGGTGAAATACCGCCGATCCTCGTCGGCGGCGAGCCTGAGGAGGCCCAAATACCGGCATCCGGCGTGGGGAAAGTAACCACGTGGGTCTCGGAACCGGTGGTGAGCGTGAGCAATCCGACCGAGACCTTTTACGTGCGCGTTACCGACCGGGGGGATATGCCCCTATCGGGCGCCCAGGTGACATTAGTGATATACACGCCGGACGGCCCTCGTTCGTACCCGATGCCACAAACGGATGAAGACGGCCTCTCGATGGTGACGGTGGATGTATCTGGCCTGCCGCCTACCGAATTCACCGAGTACGATGTTATAGTCACCTGGGGCGTCGAGCAGGCTACCAGGCGCAACCACTTCCTGATGTGGTACTAAGGGAGCCTGGTCAGCCTGAGTCGCAGGCTATTGGTCACCACACTCACCGAGCTGAACGCCATCGCCAACGCGGCCAGGATGGGATGCAGCGAGCGCAGGATGGGCGGCGCCCACTCAAACGGTGCCAGTACCCCGGCTGCAACCGGGATCAGTAACGTATTGTAGCCCATCGCCCAGAACAGATTCTGCTTTATCGTGCGCATCGTCGCCCTGGAAAGGCGGATCGCGCGGGCCACGCCGAGTAAGTCGCCGCCGACTAATGTCACATCGGCGGTCTCCATCGCCACATCGGTGCCCGTGCCGATCGCGATCCCCACATCCGCCTGCGCCAGTGCCGGCGCGTCGTTGATGCCATCGCCGACCATGCCGACCAGTAGCCCCTCGTCCTGCAACTCCCTGACGGCCTTCGCCTTATCGCCGGGGAGCACATTCGCCATCACCCGGTCTATGCCGACTTCGCCCGCAATAGCCCTGGCCGTGGCCTCATTATCGCCGGTGATCATCACCACCTGGAGACCCATTCGCCGCAACTCGCCGATGGCCTCTTTTGCCCCGGCCTTGACCGTATCCGCGACGGCCAGGAGTCCGGCAGCCTCCCCGTCAATCGCCACCCAGATCACCGTTTGGGCGGCATCGCTTAACGCTTTCGCCCGGTCGCCCAGAGAATCGACTTCGATCCCCCGCTCGGCTATCAGGCGATCGCTGCCGACCAGCAAGTGGCGGCCCTCAACGATCGCGCTCACCCCATGTCCGGCAACCGCCTCGAACTCCTCAGGCTCCGCCAACTCAAGCCCCGCGTCCTCTGCGGCCTTCACCACGGCCTCGCCAAGCGGATGCTCGGAGCCACGTTCCGCCGAAGCGGCCAACCTCAATAACTCGTCCTCGTCAATGCCGTCCTGGGTCGCGATCACATCCGTCACCACCGGCTTACCGGTGGTGATCGTCCCGGTTTTATCCATCGCTATCGCGTTAAGGCGGTGGGCCTGCTCCAGGGCGGCGCTGTTCTTGAAGAGGATGCCCATCCGCGCCCCCTTGCCCGTTCCGACCATGATCGCAGTCGGAGTCGCCAGGCCCAGCGCGCAGGGACACGCGATCACCAGCACTGCCACCATCCGCACCATTGCATCTGGCAGGCTCACCCCGACGACGAAGTACCATACCAGGAACGTCACGGTAGCAACTGCTACCACTACCGGCACGAAATAGGCCGATACCCGGTCTGCCAGTCGCTGAATGGGCGCTTTCGATCCTTGAGCTTCCTGGACGAGTCGGATGATCTGGGCCAGAGCCGTCTCTCGCCCGACCTTAGTGGCGCGCACCTTGAGCATACCCTGGCGGTTGAGCGTGGCGCCGATCACCTCATCGCCCGGCCCCTTATCCACCGGCATACTCTCGCCGGTGATCATACTCTCATCCACGGCGGATCGGCCTTCCAGCACCGTGCCGTCCACGGGTACCTTCTCGCCGGGCCGGACGATAACGATGTCGCCCACTGCCACCTCATCCACCGGCACGTCAACCTCGCGCCCATCCCGGATCACGCGGGCGGTTTTAGGCTGCAAGCCCATCAACGCCCTGATCGCAGCCGAAGTCTGTCCTTTGGCGCGGGCCTCCAGCAACTTCCCGGTCACGATCAGCGTGATTATCATCGCCGAGGTTTCAAAGTAGACGTGCCCCGGCGCCAGGCCCAAAGTGACCAGGGCGCTATAGATATAGGCCACCGACGAGCCGAGCGCGATCAGCACATCCATGTTGGCGCTGCCGGCCTTGAGCGCGTGATAAGCGCTGACGTAATAATCCCACCCGACGTAAAACTGCACCGGGGTTGCCAGCGCCCAAAATAGCAAATTGCCCGTCAGCCCATCGAGCGCGCCGCCAAGTAGCCCGAAATCGCGTGCCATGCTCAAAAAGAAGAGGGGTAATGAGAAAACGGCGCCCACCACCAACCTGTGCCATTGGTGCCGAATCTCGGCCTTACGGGCGGCTTGCTCCGCGTCCTCCTCCGAGGCATCCGGCCCGGTCAAGACCACGCCGTAGCCGGCTTCCTCGACCTCGTGGGCCAGGTCTTCCAGTCGTACCAGTGACGGGTCGAAGACCACGGCGGCCCTTTCGGTGGCGAAGTTCACCGTGGCCTCGACCACACCGTCAACTGACTTCAGCGTTCGCTCGACGGTCAGGGCGCAATTCGCGCAATGCATCCCCGTTATCGGGAGTTCGACCCTTTGCCTGGAGCCTTCCTGTGCGCCCATCACTGCCCCTAAGCCTGTGCCGCGCCGTATCCGACCGATTCCACCTTGCGGATCATATCCTCTGCGCCAACCTGGGCCGGATCGTAAGTCACGACAGCCTTGCCCTCGTCGAGGCTCACCACAGCTTCCTTCACGCCGCGTAGCGATTCCAGGGCCTTCCTGACCGTCATCACGCAATGGCCGCAAGTCATCCCGGTGATATTGAGCACGAGCTTATCATTTGCATTGCCGGTCATCTCTTTATTCCTCCGGTTAATGGAATATCATCAATCTTCACTATATAAATTATAGCCCGTTTCCGGCCCCGGTCAAACTGCGGGTGGTTGTCAAAATCGCAGGCCACGTGTTAGAATGCGGCCCGTGACCGGGTTACCGGCCCGGCGGCTTCGGCATGGGGAGAAAGGGCGGCTTAGGCCGCCCATATATAATGTTGCTATGCCTAATACCATCACAGGAGCAGGAGCAGACATAGCATGTTAGAACAATTGGGGATGTTCCGCATGGACATGACCTCGCTTGAGGTCGCGCTGGTACTTGCCGTATTCGGCGTCGCCTTTGTCGCCCTGGCCTATGCGTGGCTGCTGGCGCGGCATATCTTGCAGGCCGATAAGGGCACCATGGCCATGCAGGAAGTGTGGGGCTGGATCAGAGACGGCGCAAACGCCTACCTTAATACCCAGCTTCGCACCGTGGCCGTCCTGATCGTAGTGTTGGTCGTGCTGATGTTCCTTTCGGTCTACGTTGTCGAGCCGACACCTGAGGCCAGGGAGCTATTCGGCGATAAGGCGCGGATCATAATAGCCTTTGGGCGTGCGATAGCCTTCGCCATGGGTTCCACCTTCTCGGCGATGGTCGGCTATATCGGCATGAACATGGCAGTCCAGGGCAACGTGCGCGTGGCGGCTGCGGCCAGCAAGGGCTATAACGAGGCCCTCAAGATCGCCTATCGCTCCGGCACGATCACCGGCATGTTGACGGATGGGCTGGGCCTGTTAGGCGGTACCCTCATCTTCATTATATTTGGCCCTGCCGCACCGGACGTATTGCTAGGGTTCGGCTTTGGGGGCACATTGCTGGCGCTATTCATGCGCGTTGGCGGCGGCATCTACACCAAAGCCGCCGATGTGGGCGCCGACCTGGTAGGCAAAGTCGAGGCCGGCATGGAAGAGGATGACCCGCGTAACGCCGCCGTCATCGCCGACCTGGTGGGCGATAACGTCGGGGACTGCGCCGGAATGGCCGCCGACATCTTCGAAAGCTACGAAGTCACCATCGTCTCCAGCTTCATACTGGGTCTGGCACTTTGGGCCATCACCGGCGAGCATAAATGGATCGTGCTACCGCTGGTCATCCGTGGCGTCGGAGTCATCAGCTCGATAGTCGGCACCTACGCCGTCAGCCTCTGGGGCGTGGATGATGCCGAGGAAGCCATGTACAAGAGCTACGAACTTTCCAGCATGATCACCATCGTCACCACCTTCTTCCTGGCATACTTCTACGCCAATGAGCTGAGCCTGGCGACCCTGGTGGCGGTCGGAGTGGCGTTGGCAGTCGCGTTTAACCCGCTCACATCATGGGCCACCAGCTTTAAGAGCAAGCGAGTCCAGAACATATCCGCTGCATCCAGATTCGGCCCGGCATTGGTCATCCTAGAGGGCATGTCGCTGGGGTATCTCTCCAGCGTCTGGGCCGTGATGGTGATCGTCGCCAGCCTGGCGGCCTCGATCATGGTCTACTCGTTCACCTTCCCGCAAGAGTACGTAATCCCCGTGCTGGTGGTCGGAGCCGTCCTCAGCGTGATCGCAATAGTCCGTGGCGCCGGCAAAGGCCATCTGGTCGAAGGCCTATTCCAGGCACTGTGGATCATGGTCGCCGCCATGTTCCTGATCAGCATGAAGAGCGCCCACGACCCCAGCAGGATAGTGGCCGCCACATCCCCATATCCCGCCGGTGACCCGTCCATATTGTTCCAATACGTGCTGTTTGGCGTCTCGCTGATCGGAGTCGGGATGCTTTCGCACACCGGCAACAACGTCAGCATGGACACCTTCGGCCCGATCTCGGATAACGCGAACGGGATCGGCGAGATCGTCGGCATGGACGCCAAATCGCGCCAGATCATGGCCGATCTCGACGCAGCCGGCAACACCACCAAAGCGATCACCAAAGGCGTTGCCATAGGCTCGGCGGTGATAGCGGCGGTGAGCCTGTACGGCTCGTTCTTCACCGATATAAAGCGAGTCTGGCCGGAATCGCTCGGCGAATTCCAACAAGTGATCAACCTCGCCAACCCGACCGTATTCCTGGGCCTGCTGATAGGTGGAGCGCTGCCGTTGCTCTTTGCGGCGCTGCTCATCAAAGCCGTCAACCGCGCCGCCTCGCAGATCATGGCCGAGGTTCGCCGCCAGCTCAGAATCCCGGCGGTCTGGGAGCGGAAACAGTCACCGGATTATGCAAAAGCGGTCGAGATCAGCACCCGCTCGGCCCAAATGGAGCTGGTCCCATTGGGGCTGATAGCCGTGCTGACCCCGGTTCTGATCGGACTGCTCCTCAAACACGAGGCATTGGGCGGATTCCTGGCCGGAGTGATCCTCTCCGGGCAACTCCTGGCCGTCTTCATGGCGAATGCCGGTGGCGCGTGGGATAACGCCAAGAAATACATCGAGGACGGCAACTTCGGCGGGAAAGGCAGCGAGAATCACAAAGCCAGCGTGGTCGGGGATACCGTTGGCGACCCGCTGAAAGATACCGCCGGCCCCGCCCTGAACCCGATGATCAAAGTGATGAACCTGATCTCACTCATCATGGCGCCGATTGTGGTACAATATGGTGGCTATAGCGCCGGGATCCTGATCGGCGCGGCGGTTGCCATGGTGCTGATAATCTGGGCCGTGCACCGCAGCGACCGCGAAGTCAAAATGGTGGAGAAAGTAGAGGCCGAGGCTGAGAGAATCTCCCAGCCCTCGTAACGCCGATGATGAGAAGACGCGCGGGCATAAGCCGTAGGAGATCACAGACCCAATACGCAGTAGCTGCGTTCTCCGTCGTGATGCTGCTGGCGGCGGTAGTCTTCTGGGCTGCCGGGAGAACCGGGTGGAATGTGGATGTCGGACCGGGCACCGCAGGATTGGCGCCGGCTATGGACGTGAACCCGGCGGCAGAGACGGTGGAACAGGCGGACTTGAGCCAATTGCTCGCCTTGCCGCCGATGTTCGACTACGACGTACCGGCCATCTGGCGGGCGCCGGAACCGTTCACCACTGTGCCGGATAGGCCCCGGAGCGGCGTGATCACATATACCGTCCAGCAGGGCGATACCATCTACAGCATCGCCGAGAGATTCGGATTGCAGCCGGATACCATCTTCTGGGCCAATCCGGATAAACTGCCGGACGTGCACATGCTGCGAGTCGGCCTGGAGCTGTATATCCTGCCGGTTGACGGCGTGTACCACACCGTAGTCGGCAACCAGACCATACAGGATATAGCCAATCGGTACGGCGTAGACCCGTACGCCATCATAGACTGCGACTACAACGACCTGCGCGATATGACCCCCGAATCGGTATTGGAGGACGGGACAAGAGTCGTAGTCCCGGGCGGCGAGGGCGAGCGTGCCGATTGGACATGGACGCCACCGGTATATCGCGAGGCGCCGTCCAGCGGTACCGGCAGCAGTAACGCCGGCATGATCTCATTCGCGCCGGGTGAACCCGGCTCATGCGGATGGGTGCGCAATGAATGGGGCAGGGGAGTATTCGACCTGCCTATGGCGCCCGGATCGTATACCATAACGCGCGGATTCGCCTGGTGGCATACCGGCATCGACATGGCCGCTCCGGAGGGTACCCCGGTCTACGCGGCAGATAGCGGTGTCGTCATCTTCGCCGGGTGGAATAGCTGGGGCTACGGCTACTCCATAGTCATCAGCCACGGCGTGTGGACCACGCTCTACGGCCACCTAAGCCGCATATATGTCCGATGCGGCCAGCACGTCAACGCCGGGCAGGCAATAGGCGCCGTCGGGAGCACCGGAAACTCCTCTGGCCCGCACCTGCACTTTGAGACCCGATACAACGACGTGCCGCAAGACCCGACATTGGCCGGATTGAGCTTTTAACCTGTCAAGATCAGGGGCGGCCTTATGGCCGCCCCTTTCGAATCCAGCCGGGCTATCGGTGGGCAATGCCATCCTCTCCGCCGAACATATTCAGGAGCCGCCTGCGCGATCCGGCTCGCCGCCGATGCCAAAAATATTCCATGTTCCATTACAACCCACGCTGCTTTTAGTGTATAATAAAAGCGTCCTGGGAGCGTTTGGAACCTGCGAGCACAAAACATGCGCATAGTTTACGTTGAGGACAATGCCGCCAACGTCGCCCTGGTGGAAAGAGTAGCGAAGCTGGGGCACCATGACACCATTTGGTACTCCACAGCCGAGGAAGCCCTCGCAGGGCTTGCCAAAGATAACCCCGACCTGATCCTCGTGGACGTCCAACTTTCGGGCGCGATAGACGGATTGGAACTGGTCAAAAGACTCCGGGCCAATGGTGTCAGAGTCCCGATCATCGCCGTCACCGCCTACGCAATGGTCGGCGACCGGGACAAATGCCTTGCTGCCGGATGCACCGACTATATCCCGAAACCGGTCTCCATCCGGCAACTGGTGTCCGTCATAAAAGAATACGCCAGAAGCAAGGGATAACGGCCCTCGTTGGCGGAGCGGAATCGAATAGCAGGCCTGAAAACCGGTCGCGTCCAACCCGACAGGGTGTATCGGAGATCGACTGGCCGGTTAGGGCGTTTTGTCAAGCCGCGCAAGACATCGCGCTTGACCCATTATAATTGTGCCCGCACCCGGTAACCCCCTCGCGTGACACCTGGCCCCTCAGGCCCGCATCCGCCGCCCGGCGGACATGGGATTTTAAGCACGCCCGCTTAGTGATTACCTGCACAAACGGATGTGAGCAAGCTCACTTGTGAGCGCTACGGGCGGACTGTATCCTGGGAGCGGTTTGATCGGGCGATTTGCGTGCCATCAGAGCTTTCACCCGTGCTCGAAAAAATGTAAGGAGTGTCACAAGCTATGTCCGACAACGAGCTTAATCCCTTTGCCATAGCACAAAGGCAGTTTGACGAGGCTGCGGAGGTCATTGGCCTCGATCCGGCCATGCGGGCCTTCCTGCGCGAGCCGATGCGCGAGCTTCACGTCACGCTGCCGGTTCGCATGGACGATGGCTCGGTTAAAGTATTCAAGGGCTTCCGCGTCCAGTACAACGACGCCCGTGGCCCGACGAAGGGCGGCATCCGCTTCCACCCGGATGAGACTATCGATACCGTCCGCGCACTGGCGGCCTGGATGACCTGGAAAACCGCCGTCGTGGACATCCCGCTCGGCGGCGCAAAGGGCGGCATCATCTGCAACCCCAAGGAAATGTCCCAGGCGGAACTGGAGCGCCTGAGCCGCGCCTACATTCGTCAGGTTGGCCGCATCATCGGCCTGGAAAAGGACGTGCCGGCGCCGGACGTCTACACCAACCCCCAGATCATGGCCTGGATGATGGACGAATACTCGTTCCTCAAGGGCTATAACGAGTTCGGCGTCATCACCGGTAAGCCGCTGGAGTTGGGTGGTTCGGCAGGCCGTGGTGACGCGACCGCGCGCGGCGGCATGTACACCATCCGCGAGGCGGCCAAAGTCCTCGGCATCGAGACGAAAGGCGCCACCATGGCGATCCAGGGCTTCGGCAACGCCGGCCAGTATGCCGCCTTGTTGGGCGAGGAGCTGTTGGGCTGCAAGATCGTCGCCGTCTCCGACTCTCGCGGTGGCATCTACAACCCCGATGGCTTTGACGCAAAGGCCCTGGTCGATCACAAGCTCAAGACCGGTAAAGTCGGCGGCTTCCCCGGCGCGAAGGAGATCTCCAACGCCGAGCTGTTGGAACTGGACGTCGACATCCTGGTTCCGGCAGCGCTGGAGAACGTGATCACCAAAGAAAACGCGCCCAGGATTAAGGCCAAGATCTCTGCGGAACTGGCAAATGGCCCCACCACCCCCGAAGCCGATAAGATACTTCACGAAAACGGCGTCTACGTCATCCCGGACTTCCTGTGTAATGCCGGTGGCGTGACCGTCTCCTACTTCGAAATGGTCCAGAACGCCTACGACTACTACTGGGATGAGGCAACCGTGCACGAGCGGCTGGATAAGAAGATGACCGCTGCCTTCCACGCAGTGCACGAGCGTGCCGAGGAACTCAAAGTGCATAACCGCCTTGCCGCATACGCGGTCGCGGTCGAGCGGGTCGCGAAGGCCGTCCGCCTGCGCGGCTGGGTCTAGTCGGCAGTGAACTGCGCTTCATAAGAAAAAGGGGCGCTCGCCTGGCGGGCGCCCCTGTGATTTTTACCTGATAAGCCGCGCTACTCCTCTCGCTCCAGAATCAGCACGAACTCAATACTATCATCGGTGACCGTGACCGAGTCCAACCTTAGCACCCGACGGCCACGTCCGGCCCGGTTGGAAAGCGCCTCGGCGAGCCTCTCATTGAGTTGCGCGATCTGCTCATCCGATACCTCGGTGCCCTCGATCTCCATATCGGTGATCTGGGCTACCAGAACGCCATCCTCGGCGGATAAAGTCAGCCTGATCGTGCCGCTGACGCGCCCCTCACCCTCGCGGCGCTCGTGCTCACCGGTGATCACAACCGCGCCATCCTGAAGATCGACCTGGGGGTTCCGCAGCAGCGGATTGCCGCCCAATTCCAGCGCCCCGGATATGGCATCGTTGACCTCTTCCTCCGTCATGGTGACCGTGATCGCAACGCCGCTGCCGGGGCTTGGCCTGACCTCGACCTGGGCCTTACATGCCGTGAGCAACATAAGCGACACTATCGCAAAGAGCAAGAACAACCGTCCCTTCATGGATCCACCTCCTGCCGAAAAAACCGGGGTCGCCCCCGACCTGTGACCGTATTGTGGCGGAAACCACTCATCCAGGCAAATGCCGCATCCCGTGTCCGTTCGGAGAGCCGGTGGGGCTGTTTGGACAGAATCGCCCCAAAGGTGCTATAGTTAGCTCCAACCTGGAGATTGACGCCGGAGGATGGCACGATGGCTCGACGGAAAAAGAGCGGAAAGCAAAAGATAAAGTCCGAAGCCCCGCCCAAGCCGGTTGGTTTCGAGACCGTGCTCGGTCCCGGCGCCTCTATCACCGGCCACCTGAGCAGTAAGTCCAGCGTCCGCCTCGATGGCAGCTTTGAGGGCACGCTGGAAGTGGGCGGCAACATACTGGTCGGAGAGGCGGGCAAGATCATGGCCG
>JALXEW010000271.1 GCA_027069285.1 Ardenticatenia bacterium | reverse complement strand
GTATCCGGCGATACTCCTCGTGCTGGACCCGGTGGGCGCCGTGTCCCGAAACTTTGTAAACCAATAATTCGCCATCATCCCGTATCAGGGCAACTCCGGCGGCCTCTTTTCCACGGGCCTCGTTGGCGATCAGGTTGGCGGTGAAAATCTCGGCTATCTGGCGATAATCGGCTTCATCCCGCCCGGCGTGGCCGAACAATATCCCGGCAAGTCCGCACATCTCACTCCCTCACAGTTTGAAGACCATTGTGCCCAGCCGCTCATCCCACCGGAGGCCGCGCAGTTTATCCAGGCGGGTAAGGCGCTCTTCCAACTCGCGCGGGGTGAGGAATAGCTCACGTGCGATCTCCCACAGCCACATCTCCCTGGCCGGGACACCGGTCAACTCGGCCAGCTCGATTATGCGCATCAATCGCCGATCTGTGTCATCCAGTCCAGATTCGTCGGTGGTGGAGGCCCGCTCCGAGAGCAATTGTTCGATCTCGTCCCAAGAGCGTCCCGCAACACGCATGAGGCTTATCGGTGTTTCCGCCAGCAGGTACAAAGTCTCGAATGCCGGGTTATGCTCCCAACGGTCAAATATCGGCTTGAGCAGCTCCAGTAATTCGTGTGAGCCGGCCCGGAGTTCATCTATGATCTGAGGGGTGATGTTGCTGGTATCGCTGGTGGCAAGTGGGCCGTCGTTATTGCTCAGCCAGTCCAGTATCTGGCATTTACGGCGCCACTCGACTACTCTCCCGACGTGGATCACGCCGTACTGTGATAGCTCGACGGCCTTCAGGATGATGGCGAGGAACAGGAAAGTTTTGGCGACGACAGATGTGGGCGATATATCAGCATCCGGGAAGCGGAACTCTATGTGAAAGTCGGTCACATTACCGTCATCGTCGAAACGGACGTGTTCCAGGTTCAGGAAGTTGTTGTGCTCCGGCACCCTATGGCTTTCCTTCAGGTGTTGCTGAATCTCACGCATGGAGTAGGGGCTGGGTGAGAGTTTGACCATTTCGAGGTGGCTGTTATAGTTTCTCCGTCGGCACAAGGCCGAGAGCGAGTCGCCGGCGCTGGTTATGAATTTCAGTTCGGGGGCGTATCTGCGTACCAGGTTCCAGATGTTGGCGAGTATGATCTCCGGGACCGGCTCGGAAAGGTCTGGGGTCAGGGCGTGGAAGTGCAGCCCACACGTTGGCCTGGTCCGTATCCCAGGCGGGAACAGGGCGAATATCTTTTTGTACTGTTCGAGCAAAGCCGGGTAATATGGCAGGCGGCCTATTATCTGTATCTCGATGCCGCAATGTTCACTGATGACGTCCAGGACCCCATATCTACCTGGGTTTGCCAGGTCGCGGGTTGGCTGCAAGGTTTCGATCAATTTCGGCAGGAAGTCCTTCTTTTTAACGCCTTTGGGCATGGCAAATTCGACTTCCGTGCCGATCTTGACGGTGCGATAGAGCAGGTCTTTCCAGTAAAGAGCCTGCTCATGTGATAGAATATCTTTGCGGCGCAATATGATAGGATTCTTCATCGCGAAAGGCAAGCATCGCCGGGCCGGGAGGACACGACCTGGGCCTGGTCAGGGGCCAGAAATCCGGGCATGGTCAGTTCTGGCCCAGGCCAAAGTCCACCGGCCCGGTCGGTGTACTACGCAAGTTCGAAATGGATCACGGAGTAAGGTCCTTCCTCTCGTTCGACCTTGAGCAAGGCTTTGGCACCCATCTTACTGAGTGCGGCGCCGCCGATACAGGCCAACGGGCAGAGGAAGAACGGCTGCTCGACGCCATGTTCCTTCAGCTTATCCACCACGCGAGGACAGATGACGCATCGGTCCACTTTCACGGTGATCGTGTCGCCTTCCCGCGTGACGTCTATATCTTGGGCGTAGCCGAATTCGTCCACCAGGAGACGCCCAACCTCCTGTAGCACATCTTCTGGGGTTTCACCGGCGATTTCCAGGCCCATTTCCTTTTCGAGCACCGGCAGTAGTTGGTTGCCGATGCTGCGGCTCAGGCCCATAACCCCATCGCCGATTATGTCCCATATCCCGGCACCCAAGCCCAGGATGACGAGTTTGGTCATGCGCAGTAGGTTTTCCTTCTTTTCCTCATCTGTAGCCATCTGTTCTTCCCTCCGGTCTCCGGTATTCGCTCACGCCATTGGATGTTCGAGACGATGCAATGGTAGCTTCCGCACTCACGATTCCATGGCCTTGGCGATCTGCTCTGCGGCGTCACGGGCCTCGACGAAGACCATGCCCAGGTTCACATCTTTCGGCGTCAGGCCGATGAACACCGCACGATCGCCGGCGCTGGTTATGATGATGTTCCCGTCGGTGCCCTGGATCAGGCTCTGGGTGAAGTCGCCACGACCCAGGGTAGGCGTGCTGCGTTTGCTCAAACCAAGCAGGGCGGCAGCAGTGGCGCCCAGACGGGCCTCGTCGGCGTCGTGAGGCAGGTTGGAAGCCAACACAAGGCCGTCATGGCTCACTATGATGGCGCCGTTTATATCGGCGGAACCTGCGAGAAGGGAATCTAGTATCTCGGCCAGCACTTCACTCCGTTTCTTGGCCATTTTCTTGCCACCTCCTTCATCTTGCTGCGGTTGTAAAATATCCGGCATCTCCAGCTCTCCCGCCAGGGCAGCGCTTTCGTCTATACGGCGCAGCCCATCCAGCAGGAGCGCAGACCAGCCGGTGGTTATAGTTCTTTCCGGGGCCGGGATGCCCAACTGGAGTTCGAATTCCCCGGAACCCCAGGCCAGGATCTCATGTATGACCTCCTCTCCTTTTCGCGATCCGAGTTCGGCATGTACGACTTCACCGTCTTCCACGAAGATAACGGCTTCCCCATCAGCCCCTCGTATGATCAGGCGGCCCGGCTCGCCGGACTGGCGTGCAAGTTCTATCACGTTGGCTATGTCTACTTCGGCAAGGTTGCCGATGAGTGGCATCTCCTGACCTCCGAGCTATATCAGTCGCCGTCATCGGAATCCGACGACAGCACGGCACTCCAAAGACGCTTGATGGCCGTGATGGCTTTATTCATTGCCCGACGATATGGCTTCTTATCTGGGACCACGCAAGCCAGGATGAACGACCGGTCACCAACTGAGAAGAAACGGCTAACCAGCCTAGTGCCGTCGTCATGGTTGACTATGATCTCCCTGGCGTCGCTCAGCCCGATCCACTCGTTAGACCGCTCCACCTGGTGGCGAACCAGTGGGACAACTGCTGCCAATTGAGTGGTTGGGTCTTCATCTCCGGCGGCGGCAGTTGCCATCGGGAGGCCGGTCTCGTCGGTCAGAACCGACATTATAAATCCTCTCTCTTCATTAAGGGTTGCGAGTATATCTCTCAACTTTTGGGCGTCTACGAATAATGCTGTCATCATTTCACCTCGCTGTGCCTGAACGAGCCACGACCTGCCTCAGAACCGTGGTTACCAGTGTATGTAGGGTTTCTTTAACCCCTTTGTTCTGTATGGCTATGGCCTCCAGGCACGGTCGGGTGCCATCTATCCCCAGCATGGATTTCATATCCGGTATTGACACGGCATCGGGCAGGTCGCGCTTATTGAATTGTACGACGATGGGGAACGTATCCGGGTCCACCCGGAGCTCTTGCAGGTGCTGATGCAATTGTTCCCACGATTCCTTATTTGCTTCCATTCTATCAGGAGAGCTATCGGCAACAAAAGCAACTCCGTCTGCGCCCTGCAAGACAATTTTCCTGGTGACCGAGTACATCACCTGCCCTGGCACCGTGTACAGGTTGAACTTGGGCCGCAACCCCCCTATAGTCCCCAGCTCCAGTTGCATGAAGTCGAAAAACAGAGTTCTATCCTCATGCGTTTTCAGCGAGACCAATTGGCCCCGCATGTCAGGCGGAGCCATAGCATGGATTCGCTCCAGGTTAGTGGTTTTGCCCGAAAGGGGTGGGCCATAGTAAACGAGCTTTAAGTTGATTTCGCCACGTCTGCGATTTATGAACATCCAGCACTTCCTAATCTGCCACGATATAGTCCTAGGCTATGCTTCTCAGCTAAATATATCACCTAATTGGTCAACTATATCTTGTATCCCCTCAGACCATTCATCTCCTTCGTCAATTCCTCCTTCGTCAATTCTGTAATCCCTTTCGGCAGGGAAGGGTAATTTGGAAATCCTAGCCGTCATTTCCTGCGCCATCAAACGGGCCAGTCCCAGTGGACTTTCGGGGCGGAGGATTACGACCAATGATAACATATTATCCGCTCCGCAAAGTAATACACTGCCAGAAGGAGTCTCTATGATGAGCAGTTGGGATTGCGGTTGCTCACCATCGTCCACCAAGTAAACTATCTGACGTGTGGCCGCCAGATTGGCTACTGCCAGAGCGCCCAACACCGGTACATCCAGGTCAACGTCATTCGGCCTTAGGCTGATGATCTGGCCGGCGTCATCCGCCACAAATACGCTCCTGGCATCCAGCGAGCGCTGCATTTCGTCCAAGTCGCGCTCCATTTCCTCGAATGAATACCCGCTACCGGTAGTGTGCATTGCACCTCCCCCAAGTTCTCATTCTTCCCCGATTTCCGGCGACTGGTCTGCGCCAAGTGCTCTTTCCAGCGCATCGCCCAGGACGTTGGCGAGTGAATAGTCTATCTCACCATCGCCGGATTCATCGGCAACGGCATATGTGAGCTTTTCGCTCAATTCGCTGATTGTCCGTTTCATGTATAGCCAGACGATCCCTATCCTGCTCGTGGCAACTGTGCGATCGAAGAACACCGAGAGTAGCATCTCATCTCCCACTGCAGCCGCGTAGATGTCGTATCTATCGCCTTCGTGGAAATATAGGTCCAGGGTTTCCCCTTCCTGCAGAAGGCTGGCCATCTCAGTTGCTGCCGCCATGCTGCTGCCCAAAAGTGCGTTTATGGCGCCCAGATCAACTCCGGCGCCGGGAAGAGAGCCTGCCTCAGCTACGGTACGACCGCTCAAGTCGCTGAACATGATCAGGCTGGCGCCCAAGTCGTCACGCAGTTTATTCAGCACGGCAGCGATGGCACTTACGGCCTCTTCGCCCAAAACCAGCAGCCTACGCCCGTCCATATCCTGCTCATCCTCGCTCAAGATGTTGTGCACAGTCGCTATAAAGTCCCTGAGCGAGAAGGGCTTGGTCACGTAGGTGGTTGCCAGCTTTTTTGTTTGTTCCTCGACTTCTGGCGAGCCAAATGCCGTGATGAGCACGGTACGGGTTTCCGGGCTGATCTCCCGGACGTGGCGTATCAGCTCAAGGCCGCTGGAGCCGGGCATTCGCAGGTCTGTGATAACGAGGTCATACTTCTCGTGCCGCAATCTGATCAGCGCATCGTCGGCGCTATAGCATATTTCGACTTCATAGTCGCCACCTGATGGGTCTTGTAGCGCGCGCCCAAGCGCCAGCGCCACTCTCATTTCATCTTCTACTATCAGTATTCTTTTCTTCCTCATCGCCAACCTTATCCCCCTGCATAATGATACCACAGTGAGCGGCACGAATCATTGCGATTGGCTTGCGAAAAAATTGAGGAAGTTTGTGCCTGGGCTATCTGCAGGGGCAAGACACACAATATCCCCCAGGGGCACCCGTCGGACTGGCGGCTCTACATGAAGCTGCCATTCCGAACCCGGTACTGCTCTGCACTCCAACCCCGACCAATACGCACGCCAGCGGTATTCCCTGCCGATTATTCCAACATGTGATCTATCGCATCTCCGAGCATCCGCGTCAGGGAGTCATCCACTCCCCCTCCCTGTGAAGCTACGCCGTTGGGCAATATCCTGGAAGGCGGCTTCACCTGGCTCCGCAACTCCTCAACGGCGCGCCTCATGTAAAGGCGAATCGCGCCGATCCTGCTGGTGGCCGTGCTATGGTCAAAGACCAAAGATAGTAGCATATCTTCGCCCACAGCTGCGACGTAGATGTCGTAGTTCTCTCCCTCGTAGAAGTGCCGGATGAAAGGCTTCGACTCACCTAGCATGTTGGCCAGTTCGTTGACCGCTGCGACACTGCTACCGAGTAGCACGTTGACAATTTCGTTGTTCAGGTTCTTCAGGTTCCCGACTCCGGCAATGATGTTGCCGTCCAAGTCGCTGAGAAGTACCAGTAGCGGGCCTACCTCCCTCTGCAATCTCTCTAATATGACGGACGCGGATCCTGCGTCATTATCGCTCAACGCAGCCTCCCCTCCAGAAAAGCCAGCCATGAGATGAATTGACATTTGCTTTATGATCCGCGCATAGACAAATATTCACCACCGTTGGGTCCGATCCAGATCGGTGGGGGAATGCCTTCTCCACATATCTGAAGATCGGTGGCCCCGGTCATGTGGCGAGGCCCCATATCCAAAATGCTCCCTGCTGTACGGAACAACCAGGTTCTATTATGGACCGAGCCTTCCATGTAAGATTAGTATACAACAATGCATTGCCGATAACAAGGCATGAAATCTGACTACCGTTATGAAATTGTAAGTTTTATATTGATTTCACGCTCTGGTGTCGCGCCGGTCAGAGCTTAATTCCGGGGGCCGCAGGTCTGCGCAGGAAAAGAGGTACCCTTTACCACGCACCGTGCGGATTATACGGGGATTCGCAGGGTCGGGTTCGATCTTCTTGCGGAGACGCGATATGTGAGGGCGTACTATCTCCTGTGCTTCCCGCTCGGTCACATCATATCCGAGCGCCTCTCTGGCAAGCTCTCGACATGATAGCACTGTCTCTGGATTGCGCATGAATTGAGCAAGCAAGGATGCCTCGCCGGATGTCAGTTCGGCGCTGCCGAGTTCACCTCCTCTTACCAATACCAGCCGCTTCTCGGTATCCAGCGTGACCGAACCACACTGTAAGATATGCGCCGGTCGCTCAATCGTGCCCCCGTAGACCCCTTCGTATTCCACCCGGAGATCTTCCAGGGCTTCGGCCAACACGCTCACCAGGCCCTGCCATCGGAGGTGCCCCAGTCTTTGCCATAAGGCACGCGAGATCGCAACCTGTATCTCACGGAGGCTACAGGGCTTCACCAAATAGTCTACCGCTCCGGCCCTGACCGCCTCTATCGCGCTTTCCAGTGATGCGTGGCCGGTGAACACTATCACCGGCAGGTCCGGATGTGCCTCCTGCACACGGCGCATCACCTCGGTACCGTCTATATCCGGCAGGCGTAAATCCAGCAACATCAGATCATACTCCGACTCGGCCAATTTACCCAGGGCGTCCTCACCCGAATGTGCCTCTGCCACACGATAACCCATGATGCCCAATGCTTTGACCAATGCCGAACGGGCCGCAGGCTCATCGTCGACTATTAATATGCTTGCTTGCGGTATTGGGGAATCAACGCCCATCAGGCCTCCTCATCTCGCTCCGTCCCCCCTGCCACGGGGATTCTCACAGTGATAACTGCCCCTCCGTCGGGCGAGTTGGATGCCGAGATCGTGCCACCATGCATCTGGATGATCTTGTGGCTTATCGAAAGCCCCAAGCCGGTTCCGCCCTCCTTCGTGGTGTAAAATGGCTCAAACACAGCATCTAACGCATCCGGCGGGATGCCTGGACCGGTATCGGCAAAGGTGATCTCCACCTGCCCATCGGTTCTGGTAGCCCTTATCCTCAACTCGCCGCCATCCGGCATGGCCTCCATAGCATTGATTATCAGGTTGAGGAACACCTGCGCCAGATGATCACGTGAGGCAAGCACAGCCGGTAACGAATCCGGTAGGTTGGTGATAACGTGTATCCGGCTGTGTTCCAGCTGCTTCCCCGCCAATGCCAGGACGTAATACACCGTTTCGGCCACATCCGTAGGCTCCACCTGCATTGTGGAGTCATCCGCCACAACATGATATTTCCGACCGGCTAATGAGAGGGCATAGTGCACGGTCTCGACTACATCGGTCGGCTTCAATTCGAACTGCGGTGGTCGCGCGAATTCCAACACCCTGGATGTTATCTTGATCAGCCGCTCTATCTCGCTCCTGATGGCCTTCAGGTACTCCAGCTTTTCCCCCTCGTCCAACGGAAAGTCCAGCACCAGCTCCAGGCTGCTGGCGATGGCCTGAAGCGGGTTGTTTATCTCGTGTGCCAGTGCTGCCGCCAGGCGTCCCATCGCGGCCAGGCGCTCCGTTCTCAGCATGTACATTTCCATCTTCTTTAGCTCGGTGACGTCCCGGTCGTACGATAGGACTCCCTCCAGCTCACCCCCACGGCTCCGAAGCGGTATCCATTTATGCCAGACGACGGCCCTCCCACCATCCGGGCGGAGTACTTTAAATTCGCCCTCAGCGGATTCCAAGCGCCGCACTTTTTCCAGGCTCTTCCGTAAGGTTGCAACCGAGTCCTCTTCTACCAGGTCAAATATGTTCCTCCCGGCCAGCTCAAAGGCCGGCCTACCGTATATCCTGGACTCGCTCAGGTTACACTCCACTATGTTTCCGTCGGTGTCCATTATACACACGCCATCAGGCGCGGAGTCGAAAAGCAGCCGGTAGCGTCTTTCACTTCTGCCCAGGGCCTCTATGGTGTTTATGTATGTGCGTTCCACCAGTTTCATGTGGGTGATGTCTTCGATCACCGATACTATGCCGGAGACTTCACCCCCTGTCCTCAAGGGGACGTGGGATATTTGCAAATCCAAAACGCTGCCATCTTGCCGGAATAGCTTGCATTCGCGCCTGAAAAGACCCATCTCCCCGGATAGTAGGCCCTCTACCGGGCAGCCGCCCTCATGCACACCCAGGTCCGGCTCCTCGCAAGGGAGAAGTTCATCACATAATCTGCCTTTGGCCTCCTCCAGCCCGGTATCCAATAATTTCTCGGCTGCCGGATTCATGTACACGATATGGCCGGACATATCACAAACCATCACGGCCTCGCTCATATTCTCCAGGATGGCGCGGTACACTTCATCCCCACTAACATTCCCAACTCCGGCTTCCCCATAGCCATCCTCGTACGATTCCCGGTGGTAAGTCACAATTCCATCTCCTTCTCGCGGCATCGGTCAGAAACTACCATCATTATACGGAAATCCGGTCTTTCGCGCCTGATCGGCATAAAAAACGCCCCCCGCAGGTGTGCGGCCTGCGGGAGGCTCTCCGCATGAACCAACCGGGTGAATTTCTTCAGTCTGTTGGGGTCTCCTCGGCCCCCATAAGCGGATCGCCCAGTTTGGCGTCCATCTCGGCCCGGTACCTGGCCTCCCAGGCGGCTTTTTCGGCCATCTTGCGCTCGTACCATTTGCGATGGTGCAGGTACGCATAAAGGCCGTTAACCTTGCCGGTGAACATGGAAAAGAAGGCCGAGCGCTCTTCGGGCATCACCGCGCCCATGTAGACATGGATGATCACCCCGGCGAATACCAGGCCCACGGCAACGAAGTGAATCGGCATGGCCCACTGGATCACCCACTGGTATTCGATCGGGATGAGTTCGGAATATGTCATGATCAGGCCGGTGACGCCGATCACGACCGTGCCAACCACAACGGCGTAGAGGAAGAGTTTTTGCCCGCCGTTGTACTCATCCTGCGGTGGGAGTTCCACGTCGAATCCGAGCATATGGGGCAGCTTGAGCTTGAGCCAGGTGAAATCGTCTTTGGTCATCCACATCCTGTGCGCCACAAACGGCATGAAGTATTTACGGAACCCGAAGAAGACGTTAAAGGACAGGACGAAGAGCCATATCTGCCCCATCACCTCGTGCCAATGTATGAGCGGGGCCAGGCCACCGAATATCGAGCGCATCAATTCGTTCCAGCCCGGCGGCGTAAAGTCATACGTCTTGCTCAGAAGTATGCCCAGACCGGTGCTCAGCAGGAATATCCAGCTGGCCGCGTTAAACCAATGCGTCAGGATGCTGGCAAGGTAGTGCTTGGTCAGCATCTGCTTGCGTAGCCGCTCGCGCTGCTCAACGGTTAGCATCTCGCCGGACATTCACGCCTCCTCGAATTCGTCCTCGCCCTTCAGAAGCTGAAGCAGGAACGCGCCCGCCTGGGCCAGGAATGTGGCAGCAATGGCGCCCTTCACCAGGGGTAGAGCCACCCGCTTCCAAAAAGTCTCCGCCGGGAGTGGCTCCGGTGGCCGGGGGTATACCCCCTCGCTCTCGATCGGCGCCAGGTATAACGTCATCGGCTGAGTATCAACTTCATCGGTGATCAGGCGGTAGACGCGCCTACCTTTAATGGCCTTAGATACTTCGCTTTCGGGGTCGTTGAGGTCGCCAAACATCCTGGCGCCACCCACACAGGTGGCTACGCACGCGGGGAGTTCGCCCTGATCCACACGGTGGAAGCAGGCAGAGCATTTTTCGGCCTTGCCGGTTTCCGGGTTGCGGAATCTGGCACCATACGGGCAGGCGTTGACGCATAGGCCGCAGCCGATACAGGCCTCCTCGTCTATCATAACGATGCCGTCTTCACGCTGATAGGTGGCACCGGTCGGGCAGGCCTGCACACACCAGGGGTCTGCGCAGTGATGGCACTGATGGGGGACGAATTCCCTATAAAGGTCCGGGAAGGTGCCCTTGACGCCGCCATCGTGTACCCATATCCGTGTGTGGCCCAACGGCACATTCCATTCGGCACGGCAGGCGACCAGGCACGCCCGGCAGTCTATACATCGTCTGGGATCGATCACGAATGCGTAACGTTTGACGGTGGGCATCTCACACCTCCCTCGCCGGGCGGACGGTGACGAAGGTTTGCGTCAGCGCCTGGCTGCCGCTTATCGGGTCGGTGTAGGTAAGGTGCAGGTCGCTATCGCTCGCGCCCTGATCGTATGCCACCCGCAGGCCCCGGCTGCGATGTCCGAACCCAGGCGCCATGTAGACGCAATCCGGCCTGATCCCCTCGGTGACGAACGCTTCGATGGTGACTTCACCGGCGTCACTGGTCACGACAACTGTATCGCCATCGCGTATCCCAAGTTCGGACGCCGGTTCCGGATGTATCCAAAGCCGGTTCCTGGGGTAAACCTCGTGGAGATAGAGGTTGTTCTGGGTTGCAAATTGGGTATGTTGGCCGACTTTGCCGGTCAGCAGGTAGAAGCGGCCCGGAGGTGGCTCCATCGGAGGTTCCCAAACGGGCACAGCCGGGTATCCCTGATCGCGCAGCTGCTCGGATGCCAGTTCGATCTTGCCGCTTGGTGTGTTCCAGCGACGCTCCTCCGGCTTTGGCGGCAGTTCGACTTCGGCATAGCCGACTTGTTTGAGGCTTTCCAGGTCGATCCCCAGCGGCTCGATCTGGTACCTTATGTAGTCCTCCTCGTCCTCGTACTGGAAGTACTCACCCAGGCCGAGCCGTTCGCCAAGCTGCTTGTATATCCAGAGGGCGCTTTTGGCCTGACCCATCGGCGGGATGACCGGTTGGCGTATGA
>JALXEW010000270.1 GCA_027069285.1 Ardenticatenia bacterium | reverse complement strand
GGATGTGTTTCACTCCGCTTCCGGTTCAATTCGTCTCACACGCGCTACTTTATCTTGCACAAAGGAACGATTCCATGTCTGTACTCATCGGGCAAACTGCCCCCGATTTCACCATCAACACCACCAAGGGAACCATTCATTTTCACGACTGGATCGGTGATTCCTGGGTGTTCTTCTTCTCCCATCCGGCGGATTTCACCCCGGTCTGCACCACCGAAATGGGGCGGACGGCGCAACTGGCAGAAGAATTTGCCAAGCGCAATGTCAAGCCGCTGGGTCTGTCCACGGATACGGTCGAGGAGCATCTCACCTGGATCAAGGATGTGAATGAAACCCAGCACACGGATCTGGAATTTCCCATTGTTGCCGACAAGAACATGGACATTGCCGACCTTTATGAAATGATCCATCCCGGGGAAAATCCCAACCAGGCGGTGCGTTCGGTGTTCATCATCGATCCGAACAGGAAGGTGCGCCTGACCATGACCTACCCGATGAATGTGGGGCGCAACTTTGATGAAATCCTGCGTGTCATTGATGCGTTGCAGCTTGCCGATGCCAAGACCGTTGCCACGCCGGCGGACTGGAAGCCGGGCGACGAGGTGATCATTCCGCCCAGCGTGAGCGATGAAGAGGCGAAGGATCTCTTCCCGCAGGGTTTTACGACCATCAAGCCCTATCTGCGTACCACCCGGGTCTGATTTCCTTTTTTGCCGGCGCCGGAGGTTTTCCGGCTCCGGTGGGAGCTGATGTATTGCCTTTTGCACCCCTTTCCTTTCGGATGCGGGAGGCGTATCAAGCAGATATCACGTTCGAAGCAAAGGATTCTGATTTCATGTCCGCCATTATCGATGTTGCCGCCCGCCAGATCTATGACAGCCGGGGGAACCCGACCGTGGAAGTGGATGTGGTGCTGGATGATGGAAGTTTTGGTCGCGCTGCCGTGCCTTCGGGCGCTTCGACCGGTGCCCACGAGGCGGTGGAGTTGCGCGACGGAGGCCCTGCCTATGGCGGCAAGGGTGTTCTGAAGGCCGTTGAAAACGTGAATACCGAGATTGCCGACGAACTGCACGAAATGGATGCGCTGGATCAGATCGGCATCGACAATGCCATGATCGAACTGGATGGCACTCCCAACAAGAGCCGATTGGGCGCCAATGCCATTCTGGGGGTTTCCCTGGCGGTGGCGCGTGCCGCAGCCGAATCCTCGGAACTGCCCCTGTTCCGCTATGTGGGTGGCCCCAACGCCCATGTGTTGCCGGTGCCGATGATGAACATCCTCAATGGGGGCAAGCACGCCGCCGATAGCACCGACCTACAGGAGTTCATGATCATGCCGGTCGGCGCCGAAAGCTTCCGCGAGGCACTCCGCTGGGGTTCCGAGATATACCACGCCCTCAAATCGGTGCTTAAGGGTAAGGGCTACCGCACCACAGTTGGCGACGAGGGCGGGTTCGCACCGAGCCTCAGTTCCAACGAGGAGGCCATCGAGGTGATCCTGGAAGCCATCGAGCAGGCCGGCTATAAACCCGGCGAGCAGGTCTACATCGCACTCGATCCCGCCGCCAGTGAGATATTCAAAGACGGCAGGTACCAACTCAAGAAGGAAGGCCGCGAGCTTACCGGAGAGGAGATGGTCGAGTTCTATGCCGACTGGGTGAATAAGTACCCGATCATCTCGATCGAGGATGGGCTGGCCGAGGATGACTGGGACACGTGGAAGTTGATGACCGAGCGCCTGGGCGATCGCATCCAGATAGTGGGCGACGACTTGCTGGTGACCAATGTCGAAAGGGTCAAGCGGGCGATCCGCGAACGATCGTGCAACGCCTTGCTCTGCAAGGTCAACCAGATCGGGACGCTGACCGAGGCAATGGCCGCCGTCAGGCTCAGCCACAGGCACGGCTGGACTGCCATCGTCAGCCACCGCAGCGGCGAGACCGAGGACTCCACCATCTCCGATCTGGTCGTGGCGCTAAACGCCGGACAGATCAAGACCGGCGCCCCTGCCCGTTCCGACAGGGTTGCCAAGTATAACCAACTGCTCCGCATCGAAGAGGAGTTGGGCGACGCCGCCGAATATGCCGGTATGAACGCCTTCGCCAACCTGGCAAGGGACATCTAAACGGCTGCCGAGGCCACAAGGGGCGCCCTGGAGATCACATTCCGGGGCGCCCCCAAAGCCAATATGCGAACCATCCGCCATGACGGCGGGGTTGATCAGGGGGAGAAAACGGCGTGATCCGCACCAAGATAGTCTGTACCATCGGCCCCGCATCAGAAGACGAGGAGACGATAAGGGCCATGATCCGTGCCGGGATGGATGTGGCGCGGATAAACTTCTCGCACGGAACTCCAGAGGAGCATAAACGCCGCATCGAGACTATCCGCAAGGTCGCCGGAGAAGAGGATGCGGTGGTGGCGATCATCTGCGACCTGCAAGGGCCAAAATTGAGGATCGGCGAGGTGGCCGATGAGCCGCGCCACCTGGAACCCGGTGAGCATATCACGCTCACGCTGCGTGATGTGCCCGGAACCGACGGGGAAATCCACCTGCCACACCCGGAGATAGTCGAAGCAGCAGAAGTCGGCGACCGGATGTTGCTCGACGACGGCAAAATCGAATTGCGCGTGGTCAGGCGCACCAAGACCGATTTGGTATGCGAAGTAGTAGTCGGCGGCGAGCTGAAGTCCCGCAAGGGCATCTCGGTGCCCGGCATGAAACTTAACCTTTCGGCCCTGACCGAGCGGGATAAGGAGTTCGCGCTCTGCGCACTGGACTACGGCACCGATTACCTGGCGCTCTCCTTTGTGCGCACCGCAGATGATGTCCTGGAGCTGCGCAAACTGGTGGAAAGCCACGACGGGGATGCAGCCATAATCGCCAAAATCGAGAAGCCAGAGGCCCTGGATAATTTCGATGCCATCCTGGAGGTCTCCGACGCCATCATGATCGCGCGCGGAGACCTGGGCGTCGAGATACCGGCGGAAGAGGTACCCTTGCGCCAGAAGGAGATCATCGCCAAGTGTAACCACGCCGCCAAGCCGGTCATCACCGCCACACAGATGCTCAGCTCGATGATAAGCAATCCCAGGCCCACCCGCGCCGAGGCAAGCGACGTGGCAAACGCGATCCTGGACGGCACCGACGCGGTGATGCTTTCCGGCGAAACCGCAATCGGCGAATACCCCGTCGAGTCGGTGCAGATGATGGCACGGATCGCACATATCACCGAGGAGGCAATGCCGTATAGACCGCACTTCGACATCGGCAACGCATCTCCATCCATCACCCCGCATGTGGTCACCAAGGCCATCAGCGCCGCGACGACCGAGGTCGCCCATGCCGTCGGCGCCAGGTTGATAGTGACCACAACCTGGTCTGGCTATACCGCCAGACAGGTCGCCAGGGAGCGGCCACATATACCGATCTTGGGCGTCACGCCGAATGGCAGCACTTATCACCGACTGGCGCTGGTATGGGGCGTGATGCCGATGTTGGTCAGAGAATTCGCCGATACTGATGCGATGATCGAGACTGTGGTGGAGGCAGCGGAAAAGGCCAACCTGGTCAAGCCCGGCGATCTGCTGGTCATCACCGCCGGGGTACCGGTGGGTGGCGGCGGACGCACTAACTTCCTGAAGGTACACCGCGTGAGGGAAAGAGCATGACCGGAACCGTGCTCAACGTCCTGACCGTGGCGATAGGCAGCGCATTGGGCCTGATGATAGGCGGGCGACTATCCGAGGAACTGCGAGGCTCGGTTGTGACCGGACTGGGCCTGATCACGCTCACGGTGGGGATGCAAAACGCAATGGAAACCGGCAACATCCTGATCCCGCTCTTCAGCATTTTGATAGGGGTTATAGTCGGCGAGATGATCGGGCTGGAGGCGGGGCTGGATCGGCTGGGCGCATGGCTCCATAAGCGATTCGCAGGCGGGGAGCCAGGGTCGGCACGCGAGCGCTTTATCACCGGCTTCGTCACGTCGAGTCTGGTATTCTGCGTAGGCCCGCTGACGGTGCTCGGCAGCATCCAGGATGGGATGACCGGCGATTACCGATACCTGGCGATCAAATCGGTGCTGGACGGTTTCGCTTCGATGGCTTTCGCGGCCTCGCTTGGGATCGGGGTGGCGTTTTCGATAGTCACCGTCCTGCTGGTTCAAGGTTCCCTCAGCCTGGCGGGACACCTGGCCGGCTCCTTTATGACGCAGACGATGACGGTGGAAATGACCGCCACCGGGGGGATCATACTGCTGGGCCTGGCAATGGTGCTGCTGGAGATCAAGAAGCCCCGTGTGGCGAATTTCCTGCCGGCGCTCGTGATCGCCCCGGCGTTGGTGGCCGCCCTGGATGCTTTGGGCATACCGGCTTACCCCACACTCCCGTAGCACGAGGTGATCCGCATGAGTGGCGACGATCTGCCATTCCCGATTCGCCGCCGGTTGGGAGGCCCCTGGCGGCTCCACCCGGTGCCCCTCGAGGCCGATCCCGCCAGGTTGGTGGCGCGGGACGTGGACATCAGCTCATGGGATGAGGTGCCAGAAGCCATCCATCTGCAACTGCACCTCTACCCCGACCGCCCATATTGGGGCGACCACCTCCGCAAGATCAACGAGCAGGCATGGATATATCGGCGCACGTTCCACTTGCCGGATAGGGGCTTTTCCCGCGTCCGGCTGCTATTCGAGGGAGTGGACTATTACGCCCAGGTTTGGCTCAACGGGATATTCGCCGGTGAGCATGAGGGGGCTTTCGACCCGTTCCACCTGGACGTGACGGACTTGGTGCATCCGGGTGAGAACTCACTGGCCGTCCGCGTCACCTCGCCCTGGGATCCCCCTACCCCCTTTGCAACCAACCCGGTTGATTGGGTACTGCGTGGGATGGTCAAGGGGCTATATGAGCACGCCGAGGGGGTGATCCCACCGAATGTGAACCCCATCGGGATATGGCGCCCAACGTGGCTGGTGCTCGACGACGGCATGAGCATCGAGAGCGTGCTCATACGCGGGCGGGCAAATGGGACGGTCAACGTGCGGATCGAGATCGAGAACGCAACCGGAGCCGACCGGCACCTCACGTTATCACTCCGCGCGATTTGCCTCACACATGACGCTCCCGGCTGGGAGGGAACGCTCGAAGTCAATTTACCACCTGGACGGCATACGATCTCGCACTCATTCCGACTGGCGGAACCGAGATTATGGTGGCCCTGGGATCAGGGGGAAAGTCCGCTATACCGCCTGACGGTCGAGATGCGCGACGAACGTGGACGAGTCCACGACCGACACGAGGACGAGTTCGGACTGCGAGATGTGGAGCTGCTGCGTTCAAAGGCGCGGTTCATGTACCGTATCAACGGACGCCCGGTCTTCATACGCGGCACCTCGTATATGCCCGGCCCTTACCTATCCGCCGTGACCGAGGACTTGCTCGCCGGGGATATGCGCCTGGCCAGGGAGGCCAATCTGAACCTGATCCGCGTGCATGTGCATGTTTCCCCGTGGCCGCTTTACCGCCTTTGCGACCGGATGGGGATAATGATCTGGCAGGATTTTGAGCTGAACTGGCTGCACGAGTATACGGTCGAGTTCGAGCGGCGGGCGCTGAGGCTGCAGCGGGCTATGATCCGTCACCTCTATAACCACCCGTCCATAATCACCTGGAGCTGCCATAACGAGCCGACTATGATCGCCATCAACCGACATAATCTGCTCAAGCACCCCGATCCGGCGCTATACGAAGATGCAAAGGTCCAGGACCCCGACCGTCCGGTCTTCATCTGCTCCGGCCAATTGCCGTTCGACTTGAAGCGTGCGGGCGACATCCACACGTACTACGGCGCGTTCTGGAGCGCGAAATATACCGACGTCTACAAGCACCCCGCGCGACTTAACACCGAGTTCGGGGTGGAGACCCCCGCTTCTGCCGAGACGCTCCGCAAGTATCCCGATCTGTGGGAACGAACCAGGCACCTGGAAGGCCAGATCGAGGAGATGTGGCGTTACCAGGCCGAGCTAACCCGCTATCACGTTGAGCACTATCGGCGGATGCGCTTTAACCCATGCGCCGGCTATATTCACTTCCAGCTTGTAGACCTGGTGCCGCAGGTGGGATGCGGGGTGCTGGATTCGGAGCGCAGGCCCAAAGGCGGCTACGATGCCCTCAAACTGGCATCCAGGCCGGTGCACATATTCCTGGAACATGATGGGAAACGCGCAATGGCGGTCTGGGCGGTCAACGACACCCCTGAAAGCCTGACCGGCCTGACCGCAAGCTGGCGCGTGAGCGAGGGCGGCCAAATCGTGACTGAGGGCGCCGTGACACTTGACCTGCCGGAAAACTCCTCCAGGCAGGTTACCAATGCCCGCCGCTGGAAGTTGAATCGCGATGGGCACTACCGGGTAGAGCTGCGCCTGGTGGGGGCGGATGGCCTCGTCGTATCCGAAAACGTCTACAACGACCCGTTCCACCCGCCCCAACGCCCGAAAGGTTACCCTTTCAATTACGACCCATACCTGGGCACCAAGATATTCGATAGGCCAGACGCCCAAAGTATGGTGCAGCTGGCAAATAACCCGCTCCTGCGACCACTCGCGCCGGTATTCATCTACCCCGTGGTTGAATGGTCGTTACGGTTCAAGTGGTCGCCGGCACTGATCAGGATCGCCAATACTATCCTGGGCCTGCTGACCGGCAGATAATGGCCTCATCCGGGCGGCCATCCCATTTGACGCCCACCCAGCAGGTGGACGTGTATGTGAAATACCGATTGGCCCGCCCCGCGATTGGTGTTGATCACCAATCGGTATCCGTCCTCACTGACCCCCTCGTCTTTGGCGATCCTGGCCGCCGCCAGCAGGAGCTTGCCCAAAAGCTCGGCATCACCCGATGCGGCCTCGTTCATACTGGGGATATGCCGCTTTGGCACGATCAGGATGTGCGTGGGCGCCTGGGGATTGATGTCCCGAAATGCGTACACGTCATCGTCCTGGTAGACGACATCCCCCTGGATCTCCCCGGAGATTATCTTACAAAACAGGCAATCATCACTCATGCCACCCTCCTCAAATAGTTGCCACCGAGACTATGGTCGGGTTTAATTGATATGCACCGTTCGCGTGCTGATGCGAGGAGTATACCCATGAATGCCGTCGAGGCGCCACGGCAGGAACCTACCGGCACCACGGCCACCTATAAAATCCACGGTCGATGGCTCCTGATAGCCCGCATCACATGGCTCCTAGTCGCGGCTCTGGCGATGATACTGTTCGCGCTATCGGTACCTGCCAGGTTTGAGCAGCTGCTGGAATTCCACAGCGCCATAAGGCCAGAGTGGGAGCAGATCGGGCTTTCGCCCGAATTCGTGGCGGCGATAGCGCTGATGATCAACCTGATCGGCACATCCGTATTCACCGCCGTGGCCGTTCTGCTCTTTGTGCGCAAGTCCGACAATTGGCTGGTACTGCTCACATCCATGATGCTGCTCGGATTCGGCGTCGGGACGATAAACTCCGGCATGTATGCCCTGACCGCCACCCACCCTGATCTCCGTGTACCGGTGGAACTGCTGCAGATCATCGGGCATATCGGCTTTGTCGCGTTCGTATACACCTTCCCGGATGGCAAATTCACGTCCAAATGGGCGCCGATAGTGATCATCACCTGGTCATCCACGCTGGTGCTGGCCTACTTCGTTCCCAATCTGCAAATCGGGGCCATCGGCATCTGGCAAATCGTGACGTTTATGTCACTGGTGGTCTACGCGCTCGGAGTGGTATCCCAAAGGCAACGGAGACATCTTCTCACCCAATCTCAACTCCAGCAAAGGAAATGGGTGCTGATCGGGTTATCAATTGCCCTAATCGGCTACCTCGTGTGGGTGATCCCCAATCTGCTTCCCTTTGAGCATTCAGGGCCTCTGTGGAGGCTCTTCGACATTTATTCAGAAGGAGTAATGGTATTCAGTTCGGCGGCGGTTCCGGTCACAATAGGCGCCTCAATGTTGCGCTACAAGCTGTGGGAGGTCGATTTTTACATCAGCAGAGGTCTGACCTATGCCGCGATGACGATAATACTGCTGTTCCTGTTCGCGGTGGACCTGGCAGGCCTGCAGGTGCTGCTAAGGCTGATATTAGGCCCGGAATACATAGGCCCGGCCCTGGTGGGCGCGGCTATGATCTACGGGGCTTTCTTCATGCCAATGCGTAATTGGCTCCAAAGGAAGGTAGATAGATACGTCTACGGCATAAAGCTGAATTTGCAAAAAGCGGCGAAGGTGAGCGTCCAGCCGGAACAGGTGTCGGCAAAGGCCCACGAGACCAGCATCGGCCCGTATGCCGACGTATCCCTCATAGCTCGCGGTGGCATGGCAGAGGTCTATAAAGCCAATCATCCTACGCTCGGACGTGATGTTGCCATCAAAGTGCTATCTCCAGACCTGGCCACCGATGAAGGCTTCAGACGCCGCTTTGAGCGTGAGGCCAAGACGGTTGCGACACTCAAACACCCTAATATCGTCACGGTATTCGATTTTGGGATGAGCGGCGATACTTACTATATGGTAATGGAATATATCGCGGGGAAAACCCTGGCGGAGCACATGCGAGAGCAAGGGCCGATGCCGTTGAATGAGGTGTTGTGGATCACACGCGACATCGCGAACGCCCTGGACTACGCTCACTCTCAAGGGGTGATCCACAGGGATGTGAAACCTTCAAATGTCATGTTGGAGCCTCTGACCTCGCCACAAGGGGATAAGCATTATCGCGCAGTCCTGACCGACTTTGGGATCGCCAAAATGGCAGCCGGCACCAGCACGCTGACCGGGACGGGTCTCCTGGGCACATTCGACTATATCGCCCCGGAGCAGATCAAAGCCGCCAGCAAAGTTGATGAGCGGGCCGACATATACTCCCTGGGCGTCATAGTCTACCAGATGCTGACCGGGCATCTGCCGTTCGAGGGGAGCAACCCGGCAGTCGTCATCTTCGCGCACCTTCAGCAGCCGCCCCCAGACCCACGAGAATATCGCCCCGACCTGCCGGAATCCGTATCGCAGGTGCTCTCAAAGGCGCTGGCAAAAGACCCGGATGAGCGATACCAAAGTGCCGGGGAACTGGCCGACGACCTGGAATACGCTCTAAAGGCAATGGAAGCCCAATAGCGAGCGCTACCGCTTGACGGTGTGCTCCCGTCTATCCCCCTCCGGCACGGTCACTTCGCCGCGCATAAGCTCACCCTCAAGCCCAAGCAACAACGTCGGTGTAATTGAATTGGTAATCCGTTCAGAAGTTACAGTCCGCACGCGGATGTAGTTCCCGGTCAGTCCGTGGTATTCCCATCGGCCCGATTCATGGGGACGGGCCTTTTCCCAAAGCACATCCATCACGCGCCCGATGAATCGCTGGCGGAACCGGTCGGCACTTTCCCGCGCCACGGCTAACATGCGCTCCAATCGCTCGTGGGCCACATCCGGTGGAATTCTGCCGGGCAACCGTGCGGCAGCAGTACCCGGCCTGGGCGAATAACGAAATACGTGTATGCGGGAGAACCCGATAGACTCTACGAACTCCAGGCTCTCGGCGAACTCATCCTCGGTCTCGCCTGGGAAGGCCACCATCACGTCGGTACTCACGGCCAGGTCCGGGATGACGGCACGCGCAGCCTCGACGATCCGGCGAAATTCATCGGGTGTAGTCCTGCGGGCCATACGCCTGAGTACGCTCGCCGACCCGCTCTGCAGTGGGAGATGCAGGTGCGGACAGAGCCTGGGATCAGACCATAGCCCGAGGAACCGCTCATCAAGCTCCCACGGCTCAAGCGATGAGAGACGTAGCCGCTCAACACCTGTCCTGACCAGTATCTCGGCTACAAGATCGGTCAAGCCGTGCTCGATCTTCAGGTCGCGGCCATATGCGCCCAGGTTGACGCCGGTCAAGACCACTTCTCGATACCCGGCCTCGACAAATCCACGTACCTCGGAGATGATCTCATCCAGTGGCCTGCTGACCCCGCGCCCACGGGCCAGGCGGGTGACACAAAATGTGCAATGATTATCACAACCGGTCTGCACGCGGACGAAAGCCCGTGTGCGCCCCATCTCGCCGGGCGCCCAGTCTCCAGGCCAGGCGGCGTGCTCCGGCGGCGGCTCGTCCCCGGTGATGGCGGAGACAAGCGAGGCCTTTTCGACGTTATCAGCCACGCGGACTACGCCCGGAAGTCCGGCCAGGGCAGCCGGAGCAAGATGGGCATAGCAGCCGGTGACTGCGATCTCTGCCTCTGGGTTGGCCCGGTGCAGACGTCTGATGAGTTGTCGGCTCTTACGCTCGGCCTCGGCGGTGACGGCGCAGGTGTTCACTATGCACAAATCGGCATCCGCCGGCGAATCGACGATCTCATGGCCCAGCACGGCAAGTTGCCGAGCCATGCCCTCGATCTCACTCTGATTCAGCCGACATCCCAAAAACGTCAGGAAAACCCGCACTCTCACACCACGTTGAACTCTGTCATGGTGCCTTCCGCGAATCGCTCCCAACGGAGCGCCGATATGTCAACCGTATGGGCATGGCCGTCCAGGATCAACTCGGACATCAGTAGCCCGGCAATAGGCCCGTGCATGAAGCCATGTCCGCTGAATCCTGCCACCACGTAGAAACCATCAACCCCCGCCTGCCCTATGATCGGGTGCGCATCCGGGGTATTCTCGTAAAGCCCGGCCCACTGTGTGAGGACGGAAGCTTTTTCCAGCAGCGGCAACCGTCTCATGGCGTTACCCAGGTGATAAGCCGTCCAATCCTGGTCTACCGTCTGGTCAAAAGTGGACGGGCGCCCGACCATCGACTGGCCGGTCAGCAAGCCCTCGCCCTCACGGTGGAAGTAGAGCCGCTGGTGGAAATCTATGACGAATGGGAAATCGTCCGGTACCTCCGGCAGTGGGGCGGTCACCACGATCTGTTGCTTTTCCGGGGCGATGGGCAGGTCAACACCGGCCATTTTCCCGATCTGAGCGGCCCACGGGCCTGCAGCGTTGACGACAACCGGGGTGCTGATGCGACCTTTATTTGTCTCCACGGCGGTGATGTGCTCATTTTCGACGATAATGTCGGTCACGGTCACGTCGGTGAGTAATTTCGCGCCCAATCTGCGGGCGCCCCTGACGTAGCCCTGCACCACGCTTGATGGGTCGGCGGTGCCATCCTTATCGTGGAACGCGCCGCCGATGATGCCCTCAAGATTGAGCAGCGGAACCCGTTCGGCGATCTCGTCCACGGTCAGCATCCGGCTGGCGACGCCAAGTGAATTCTGCAAGGCCACGCTTTTGCGGAAGTTCTCCAGCTCCTCCTCGGTGCTGAGCAGGAAGAGGTAACCGGTTAACTTGAGGTCTATTGGC
>JALXEW010000269.1 GCA_027069285.1 Ardenticatenia bacterium | reverse complement strand
CCTCCCGCCGGCCATACGTCCCCGCCGCCGCTCAAAGGCGGCCCCCTGATGGGATGAACGGAGAAGTGCCATGAGCCGCCACATGCGCGTTTACGATGACGAAAAACTGGAACGCCCGATCACCGAAACATTAGGCCGGCTGCTGGAATTCATCAGGCCCTACTCCAGGCGGATGGTCGGCGTGCTTATCCTGATGCTGCTGACCACTGCGGCGATGCTGGTATCGCCCGTCCTGGTGCAGAAGGCGATAGACGAGGGATTGGTCGCCGCCGACTATGATGCCCTCTTACTCTACAGCATCCTCTACATGGCCGTGAACCTGGCCGAAAAAGTCGGCCTGCGATTCCAACTCTTCAACATGGTCTGGATCGGCCAGAACGCGGTGATGGAGATCCGCAGGCGCATCTTCTACAAATACCTCGACCTGAGCATGTCGTACTACGATCACCATCGGGTTGGCGACATGATGGCCAGGATCACCGAGGATAGCAACGCGCTGCAAAACTTCGTCACCTGGGCCGTGGTCAATACCATCGCCAACGTGCTGACCCTGGTCGGGATAATCGCCGCCATGCTGCTTTACGACTGGGCATTGGCCCTGCTGACCCTGATCGTAATGCCGATGATGATCGCGCTCACCATCTGGTGGCGGCGCCGGGCGGCGGAAAAATACAGGGCCGTGCGCAAAGCCGTGGGCAAACTCTCGGCCACCTTGCAGGAAAGCCTGGCCGGGATGCGTGTGGTTCAGGCATTCGTGCGCGAATATCGCGAAAGAGTGCGCTTCCGAGAGGCCGCCACCGACGAGCTGAAAGCCAGCCTGGCCGCCGACCGACTCGCCTCCATGTTCTTCCCAGGCGTTGACCTGATCTCATACATCGGCATGGCGATAGTGGTCGGATTCGGTGGTATGCGCGTGCTGGAAGGGCAGCTCAGCGCGGGCACACTGGCAGCGTTCCTGCTCTTCCTCAACCGATTCTTCAACCCGATCCGCGACCTGGCCATGCGCATGGATCAACTCCAGGCCGCAGCAGCCGCCACCGAGCGAATCCTGAACGTCCTGGATACCGAGCCGGAGATCAAAGATAAGCCCGGTGCCAAACCATTGCCACGCATCAAAGGCTCGGTCGAAATGCGTGACGTCAGCTTCCACTATAGCAGGCCGGAAGCCATACGTGAGGGGGCGGATGGGAAAAACGGCTCGCACCCGTCGGTCGCGGCGGAAGCCGATGAGATGACGGATGTCCTGCAGGACGTGAGCCTCAAAGTCGAACCTGGCCAGACCGTGGCGCTGGTGGGCCATACAGGCGCCGGTAAAAGCACCCTGGTACGCCTGCTGGGCCGCTTCTACGAACCCCAAAGCGGGCAGATACTATTCGATGGCGTGGATATATCAACCGTCACGCTGAAGTCGGTGCGGGATCAAATGGCATGGGTGCCGCAGGATACCGGGCTATTTGCCACCACGATCCGCGAGAACCTGCGCTACGGGCGGCTGGATGCCACCGACGAGGAGATCGAAGCGGCGGCGCGTGAAACCGGCGCCCATGACTTCATCGTCAAACTCCCGAAAGGCTACGATACCGAAGTCGAAGAAGGCGGCTCCAGGCTCAGCACCGGGCAGCGGCAACTGATCTCATTCACGCGGGCATTACTCGCCGATCCGGCCATCCTGGTGCTGGACGAGGCCACCAGCAGCGTGGATACCATCACCGAGTTGCAGATGCAGGCCGCTTTGGAAAAACTCCTGAGCGGTCGCACCGCTTTCATAATAGCGCACCGGCTGAGCACCATCATCCGAGCCGATCAAGTCATCGTCATGGATCACGGCAAAATAGTCGAACGCGGCACCCATGAGGAACTGCTGGCCGCCAGAGGACATTACTACCGGCTCTACACCGCCCAGCTGCGTGGCAGTTTCGAGAATTAAACCCGATTCGAGTGTGGGAACCCGGCCTGAAAAAATCCCATCCTGGGGGAAGGCCCCCGGAATTTTTGCATACTGTGGACGCACATGGTAGGATTTCACCGAGGAAGCGCCTGCATAATGTGGGTAGGTCAATGAAAACACTGTCCGCTGTAATGATGGGCATGATGTCCGGCCTGCCGTGGCCTGGGCAACACCCGGAGTCGGGCCTGGGCGACGGTTGGCCGCTCCCCGTCCGGTAGCGGGCAACCCACGGCACAGAAGAGAAACCGTCGGCTCCGCCGGCGGTTTTACTTTAATGAGGAGGAGCTGCAATGGCCGAGTACATACATGTCTCCATCGCCTGGCCCTACGCCAACGGCGACCTGCATGTCGGCCACCTGGCCGGCGCATATCTCCCCGCCGACATCTTCGCCCGGTATCACCGGCTCCTGGGCAACCACGTCCTGATGGTATCGGGTTCGGATTCCCACGGCACGCCGATCTCGCTCGCCGCCGATAAAGAAGGCGTCACACCGCGCGAGATATTCGAGCGATACCACAAGCGCTTCCTGGATACACAACAACGCATCGGCATCAGCTACGACCTGTTCACCCACACCGATACCAAGAATCACCATAAAGTGGCCCAAGACATATTCCTGAAACTGCTCGAAAACGGCTACCTCTACCGCGAAAAACAAAAACAACTCTATAGCGAGACCGAGGGTCGCTTCCTGCCGGATCGCTACGTAGAAGGCACATGCCCCATCTGCGGCTACGAGCAGGCTCGCGGCGACCAGTGTGACAACTGCGGGAACCTCCTCAACGCCGTAGACCTGATAAACCCCCGCAGTAAAATAGACGGCAGCCGTCCGGTCGTGCGCGAGACCGAGCACTTCTTCCTCGACCTTCCCGCCTTTGCCGATCGTCTTGCCGAATACCTCGGCCACGGTAAAGACCACTGGCGGCCAAACGTCCTCAAATTCTCGCAAAGATACATCGAACAAGGCCTGCACGGACGCCCCATCACACGTGACCTGGAATGGGGCATCCCGGTACCACTGGATGGCTGGGAGGGTAAAAGACTCTACGTCTGGTTCGAGGCCGTGATGGGCTACCTTTCGGCCAGCATCGAGTGGGCCGAGCGGATGGGAGAGCCGGAACGCTGGAAAGATTGGTGGTACAACCCCGATGCCAAAATGTACTACTTCATCGGCAAGGATAACATCCCATTCCACACCCTGATCTGGCCCGCCGAGCTGATGGGCGTGGGGCGGCTTTACGAAGATGACGAATCCAAAAGCTTCACGCTCCCATACGACGTGCCCGCCAACGAGTACATGAACATCGAGGGCGCCCAGGCATCCAAGAGCCGAGGATGGGCGATCTGGCTGCCGAAACTACTCGAACGCTACGATCCGGATGCCATCCGCTACTACATCGCCTCCGTCATGCCCGAAACGCGAGATACCGAATTCCGCTGGGGGGACTTCGTGCGGCGGAATAACGACGAACTGGTCGCCACCTGGGGCAACCTGGTCAACCGGATGCTCAGCTTCGCCCATAAACACTTTGAAGGCCGCGTCCCGGAGCCGGGAGAGCTGCGTCCGGCGGATAAAGAAATAATCGCCAAAGCAGAGGGTGCCTTCAAGACCGTGGGGGCGGAATTGGGAGCGTGCCACTTCCGGGCGGCGCTCCGCAAGGCGATGGAAGTGGCACACGAAGCCAACCGCTACCTGGATCAGGCAGCCCCCTGGTTCCAGATCAAAGAGGATAGGCAGCAGGCCGCAACCACCGTATACACCATCTTGCGGGTGATAGACAACCTGAAAATACTACTTGCCCCATACCTGCCGTTTAGCGCCGAAAAGCTACATCGCTACCTGGGATACGAACGCCCCATCTTTGGGCGCCAGGTGATCCGCACATACGAGGACGACGGACGCGAACACCAGGTGCTTACCTATGAGCGCGGCGATGCCGAAGGCCTCTGGGAGCCGAGCCGATTGCCCGCCGGGAGGGAATTGCGCCCATCCGAGCCGCTTTTTGCCAAACTCGACCCCTCAATCGCAGATGAGGAACTGGCTAAACTCGGCTGATCGGCGGCGCTAAGCGATAATGTGCGGGAAAATAACCAAGCACGTGAACACCATCTCCGACCCGATACCGGATAGCCGGCTATGCGAGCCTGACTTACAAGCCTGCCGATCGGGCCGGATAAATTTGCACTCACGGTTGAGATGGTCTAAAATCCGCTGCCAGGCGAGGCTGAAGCCCCGCCTGATTGTAGTTTGGTCCCCGTAAAACGCCTAGTAAAGGAGTGCTTGCGCCTTGGCCGTTTTAATGGAGGTCAAAAACCTCACCACACGTTTCTACACCCAGGATGGGGTGGTCCACGCCGTCAACGGCGTCTCGTACACTCTGAACGAGGGAGAAACGCTGGGAGTGGTAGGCGAAAGCGGGTGCGGCAAGAGCGTGCACGCGCTCTCGATCATGGGCCTGATCCCCGATCCACCGGGGAAGATCGAGGCCGGCGAAGTATACTTCAGAGGCCGTGACCTGCTAAAACTCTCGTCAGAAGAGATGAGAAAAGTGCGTGGCGCCGAAATAGCGATGATCTTCCAAGACCCGATGACATCGCTGAACCCGGTACTGACCATCGGTCGTCAGATCACCGAGGCGCTGCAACTGCACCAGGGCATGGACGCCCACCAGGCACGTCAACGTGCCATCGAACTCCTCTCAATGGTCGGCATTCCCCTGGCCGATCAGAGAATCGATGACTACCCACACCAATTCTCCGGTGGGATGCGCCAGCGGGCCATGATAGCTATGGCCCTCTCGTGTAACCCCCAACTGCTGATCGCCGACGAGCCAACCACCGCGCTTGACGTCACAATCCAGGCCCAGATCGTGGACCTGGTGCGACGCCTGCGCGATAAGATCGGAATGGCAGTTATATGGATCACACATGACCTGGGCGTCGTAGCCGGGCTGGCGGATAAGATCCAGGTCATGTACGCCGGATTCGTAGTCGAGAGGGCACCTGCAGAGGACCTGTTCCACGATACCAGACACCCCTATACCATCGGCCTGCTTGGCTCGCTACCGCGCCTGGATCAGAAGCGTGATAGGCTCTACTCAATCGAAGGCTCCCCGCCCGACCTGCTACAATTGCCGCCTGGCTGTCCGTTTGCGCCCAGATGCGCATACCGTATAGACAAATGCTTGAAGGAGAACCCACCGCTGGAGCCGGCTCCTGATAGCGAAGAGCACATGGTAGCATGTTGGGTGGACGTGCGAGAACGGGAGGAAGTCGCTCATGGCTGATGGTAACGGGAGACCCGCGATGGCCGGGCAGGACATGGGCCGCGAAGTCCTGCTGGAAGTACGCGGACTCAAGAAATACTTCCCGATCAACGCCGGCATCCTGTTCCAAAGGGAAGTGGGTGCCATCAAAGCCGTCGACGGGTTGGACTTCTTCATCTACAAGGGTGAGACCCTGGGGCTGGTAGGGGAGAGCGGTTGCGGCAAATCCACCACCGGTCGCACCATCCTGCAACTATACCGCCCGACAGCGGGAAGCGTGATATTCGAGGGAGTGGAGCTGACCACCCTCAAAGGCAGCGAATTGCGCCACATGCGCCGCAGGATGCAGATGATATTCCAGGACCCGTACGCCTCGCTCAACCCGCGCATGACCGTTGGGCGCATCATTGGCGAGCCGCTGGAAGTCCACAAAGTGGCCAGGGGCAAAGAGCTGATAAAGCGGGTTCAGGAGCTATTGGAACTGGTCGGCCTCAACTCCTACTTCATCAACCGTTACCCTCACGAATTCTCCGGCGGCCAAAGGCAACGAATCGGAGTAGCACGCGCATTGGCATTGAACCCGTCATTTATTGTGGCCGACGAACCGATTTCGGCGCTTGACGTATCCATTCAAGCCCAGGTCGTTAACCTGTTGCAAGACCTTCAAAAAGACCTCGGCCTCACATACCTCTTCATAGCCCATGACCTGAGCATGGTGCGCCACATCTGCGACCGGGTTGCAGTGATGTACCTGGGCAAGATCGTGGAGCTGGCAGAAAGCGAGGAACTTTACACCAACCCGCTCCAGCCCTATACCCAGGCGTTGCTATCGGCGGTGCCGGTTCCGGACCCGGTGGTCGAAAAGAAACGCCAGCGCATCATCCTCAAAGGCGATGTCCCCAGCCCTGCCAACCCACCAAAAGGCTGTAACTTCTGCACCCGCTGCCCGGTGGCAATGGACATCTGCTTCGAAACCGAGCCACCGTTTGTCGAAGTCTCGCCTGGTCACTGGGCTGCCTGCCATAGGTTGATATAACCTAAAAGGGCGGGGTGAATAGTCAGGAGTGAAACAATGTCCGGTTTTCTGGAAGCGGTAAAGGGAGTCGCACTTAGAATAGCAGATGCAATAGTCCGGGCACTTGGCGGCACCAGCATGGTCAAATACATAATCAGGCGCGTCCTGGCCGGGATACCGGTTTTGCTGGCGATCACATTTGCCGCCTTTGCCCTGATCCGCGCAGTTCCCGGCGGCCCGTTCGATTTCGTGGGGACCAAACAGCGCGACGAGCGAGCAGTAGCGGCCCTGGAACAACAGTTCGGCCTCGATAAACCCCTGCTGATCCAATTCTTCAACTACGTGGTCAACCTGCTGCGGGGCAACTTTGGCCCCTCACTTTCCAGGACGAACCTGGGCACCCCGGTCAGCGAGATCATCGCCATGAAATTGCCCATCTCAATGCAAGTGGGGATAATGGCAGTAATGCTCGGATTCGGGTTAGGCATCCCGCTTGGAGTACTGGCAGCGGTATATCACAACTCCCTGATAGACTATACCGCCACCTTCTTTGCCGTACTGGGCCGCTCGATCCCCAGTATCGTACTCGGCCCGGTCCTGATCCTGATCTTCGCCGTCAAACTCCAATGGTTACCGGTCGCCTTCTGGGGGTCAGAGCCGGGCGTCTGGATACCGCCGCTGAACGTCCTATTCTCATGGCGGTACATCAGCCATGCCATAATGCCTGTCTTCACACTCGGCACCGGCATGAGCGCCGGGATCGCGCGTCTAACGCGGGCCAGCCTGTTGCAAGTCATGCGCGATGACTACATCCGAACCGCCAGGGCAAAGGGCCTGCCGGAACGTACCGTCATCTACCTGCACGCCCTCAAAAACGCCCTGATCCCGGTTGCGACCATCGTCGGCCCACTACTGGCGGCGGTTCTGACCGGCACCTTCGTCATCGAGCTGATCTTCGCCATCCCCGGGCTGGGCGATACCTTCGTCAAAAGCGTTTCGGAACGCGACTACAACCTACTGGTCGGAGTTACCATCCTGTACTCTGCGTTCCTGATCCTGGGCAACATCCTGGTGGACATAATGTATACCTGGCTGGACCCACGTATCAGGTATGACTAGGAGATTGCGGATATGGCGACAAGGGAACGGGCCAAGCCCGTAACTCTGGACGAGGAAGAACTGCTCCGTAAACCACGTTCGCCTATGGGGGACGCATGGCGGCAACTGCAAAAGAACAAAGCCGCCATGATCAGCCTGGCGTTCATCATAGTCCTGATAGTCATGGCACTGACTGCCGACCTGATGCATCAGGCCGGGTGGATAGATGACTACAACACACAGCACCGTGGCGTCGGGTACGCCGAGCCGCTGACATGCGCAAACGACGATAAGGACGAGGACGGAGTGCCAGACCCGGTGCAGTTCTGCTTCGTATTCGGTGCTGACGAACTTGGCCGCGACCTGCTATCCCGAACCATATACGGCACCCGCGTATCATTGGCCGTGGGCTTCATCGGCTCTGGCGTCAGCCTCCTCATCGGCACCGTGTACGGAGTCATCTCCGGATACTACGGCGGGCGCATAGATAACCTTATGATGCGCTTTGTGGACTTCCTTTACGGAATCCCGTTTCTGCCGCTCATCATCCTGATGCAAGTCTACTTCAAATCGCTGAGCAACGCCGAAGTCGGCGGGTTAGCCCAGGTGCTGGTGGACATAGATAATAGCATGGGCGGCATGTTCTTCCTCTTTGTCGCATTGGGCGCCCTGAGCTGGATCGGCATGGCGCGCCTGGCCAGAGGGCAAGTGCTCTCGTACAAAGAAAAAGAATTCGTCGAAGCCGCCCGCGCAGTCGGCGCCGGGGACCTCCGCATCATCTTCATACACCTGCTCCCCAACGTGATCGGCCCATTGATCGTATCCGAGACCCTGGCGATACCCGGCTACATCTTCTCGGAAGCATTCCTCAGCTTCATCGGCCTGGGCGTCAACCCGCCCACGCCTAGCTGGGGCGCCATGATCAACGCAGGCCGCGAGGGCATCCGCTCCAAGCCATACCTGGTACTGGTGCCCGGAACGGCATTGGCATTGACCACATTGGCCTTCAACTTCCTGGGCGATGGCCTGCGCGACGCCTTTGACCCGCGCCTGCGTGGAGAGTGACCGGAGCACAACTTGTATCTGGAGAGAGAACCCGTGCGTCGTAGGAAGCTGAGTTACCTATCTTTGACCGCTATCATGCTTGCGATGGCCGTGCTGGCCTGTACCTCTGACCAGACGTGGATAATACATCCCACGGCCACGCCGACCGTCACGCCGACCAGGCCACCGGTTGAAATGGAGCCATTATACGAGGTCGGCCAGCAAGTGCTCGTCACCCCTGGCTCCATGCCCATGCTATACCTCCTGCGCGAGCCTCGTGTGGGCGACGAACTCGGAAATCGCCTTGCGATGTGCTTCGCGGGAACCACCGTTGAGATCGAGGACATAGCCCAACACGAAGACACCATCTTCTACCGCGTCAACTGCGTCGGGAATAGCGGCTGGCTACCCCAAGACGTTCTCAGCCCGCTAGAGGGCGAGGGAGAAGAAGCCGAGGCGCCTGAGGAAGAACCCACCGACACACCCGAACCGACCGAAGAAGAAGTCACCGATACCCCTGAGCCGACAGAGACCCCTGAGCCGACCGATACGCCTGAGCCGACTGACACTCCAGCGCCAACCGATACTCCAGAACCGACCGACACCCCTGAGCCGACCAGCACCCCCGAGCCAACCCCGATCTTCGAAGCCGGACAATCCGTCTCCGTGATCGGTGACTATGCCCTGGTGCTGCTCCTGATCGAGCCGGGCGATGATGACGTCCCCAACAGGGCAGGTCGCTGCCCGGTGGGCACAGTCGTAGTCATAGGCGACGTGGACGAGTACAACGGCGCCTTCTTCTACCGAATCGAATGCGGGCAGATCGAAGGCTGGATACCGGAGGATAACCTTCAGGCCGAATAGGTGACGGGATTGAGAACGGCGCCCGATTCGGGCCGTCGCATTCCCGCCTTGACCAGATAACCTCTATCGGCTCATTCTGTGCAGAATCCGGTGGGGCGCCCGGCGAGGCGCCCCTATTGCTAACGGGTGGGCTTTATGCAGCTGGGTATAGTCGGACTCCCCACAAGCGGCAAAACCACAGTCTTCAACGCGCTGACCGGCGCCGGAAGGCCGACCAGTATCGCGCCAAGCGGGCGCATGGAAATGCACATCGCCGTGATAGACGTGCCGGACCCACGGCTGGATGTCTTGGGCGACATGTTCGCCCCGCGCAAAAAAGTATACGCCCAGGTCAAATGCATCGATATAGCCGGCCTGGGCAAAGGCATGGGCAAAACCGGCATCGAAGGCCCACTACGCACCGAACTGAGCCAACTCGACGGCCTGATTCACGTAGTGCGCGCATTCGGCGACCCGAACATCCCGCATCCGGAAGGCTCGGTGAACCCCGCCCGCGACCTCGAAACCCTGGATACCGAATTCATCCTGGCCGACCTGACCGTAGTCGAAAACCGGCTGGAACGCCTGGAAGATGACCGCCGTAAGGGCAAAGGCGATAAACAAACAATAGCACGCGAATCCGCCTTCTTCGAGCGACTGCGGAGCCATCTGGAAGCGGGAAAACCGCTACGTGATCTGGGCCTGACACCCGACGAGGCCAAAGACCTGCGGGGATATGGCTTCCTGACCCTGAAACCCGTCCTTATAGCGCTAAACCTGGGGGATGATGACGAGCCGCCGCAGATCGAGTACGACCATGCCGCCAGCGCCGTATTGCCCATACGCGGCAAATTAGAGGCCGAGATCTCCCAGCTGGAGCCGGATGAGGCCGAGATGTTCATGCGGGAGTACGGCATCGAATCCCCAGGCCGTGACCGCATACTGCGGGAAGCCTACCGCCTGCTGAACCTGCACACCTTCTTCACAATCGGCGATAAAGAAGTGAGGGCCTGGGCATTACCGGTTGGGGGAACCGCACTCGATGCCGCCGGAACCATCCACACCGACATGGCCCGTGGATTCATCCGCGCCGAAGTCATCGGATATGACGAATTGCTCTCTGCCGGCGGCCTGCCCCAGGCTAAATCCGCCGGACTCGTCCGGCTTGAAGGTCGCGATTACATCGTCCAGGACGGAGACGTGATATACATCCGCTTCAACGTCTAGGAGCGCAAACGTGTCCCGGATCGTGCCGCCCGGTAAACTCCCTGCCGAACTCCTGGCCCGGCTCCTCGCCTCCCTGCCGGGCGACCCTCGCGTGATCATCGGCCCCCGTCCCGGCGAAGATGCCGCCGTGATCGAATTCGGAGACCGGTACCTGGTGGCCAAATCCGACCCCATCACCTTTGCCACCGACCAGATCGGCTGGTATGCCGTTCAGATCAACGCCAACGACATCGCCACCGCCGGTGCCGAACCCCGATTCATGCTCGCAACCGCCCTGCTACCGGTTGGCTGGGCCTCGCCGGAACGGGTAGAGGACATATTCAACCAACTGGCATCCGCCTGCGATGAGCTAAACGTGACATTGATCGGCGGCCACACCGAAGTCACAGATGCCGTATCCAGGCCGGTCCTGATCGGCTGCATGATGGGGGAACTGGTCGAAGGCGAACCTGTGAGCACTGGCGGCGCCGGGCCTGGGGACGTTGTGTTACTCACCAAAGGCATCCCCATAGAAGCGATCTCCATACTGGCACGTGAGATGCGCCGGGAACTGGAACCGCGCTTTGGCGCCGAATTCCTGGATCGGTGTGCCAACTTCCTCTACGAACCCGGCATAAGCGTGGTGCGCGAAGCACATCTGGCCTACCTGACCGGCGGAGTCACCTCGATGCACGACCCGACCGAAGGTGGGCTGGCGACCGCGCTCTGGGAACTGGCAGATGCCTGCGGCCATACCGTCATCATCGAGGGCGAAATGCCGGTATTGGAAGAGGGGCGTCTGCTGTGCCGGGCCCTGGGCCTTGACCCGATGGCGGCGATAGCATCCGGCGCCCTGCTCCTGACCGCCGACCCTGAGCATGAGCGATCCCTGAAAGATGCCATTGGCGGCGCGGGGATACCGATATACCACATCGGACACATCGCCGCCGGGCCGCCGAACGGTTTCGCCATCCGATGTGAGCACGACGGGCGGCCCGAAAGGGATG
>JALXEW010000268.1 GCA_027069285.1 Ardenticatenia bacterium | reverse complement strand
AGTTGCTCTACCGGCTCGACCGGTTCTATATCCCCCGCTCCGGATTCGGCCACAGGCCCAGATCGCGGCGGTCGTACGATCTGGCTTATCCGTGAGGCGGTGGCGATCAGCTGTTTGATCGTGGTGCCGGTTGCCAGCACCAGTGCCACGAGCGCTATACCTATCAGGATCAGGACGGTGCCCGGTATCCCAACCGATCTGACGAGGAAATCCGCTGCGTAAGCTCCTACTATACCCCCTCCCTCGCCGTTATAGCCGGCCAGGATCGGATCCGCGCCCGGCGAGAGCAGCATCCCGATGAAGTGGATGGTTGCCAGCGCGTCCGCATACCCCAGTGCGATCCCGATCAGTCGCAGGTTGGTCACCTGCGGTGGCTTATCCCCAAAGTGGCGCATGAGCAGCCATATGCCGGTAAAGCCCATAGCGATCGGCACAATCGGCATCCCCCAGCCGAATAGCGTCCACAGCAGGGTGAGCCACGCGCGGGTCAGCTCCCCCTCTGAGCTTGAGAGGAAGCCGAATACGGTCAGCAAGGCCAGCACGATCAGCGCGATCCCGATCAGATCGAGTTTGGTATCCGACGACAGGCCACCGCGCAATATGCGCGGGGTTTTATCCTGTTTTGGCAATGGCGGCAGCACCACCGGCGGCGGGGTTTCCCTTTTGGAGCTGGCGGCGCTGCGGGTTTTACGTCGGTTTATACGTGGTCGGCCTTGATTTTTGGAATTTTGGTGAGAGTTCCTGGCAGGCATCCCGTCCCATTCACTGCGTTTGCCGCCCTCATCGGTAGCTACAGGATACCACACGTATCCGGCGCCTGCCAATTGGATGACACAAATGAGCTACTGGGAAACTGGCACGCAAAATGTATCTGTTATATGATGAAATTATGGGGACTATCTGTGTGAGGAGGCCAATCCATGCGTCGTGTGATTCTGATAATCCTTTTGACTATCATCTTCGTATTGCCCGGAATTGCCAGTGCACAACAAGGCGGTACGTATATAGTCCAGCGTGGCGACACATTATATAGCCTTGCCAGGCGATTCGGGACTACCGTCGAGGCCCTGGCGGCGGCAAACGGCATAGTCAACCCCAACCTCATCTACGCAGGCCAGGTGCTGGTGATTCCGGGGGGAGCGGCCCCTCCGGCCCCGGCTCCGACTCCAGGGGCACCTCAGCCCGGCTACATCATACATACGGTTCAGCGGGGCGAGAATCTGTTCCGCATCTCGCTGCGATACGGGACTACCGTCTCCGCCGTCGCTGCCCTTAATGGGATCGCAAATCCGGCACTGATCTACGCGGGCCAGCAATTGCGCATACCTACCACCGGTGCCCCCACCGTCACTCCAGGCGCTCCAACCCCGGTGGTGACCGGGACTCCCGGCGCTACTACTGTGCCATCCCCATCTCCAACCACAGTCGGCTTCGCCTACGGCATCCAGGTTCACCTCCCGTATCAGGATATGCAGGCCGTGGCCGACCGGGTTGTCGAACTCGGCCTCACATGGGTCAAACAGCAGGTCGCGTGGGAGGATTTCGAGCGCTCGCGGGGCAATATAGACTGGAGCACCCTGGATATGATGGTGGATGTCTTAGAGTCCAGAGGCCTCAATATACTGTTCAGCGTGGTCAAGGCGCCGGATTGGGCACGCGATACCAGTACCGAGGATGGCCCCCCCACCGATTACCAGGACTATGTGAACTTCGTCAGTGCCCTGGCAAGCCGTTATCGCGGTCGCGTCGATGCATATGAGATATGGAACGAGCAGAATCTGCGCCGTGAGTGGCATACCAATGCCGGCCTGAGCGCGGCGCATTACATGACGCTCCTGCGTATGTCCTACGAGGCGATCAAGGCGGCAGACCCCTCGGCGATAGTAGTCTCCGGCGGCCTTGCGCCCACCGGCGTTAACGACGGGGTAAACGCCATTGACGATAGGGTCTACCTGCGGCAGATGTACGAAAATGGCCTGGCAGCCTACTCGGATGCAATCGGCGCACACCCGAACGGCTGGGCGAATCCGCCCGATTCGACCTGCTGCAACTCGCCTGCTCCCACCCACAACGATCACCCCAGCTTCTACTTCCTGAACACTTTGAGGGACTACCGGGCGATCATGGTTCAGTACGGCGATAGCGGTACCTTTATCTGGGCTACCGAGTTCGGCTGGGGTTCGATAGAGGGATTGCCCGTCGGTGGGCCGCTGCCGGGGTATGAGTTTGTGCAGTATACCTCACTGAACGAGCAGGCTCAGTACATCACACGCGCGTTCGAGTTGGGCCGGGCCGAGGCTTACGTGGGGCCGATGTTCCTTTGGAACCTGAACTTCTGTCAGGCCGCAGGCGCCACCTCCGAGCAGTGCTATTGGAGCCTGCTTGGGCCGGATGGTTCGCCGAGGCCGGCATACGATGCCCTGCGTGCCGCGCCCAAGTGATGCTCACGGCAAACCGGCTGTTCTACTCGGCGGAATCGGGATGAGAATTCAGGGGCGTCTCAAATGGCGCCCCTGTTTACTTCAGCTCCCAGGGGATGCCTTGCGATGCCAGCAGCTCCTCGGCTCTGGTTCTGCTCAGCACGCGATATGCCGGTTTATAAGCCTTCTCGTACGTCGGGGAGTGGTGTGTTGCGGGCCAGCCTTCCCTGGCGCGGGTGCGACCGATCAATGCCGCCAGGCGGGCATCGAACCGATCTGCCAGCGGGCCGCGAGTGAGTTCCTCGAATATCGCCCACCAGGAGATCATGAGTTCCGGGTTCCCCGGATATTCCCCCGCAGAGGCAATGAAAGCATCCAGTAATTTGCGCAGGTCGCCGCCGGCATCTCGATATGGCCTCAGGTGCAGGCGTACCACCTCCCCGCTTGGGTGTACGCTTTCGACCAGCACCATCCCCGACTCCTCGGATAGGCCGTTCCAGTCCCTTTCGAGCCATTCGCGGGCCACTTTACGGTTCGTGATCGCGTGGCCTGGCCCGAACGCGCCGTGATGCAACAGCTTATAAACGTCCTCGATCCCCGAAAGGGGATAGCGTTCCAGGTGGCGGAGTATCAAAGATGCAACCGCGTTTTCACCGTGCATAAGGTCACCTTTCGGCCCGGATCGCCGGGCATAGCCGTCAGGGTTGCAATGAGCTGAAATATTCCCTGATCACGTCCCTGAGCGCGATTGGGATGTGCTCATCACGGAATGCGTTGCGGGCGGCCTCGGCATAATCGCTCCAGACGGCGGAATACGGGATCAGGGCATCCTCCCCACCCGGCTGCAACGGCTCCCCCTCATCGAGGGGCAGTCCGCCTGGCTCGCCGGTGCCGGGCAACCCCACTTCCTCGCCACCCTGACCGCCGATATGCTCCGGGGCGTAGACCGGCGCGTATTGGCGTTCTGCCCCCGGTGAGGTCATTCCGGTCGACAATTCCCCGCCCGGAG
>JALXEW010000267.1 GCA_027069285.1 Ardenticatenia bacterium | reverse complement strand
TTGCCACTCGCACGAGCGCGCGTCTGAGCACCCGATCCCCGTACAGGTAGCCTTTCTGGAGCACGTCAATGACGTGATCGCTTTCGTGTTCGTCGCTATCCTCGTGGCTGACCGCCTCGTGCAGATTAGGGTCGAAGGGTTGGCCCAGGGCGTCGATCTCGGTTACGCCCTCGCTTTCCAGGATTCCCTTGAACTTCCGTTGTATCAGCCGGAGTCCCTCGACCCACTCGTTATCCTCAAGTTCATCCGGGACGTTATCCATTGCCCTTTCGAAATCATCCAGCACCGGCAGGAACTTACTTAAAATAGTCATCGCCGCGTTTTGGTAGGCCTCCTCACGTTCGCGTTCCACGCGGCGGCGGTAATTCGCGAACTCGGCCCTTTCGCGCTGCCAGCCTTCCAGATATTCGGATGCCTTTGCCAATGCCTCGTCCAATTGTGCCTTTAACTCCCCTGCCGGCTCCTCGGTCTCTACCTTCTCCTCCTGGCTTACCTCTTCCTCTCCTTCTACCTCGACTTCCGGCTCTTCGGTAGCTAGCTTATCCTCGGCCTCGGCTTCGGTAGTTTCCTCTGCCACCACTGCGGTCTCTTCCTGCCCGGATTCGTCCTCTTTTTCCACCTCTTCCCTGATTTCCTCCTCTTGGCGGCGTTTGCGTTTCCTTGCCACTTCTCGACCTCCGTGGGGATGTTGTGTGTCTGATTTTCATTATAGACCCAGTATACGCGATTTCCATTAGAATTGCATTATAGCCCCGGATGCCGGGGGCTACGTCATGCAAAGGGGATGGCGGATACCTTGCCGGTGGTGCCCATCCGCTCAGGAGGATTACTCAGGCTCCTCGCCGTAGACCTCGTACATTAAATCGCTCATCAGCCCGGCCATGTAGCGCACGGCTGAGATCGCGCGTCCGTAATGCATCCTCACCGGGCCGAGCACGCCGAGGGCGCCGACCGCTTTACCGGTGATGCCATATCGGGACAGCACCATACTACAATGGCTCAACTCCTCCCACTTGCCCTCGCCGCCGATGACCACCTGTACCCCACCTATCTCCAGCCCCAGCTCGTGCAAGATCGATTCCAGCAGCGATTCCTCTTCGAGAACCCGGAGGGCTTGTTGGGCGCCCAGACTCTTATCCAGCTCGTCCATGAGTGCGATCAGGCCATCCCGGTAGATGGTTCGGATCGGTTGGGTATCGGCTTGTTCCATAATATCGGCTGCCAATTCGCCGACTTCTCGCTCGAGCACCGGCATACGGCTCACGGTAGCGCGGACGCCATCGGCGGTTAAGTTGGCGCAGGCGGAATTGAGCCTGGTCGCGACGTTACTGAGTTTCTCCTGGGCCACCGGCTCGGCCAGGGTGAGCATTTGCTGTCGCACATCGCCGCCGTGCAGCACCAGCACCATCAGCACCAGGCGGCCCTCGACCGAAATTAGCTCCAGGTGTTTGAATCGGCTGGTGACTGCATGGGGTGGGGTGACCAGCGAGGCTCCGCGCGTGGTACGTGCCAGCACGGTAGCGGCCAATTGCATCCACTGCTCCACATCCAGCCTGACCTGGTGGAACTGGTGTCTTATAGTGCGTTGCTCTGCCTGTGGAAGTTCGGTTTCGCCCAGCAGTCGCCGGACGAAATAGCGGTACCCCTCCTGGGTGGGCACGCGGCCCGCAGACGTATGCGGGGCGGTGATATAGCCATATTCCTCCAGCACGGCCATATCATTGCGCACCGTTGCCGGTGACACACCCAGCTCGTACTTTTCGGTCAGGTATTTAGACCCTATCGGCTCACCCTGGCGGATATATTCCCTTACTATCAGGCTCAGGATCAACTCCTGCCTTTCGGTGAGCTGTGGGATGGTTATCTGCTCCGATTCCGGCACCTGCACTCCCCTCGTCGGAAAGAGGTTTTCATGGACGGTGGTTAGCACTCAGGCATATAGAGTGCTAATCAAGCGTGATCCATGATACCACGCGGTAGACGGCTCGTCAAACTTTTTGACATCTGCCATCTGGGCGGTTAAAATACCCTTTGCCCAAAGTCATACGGTCGGCAGTAACCCTTTTTGAGGGCACTGCTGCCGAATTGAATGAGCATCGTGATCGAGGCCATCGTCGCCCGTACACGATGGCCTCGATTGATGAAGGGAACCGAACGGGCGTACTCAAGAGGCGCTCGTTTGTGTCGGTGAGGGGTTGCAAAAAGGACATAACCAGGCCCGAAAAGGCCACGGAGGGTGTTAATGCCGACGATCAACCAACTGGTTCGGAAGGGACGCAAACCTAAAACCAAAAAGAGCAAGGCACCGGCCCTGCTCTACACATACAACGCGCTGAAACAAAAGCGCATCCGGCAGCCTAAAGGCTCGCCGCAGAAGCGGGGAGTTTGCACCCGTGTGGGCACCACCACGCCCAAGAAGCCCAACTCCGCCTTGCGCAAAATCGCGCGCGTGCGGCTGACCAACGGGATCGAAGTCACCGCCTACATACCGGGGGAAGGGCATAACCTCCAGGAACACAGCGTGGTGTTAGTGCGCGGGGGCCGCGTGAAGGACTTGCCGGGCGTGCGCTACCACATCGTGCGTGGCGCACTCGACTCCGATGGCGTCGAAGCCCGGAGCCGTGGCCGTAGCAAATACGGCACCAAGCGTCCCAAGAAGCGTGAGATACCCAAGTGAATTGATGGAGCGCAGATATGCCAAGAAGGTACAGGCCTCCAAAGCGTAAAGTCGAACCGGATATAAAGTACGGGAGCGAACTGGTCGCGCGGTTTATCAACTGCATGATGCGCGGCGGTAAAAAGAGCCTATCGCGCCGCATCATGTACGACGCGCTCGACATCGTGCGCGAGCGGACCAAACGTGACCCGTTGGAGGTATTCGAGCAGGCCATCCGCAACGTGACGCCGGCCCTGGAAGTTAAACCCAGGCGGGTTGGCGGCTCCACCTACCAGGTTCCGGTTGAAGTGCCGCCGGATAGGGGACGCTCACTGGCGATAAGATGGCTGCTGGCTGCCGCGCGTGCCCGTCATGGCAAGAGCATGGCCGAAAAACTCGCCGCCGAGCTGATGGATGCGGCAAATAATCAGGGCGCGGCCATTAAAAAGAAGGACGATACCCACCGCATGGCAGAGGCAAACCGCGCCTTTGCCCACTACAGGTGGTAAGGAGTTCGGACGGGAACAACCATGGCGAAGCGGAAGCGTGGCGGCGGTATCGACCTGAGCAAAGTGCGCAATATCGGCATTATCGCCCACATTGACGCCGGTAAGACCACCACAACCGAGCGTATCCTCTACTACACCGGCAAGACGTACAAAATGGGCGAGGTGCACGAGGGAACCACCGTCACCGACTACATGGAGCAGGAACGCGAACGCGGCATCACCATAACCGCCGCTGCCATAACGTGCCAGTGGCGTGACCACCAGATCAACCTGATAGACACGCCCGGCCATATAGACTTCACGGCAGAAGTGCAACGTTCCCTGCGCGTGCTTGACGGCGGCATCGTCGTATTCGACGGCGTTGCCGGGGTTGAGCCACAATCCGAAACAGTCTGGCGCCAGGCAGACCGTTACAACGTGCCGCGCATATGCTTCGTCAACAAAATGGACAAAATAGGCGCCAACTTCAACCACGCCGTGCAAACCATTCGTGAGCGCCTTTCGGCCAACCCGGTGCCGGTACAGATACCCTGGGGAGAAGGCGAAAACTTCCAGGGCGTCGTAGACCTGATGACCATGGAACTGGTCACATGGGCCGATCAGGATGGCACCACAGTCGTTCGCAGCCGGATACCGGATGACATCCTGTCGGACGCCGAAGCGATGCGTGCCCAAATGATCGAAGCCATCGCCGAACATGACGAAACCGTCATGGAAAAATACCTGATGGAAGAAGAGATCTCGGTCGAAGAGCTGCGACGGGGCTTGCGTGCGGCCACGCTCCAGAACAAGGCCCAGCCGGTACTTTGCGGGGCGGCATTGCGTAATCGCGGCATCCAGCCGCTGCTGGACGCGGTGGTGGATTACCTTCCATCGCCGCTGGACATGCCCCCGGTAAAAGGCACACATCCGAAAACCGGGAAAGAGATCACCCGTCCGCCTTCGGACGACGCGCCTTTAGCCGCCCTGGTCTTCAAGATCAGCACCGACCCTTACGTGGGGCGGCTGGCCTTCTTCCGGGTATACTCCGGCGTCATCAGGACCGGGACAATGGTGATGAACACCACCCGTGGGCACAAAGAGCGCATAGGCAGAGTGGTGCGCATGTACGCCAACCGCCGGGAAGACATGAGCGAAGTACATGCCGGCGACATAGCGGCCACATTAGGATTGCGCAACACCTTCACCGGTGATACACTCTCGGCGGTAAGCCACCCGATAGTGTTGGAAAGCATCACCTTCCCGGAACCGGTCATCTCGGTCGCAGTCGAGCCGCGTACCACCGCCGATCAAGACCGTCTGGACGAGGCATTGCGCAAACTGGCCGAGGAAGACCCCACATTCGTAGTCAAAGTGGACGAAAACACCGGCCAGACCCTGATCTCCGGCATGGGCGAACTGCACCTGGAAGTGATCATCGACCGGATGCTGCGCGAGTTCAAAGTCTCGGCCAGAGTCGGCAAACCGCGCGTCTCATACCGTGAGACGATCACCAAACCGGTAGTCGCAGAAGGGCGCTTTGTCCAGCAACATGGCGGTCACGGTCAGTACGGGCACGTAGTGGTCGAATTCGAGCCGCTGGAAAACCACGAAGGCTTCATATTCGAGAACAAAATAAAAGGTGGTGTGATACCATCCGAATTTATCAGGCCCGTCGAAGAAGGCATCAAAGAAGCTATGGAAAGCGGACCCCTGGCCGGATACCCGGTAGTGGGGATCAAAGCAGTGCTGGTTGACGGCTCATATCACGAAGTGGATTCTTCAGACCTGGCATTCCGGGTGGCCGGATCACTGGCATTGCGCGAAGGCATTATGAAAGGAGAGCCGATACTCCTGGAGCCGGTGATGAAACTGGAAGTCGTCGTGCCGACCGAGTTTGCCGGTGACGTGATGAGCAACCTGGCAGCCAGACGGGCCAACATCACCGGGATAGATACCAGGAATGACGGCCTTTCGGTAATAGACGCAGAGGCCCCTCTGGGGGAAATGTTCGGATACGCTACCGAGTTGCGCAACTTATCTCAGGGGAGAGGCATCTTCACAATGGAATTCGAAAGATATGCCGAAGCCCCGCCGGAGGTTGTCGAAAAAGTTACCGGGGGTTGGGTTCCCAGCTCCCACTGAATTGTATCACTGCCCGGCACGATACCGGGATTAAGCTTGAAGGAGGATAAAGAACATGTCCAAGCAGAAGTTCGAGCGGACCAAGCCACATGTGAACGTCGGGACAATCGGACACATTGACCACGGTAAGACCACGCTGACTGCGGCGATAACCAAAGTGCTGGCGATGAAAGGCATGGCCGACTTCCGGCCATTCGAGAGCATTGACAACGCGCCGGAGGAGCGTGAGCGCGGCATCACCATTGCGATCTCGCACGTCGAGTACGAGACCGAAAAGCGCCACTACGCCCACGTGGACTGCCCTGGTCACCGCGACTACATCAAGAACATGATCACCGGCGCGGCGCAAATGGATGGTGCCATCCTGGTAGTTGCCGCACCCGATGGCCCGATGCCACAGACGCGCGAGCACGTCCTGCTGGCACGTCAGGTGGAAGTGCCCTCGATGGTCGTCTTCCTCAACAAAATCGACATGATGGACGACGAGGAGCTCCTGGAGCTTGTGGAGCTGGAGCTGCGTGAGCTTCTGACCGGCTACGGCTTCCCCGGCGACGAGATTCCGATCATCAGGGGCAGTGCCCTGAAAGCATTGGAAAGCCCCTCCCAGGATCCGGACGCGCCGGAATACAAGTGCATCTGGGAGCTGCTGGATGCGGTTGATAACTACATCCCCACCCCGCAGCGCGATGTTGACAAGCCATTCCTGATGCCCATCGAGGACGTATTCAGCATTCAGGGGCGCGGCACGGTGGTGACCGGCAGGGTTGAGCGTGGCGTGATCCGTTTGGGCGAGGAAGTTGAGATCGTCGGCCTGCGCGACGAGATCAAGAAGACCGTAGTCACCGGCCTGGAAATGTTCCATAAAACGCTCGATCAGGCCCAGGCCGGCGATAACGCGGGTGTTCTGCTGCGCGGCATCAAGCGGGACGAAGTTGAGCGCGGCATGGTTTTGGCCGCACCCGGCAGCATCACCCCTCACAAGAAGTTTATGAGCGAGGTATACGTCCTGCGCAAGGACGAGGGTGGCCGCCATAAAGCATTCTTCTCCGGCTACAGGCCGCAGTTCTACATCCGCACAATGGACGTGACCGGCACCATCATCCTGCCGGAGGGTGTCGAAATGGTCATGCCCGGCGATAACGTGAACCTGATCGTCGAGCTGATCACGCCTGTGGCCCTGGAGAAAGGCTCCAAATTCGCCATCCGCGAGGGCGGCCTGACGGTCGGCGCAGGCGTCATCACCGAGATACTGGAGTAATTGGGATAGGTCGAGGGTTCTATGACCAGGCAGAGGATTCGCATTCGGCTCAAAGCTTACGATCATCGCGTGCTAGACCAATCAGCGCGGCGGATCGTTGAGACGGCTGAGCGAACCGGTGCGAGGGTAGTCGGCCCGGTGCCGCTACCCACCCGCATCGAACGGTTCACCGTCCGGCGCTCCCCGTTCATAGACAAAGACTCACAAGAACACTTCGAGATCCGCACCCACAAGCGCTTGATCGACGTGCTGGACCCGGATAGCAACACTATAGATACCCTCATGCGCCTGAATCTCCCGGCGGGTGTGGATATCGAGATAAAAATCTAAGAGCCGAATCGGCTTAGGTCGGCAGACCCGCTAAACCGGAAACGTGTGTTGGCGTCTGGTCGGCAAACCGATAGCCGCGATGCGGGGATGATGTGAGCGGCCAGGCGCCCTCACAGTCCCTGGGAGGCACTATGTATGAAGGGGATTATAGGCAAGAAAGTGGGCATGACCCAAATATTCGACGAAAACGGGCTGGTGATACCGGTGACCGTCATCCAGGCCGGCCCGTGCTACGTCACCCAGGTGCGTACCGAGGAACGTGACGGATATGTGGCCGTGCAACTTGGCTATGAAACCGTCAGGCCCAATCGCCTGACCAAAGGTCAGTTGGGCCACCTGCAACGTAACGACCTGCCACCGCTGCGCTACCTGCGCGAGTTCAGGGTCAAAGAGGTGGACGTAAAAGAAGGCGATACCATCACCGTGGACGTGTTCAAAGAAGGTGACCTGGTGGATGTGGTCGGCGTATCGAAGGGTCGTGGGTTCGCCGGCACCATCAAGCGCCACGGTTTCAAGCGCCAACCCAAAACCCACGGCCAATCAGACCGCGAACGGGCACCGGGTAGCATCGGCGCCACCAGCACACCTGGCCGCGTTTTCAAAGGCCAGCGGATGGCAGGGCGCATGGGCAACCAGAGAGTCACCATCCAGAACCTGCGGGTGGTCATGGTAGACCCGGAACGTAACCTGCTGGCCGTCAAAGGCTCAGTGCCGGGAGCCAAAGGCGGGATCGTGATAGTCAAGGCCGCCCGCAAACAAAAGCGGTCTAACGACCACAAGTGACACGGAGCAGAAGTGCTATGGAAGTGCCTGTTTGGAACATGGAAGGCCAACAAGTCGGCACCGTAGACCTGCCGGCAGAGATATTCGAAGCGGAAGTGAACGTCGGGCTTATGCACCAGGCCTACGTGCGCCAGATGGCCAATGCCCGTCTGGGTACCCATTCAACCAAACGGCGCGGCGAGGTGAACCGCACCAAAGCCAAGTGGTACCGCCAGAAGGGCACCGGTCGTGCCAGACACGGCAGCCGCAACGCCCCCATCTTCGTCGGTGGCGGAGTTGCTCACGGCCCAAAACCACGCAGCTACCGTAAAGACATGCCGCGCAAGATGCGTCGTGCGGCGTTGCGTTCGGCCCTTTCGGCCCTGGCTGCCGATGGACAAATCGTGGTCGTGGATAAACTGGAAATGGAACAACCCAAAACCCGTGCCATGCGCGAAGTGCTGGGCAGACTGCCTGGAGAGGGCAAATCGCTGGTGCTGCTTGCAGATCGTAACGAGCCGGTTGAGCGGAGCATCCGCAACCTGCCGGACGTCCGTTACCTCCGGGCAATGTACCTCAACATCCGCGACCTGCTGCGCCACGACCGGATCATCATGCCTTTGGACGCTCTAGAAGTGATCCGGGCCTGGCTGGGGACTGAGAGGTGATGCTATGGGGAAAGCACTTCACCTTTACGACATAATCAGACGCCCGGTCATAACCGAGAAGACCGATAGACTGGCCGACGAGCTAAATCAATACGTCTTCGAGGTACACCCGCGTGCCAACAAGGCAATGGTCAAAAAAGCGGTCGAGGAGATATTCGGCGTGGACGTGCTGAGAGTTCGGATAATCAACATGCCGGCCAAGATCTCCCGCCGTTGGCGTCGCCCTTACGTGCGGGTGAAGGCCTGGAAAAAAGCCATCGTCACGGTCGCGCCCGATCAGAAGATCGAGCTGGCGCACCCATAGGCCCGACCGGAGGAGGTTGACAGACCATGCCCATTAAAATCTACAAACCCACGTCGCCGGGACGGCGCTGGATGTCGGGATATACCTTTGAAGAAATCACGACCGATAAGCCGGAAAAATCGCTCCTGCGCCAAAAGCGCCGCAGGGCCGGTCGCAATAACTCCGGGCGGATCACGGTCAGGCATCGCGGCGGCGGGCATCGCCGCAAATACCGGATCATAGACTTCAAACGCGATAAATGGGGTATCCCGGCCAAAGTGCGCTCGATCGAATACGACCCGAACCGCTCGGCCAGGATCGCATTACTGGTCTACGCCGATGGCGAAAAACGCTATATCATAGCGCCGCTTGGCCTCAAAGTGGGCGATACCGTGATGAACGGCCCGGATGCCGACATCCGGCCCGGAAACGCAATGCCGATCCAAAACATCCCGGTCGGCACCCAGATACATAACATCGAACTGGAGCCGGGTCGCGGTGGCCAGCTGGTGCGGGCCGCCGGAACCTCGGCCCAGTTACTGGCCAAAGAGGGCAAATATGCCCACGTGCGCCTTCCCAGCGGCGAAGTGCGGCTGGTGAACCAAAAGTGCATGGCCACCATCGGCCAGGTCGGCAACACCGAGCATAACAACATCAAACTCGGCAAAGCCGGTCGGAAGCGCTGGCTGGGTTGGCGACCGGCAGTGCGTGGCTCGGCGATGGACCCGCGCAGTCACCCGCATGGCGGTGGCGAAGGTCGCTCCCCCATCGGAATGCCGGGGCCTAAATCGCCGTGGGGTAAACCCACATTGGGCGCGCGCACACGCCGTAACAAGCGTACCGACAAATACATAGTTCGTCGTCGTGCCAAGAAACGCCGTTAACCCAGTGGGAAGAGGAGGGTGAGTATATGTCGCGATCTCTGAAGAAAGGGCCTTACGTAGACCCTAAACTCTTGCGCCGGATCGAAGAGATGAACAAACGCGGCGAAAAGCGGGTGATCCGCACATGGAGCCGTGCATCCACCATCTTCCCGCAGATGGTCGGGCATACCATAGCGGTTCACGATGGTCGCCGCCATGTCCCGATCTACATCACCGAGAATATGGTGGGGCACAAACTGGGCGAATTCGCCCCCACGCGCACCTTCCGTGGTCACATCACCGATAAAAAGAAGCGGCGGAAGCGGTAAGCAGGCGAGGCAGTGAGCGATGGATGAAGTAAAAGCAGTAGCCCGTTATCTACCGATCTCGCCGCAGAAGATGCGTCGGGTGATCGATCAGATCCGTGGGATGGGGGCGCTGGAGGCCATGACCGTCTTGCGCTTCATGCCCCAAAAAGGCGCCAGATTGGCTTCCAAATTGCTTAAGAGCGCCATAGCCAACGCCGAGGAGAACTTCGAGTACAACGCCGCAGACCTTTACATCGCCGAGATCGTGGCAGATCGCGGCCCGATGCGGAGATGGCGTCGCTTTGGCGCGCGCGGCAGATATAAGCCATTACTGCGCCGTTCCACCCATCTGACCATTGTGCTCAAGGAGCGAGAGGAGTACGGACATGGGGCGTAAGGTCCATCCCATCGGATTCCGGCTGAAGATAAACCGCAATTGGGACGCCCGCTGGTACGCGGAAGGAGCGCGGTATCGCGAACTCCTGATGGAGGATTTCCGAATCCGGCAACTGATAGAAGCTCGCGGCCCACGCGCATCCATCTCCCGGATCGAGATAGAGCGCTACCCGAATCAACTCCTGGTCACCATTTGGACTGCCAAACCGGGCATAATCATCGGTCGGAGAGGCGAAAGCGTCAAGCAACTGCGCCAGGACCTGGAGTCGATCACCGGCAAAAAAGTCAGGATCGAAGTCGAAGAGATCAAAAAGCCCGACCTGGATGCCAAACTGGTGGCCGAAAACATCGCCGGTCAGCTGGAACGGCGCATTGGGCACAGCCGTGCCATGAAGCGTGCCGTCACCCAGGCCATGCGTCAGGGTGCGAAAGGCATCAAAATCCTGACCAGTGGCCGTCTGGCCGGCGCCGAAATGGCTCGTCGGGAGTGGCAAATGGCCGGTCGCGTGCCGCGTAACACATTGCGTGCCGTCATCGACTACGGCACCGCAGAAGCCCTGACCACATACGGACGCATCGGCGTCAAAGTGTGGATATACAAGGGCGATAGAATGGGATACGAAGAGGAAGAACAGGAAGAACCGACGGACGTCTACGTCAGCCAGTAGACCCCGACGAACGGAGCGATAACCGATGTTGATGCCAAAGCGAGTGAAATATCGCAAGCAAATGCGCGGGCGGCTGAAGGGCAAAGCCTATCGCGGTGCCACCGTCAGCTTTGGACAGTACGGCTTGCAGGCCCTGGAACCGGCCTGGGTCACCAGCCGCCAGATCGAGGCCGCTCGCCGTGCCATAGTGCGCCATACCAAGCGCCGTGCCCGGCTCTGGATCCGCATATTCCCCGATAAACCGGTGACCGCCAAGCCCGCCGAAACCCGCATGGGCAAAGGCAAAGGGTCGGTTGACCATTGGGTCGCGGTGGTCAAACCGGGGCGTGTCCTTTTCGAGCTGGGGGATGTGCCGGAAGAGGTGGCACTGGAGGCATTCAGGCTGGCTTCGCACAAACTGCCGTGCAAAACCCAGGTCATCAGGCGTGTTGACCCGATTTCGGGCGAGGAGGTGACCGGATGATCAAGAAACCGGCAGAATTGCGCGAAATGACCGATGCCGAACTGTTGCAAGAGCTCAACAACGCCAAACAAGAGCTCTTCAACCTGCGGTTCCAGGTAGTGCTTGGCACCGTCAAAGATACATCCAGATTCCGCCAGGTGAAACGCCACATCGCCCGCGTCAAGAC
>JALXEW010000266.1 GCA_027069285.1 Ardenticatenia bacterium | reverse complement strand
CCGTGTACCCGGTCAGCGTGGATGCGCGGGGGTTGGAAGCCCGGCAGACGCCGGATTCGAGGACGAGCAGGGCGTCGGGATGTATTTCCATCAGCACTGAGGTCAGTGCCCGCCCCCGCCGCCCGCCCAGTACCTCCAGCAGAGCCGATATGAAGCCTTCGTCAGCCTTTGGGTTCAAGCTCATCTCTCACCGCCGGGATGGATTGTTAAAATTCGGCGCCTGAGCGATGCTGGGGGGATACCAAGTGCGTTCCTGTACTTGGCGACCGTTCGCCTGGCGACCTTGATCCCCTCGGCCTTGAGCATGACCGCTATCTCGCCATCTGTGAGCGGTCGCTCCTCGTGCTCGATTATATCCCTGATCCTGTCCCGGACCGATAGTGACCTATCGAAAAACATCGCCAGTGGCACGATCCTCCCGTCCGGCAACGCAACGGTTTTGCCCGCCACCGCCCGGCTTATGGTGCTTTCGTGCACTCCTACCATTTTCGCCAGCTCGGCGCGGGTCATCGGCTTCAGATAGCGGTCGCCTTTCAGGATGAAATCGCGTTGGACTCCCACCAGTTGTTTCATCATCACCCGCAACGTCTGATTTCGCTGGTAGAGGCACTTTATGAAGAACGATGCCCGTCCCACCATCTCGGCCCATTGAGGGGGGGATTCGCCCTCGGATTCGGCGCGGGCGCGTGCCAGATCGGCCTCCTGGCGGTATAGATCGTCTATTCGCAACTGATACGGTGAAAACGTCACCATCTCCACCACCAGCCGTTTGACGCCGTTTCCGTCATCGCGCAGTTTTATGATCACATCCGGCTCCGCAAAGCGCTCGACCGGGCCGGTTGGATGGCGATACCCGTCGTGGTATACCGCAGCGGGATAGGGGTATAAGTTGTCGGCGATGAACTCCGTCGCCTCGATCACATCGCCTACCTGCACGCCGAGTCTTGCCGCCGCTCCCTTCATATCTCCGGCGATCAGCCTATCCCAGGCCAGCCTGACAAGATCGAGCGCGAGCGGATGCCCCTCGCCCGACTCTGCCAGGTGGCGCAGCTGTATCTCCAGACATTGGCGTGCGTCCCTGGCGCCTACTCCCACCGGCTCCACCTGCCACAGCCGCTCGAGCACGCTTTCCACCGCCTCGATCGGGCAATGCAGGTATAGCGCCACATCTTTCGGTGATTCTTCCAGATAGCCGTGCTCGTCCAACCGCTCGATCAGATATGCTCCGATCACATGCTCGGCTTCGGTTTCGAGCGATGGCGCCAACTGCTCCCACAAATAGTCGCGTAGTGGCACCGACCGGGCGAGAGAGGCCGTCCAATCCTCGTCCGGCTCATCCGGGATGCTATGGGAATGCAGCGGGCGAGGCACCTCTATGATCATCGTGTGGCCGTCGGCGGCTTCGCGTTTGAGGCAATCCGGGCAGGTGGCGCCATTTTCCAGCGGGCGGCCACATCTTGGGCATCGTAGCTCGGTCTCCAGCTCCAGGGCGGGGTTTTCGGCTAATTCTAAAGTCACGCGGGTTTCCAGCTCGGCCACGTTCAGGCCGAGCAGATTCGTGGTCAGCACCAGGTGGGTTGTGGCGGCCTGTCGCCTTTCCTGACGCTGGTACGCTACTTGCATAGCCCTCCCTTTCGCGCATCGGTGAGTATATATGCCCGGATCGTAGATGCAAGAATCGTGCCAAAGTGGCGGATATAAAAGACCGACTACTGGCAGCCGCTCAATCGTAGGGCGGGTTTTCGTATCATTGGCAGTTCGTATCGGCCATATCATTGCGGTGTTGTCACCGATGACAGGGGATCAATTTGTAGCAGGCAGGGAGGTTCGGATGCTCCGGATTCACACTGTGGATACCGATGACCCACGCGATGTCATGCGCTTTATCAAATTCCCGTTCAAGTTATACCGGGGCAGCAAGTATTGGGTGCCGCCGATCATAATCGAGGCCAAGCTGCAACTGAACCGCAAAAAGCACCCGTTCTACGAGCACTCCGATGCCGATTTCTTCCTGGCGCTCAAAGACGGCGAAGTTGTGGGACGCCTGGCGGTGCTGGAAAATCGCAATCAGAACGAGTACCGCAAGTGGAAGCTGGCCCAATTCTACCTGTTCGACGTGATCGAGGACTTCGAGGTGGCCCAGGCCCTGTTCGAGGCGGCCTACGATTGGTGCCGTAAGCGCGGCCTGACCGAGCTACTGGGGCCAAAAGGCTTCCTGCAAGGCGACGGCATGGGCGTGCTGATAAAGGGATTTGATCACTACCCCGCGCTAGGCATCCCGTATAACTACCCATACTACGGCGACTTCATGGATCGGTTGGGATTCGAGCGATTCACCGATACCGTGTCCCTCCTGATCCCCGCCTCGATCGAGATGCCGGAGAGGGTGGTGCGCATCGCCGAACGGGTCAAGAAGCGTGGGCGCTTCTGGGCCAGATACTTCAAGAGCAAGAGAGAAGTCCGCGCGATCCTGGACGACCTGGTCCGGCTATACAACGACACGTTCATCGAGAACTGGGAATACGTCCCGATCACACCGAGTGAAGGCCACGTCATCGGGGAGCGGCTGCTTGCCATAGCCGACCTGAAAACGTCCCGGCTGCTTTATAGCGGCGATGAAATGGCCGGTTTCGTCTTCGCATTCCCCAATATCTCCAGGGCGATCCAAAAGTCCAACGGCAGGCTGTTCCCGTTCGGCTTCATCCGCATGACAATCGATGCCGCCAGAACCCGTATGGTGGATCTCAACGGCGCCGGCCTCCTCAAAAAGTACCAGGGTATCGGGGCCAACGCCTACCTCTGGATGGAGATATACGATGCAGTCACCTCTCGCAACCGTTATGACTACGGCGAGGCCGTCCAGGTGGAAGTGGGTAACTGGCGCATGATACACGACATGATCACCCTGGGTGCCGATCCGTACAAGCGGCATCGCATCTACATCAAGCGGCTGGTTGACGATCCGAACGAGACCCCGGCGTACTATTCCGACAAGCGCCTGACCAGGGATGCCCTGGCCGAAATAGACCGGGGGATCAAGGGCGCGGTCAGGGATAGGGATAGACGAGCCGCCGAGGCCGAGGGATAGCCGCCATCTTGCATCCTAGAACCCGCCTGGTGTCGAAACACCGGGCTGGGAAGCGAGAAGCTCCAGAGGAGCCAGGCTTCCATAGTCCCGGAGGGACTTTGCGGCGGTAGCCTGGTGCTTCAGCACCGGGCGATCTCAGCGCCAGACGGGTCACTCTCCCCCAGCCTCCGCCCGGTGTTAAAACACCGGGCTATGGGGAGAGAAGCCCCACAGGGGCTGCGCCGCCGGTTCGCCTGGTGTCGAAACGCCGGGCTGGGGGGTGAGAAGCTCCAGAGGAGCCGGGCTTCCATAGTCCCGGAGGGACTTTGCGGCGGTAGCCTGGTGCTTTAGCACCAAGCGATCTCAGCGCTAGACGGGTCACCCTCTCCCCGTCTCCGCCCGGTGTTTTAACACCGGGCTATGGGGAGAGAAGCCCCACAGGGGC
>JALXEW010000265.1 GCA_027069285.1 Ardenticatenia bacterium | reverse complement strand
TGCTAAAGCACCAGGCTACCGCCGAAAAGTCCCTGCGGGACTCGCGCACAACCCCCATAGGGATTTTTGCCCGTTAGCCCGGTGTTTTAACACCGGGCGTTTGGGGCCGCCGGGTGCCGGCCCGCCGAGCGCTGAAGCACCCGGCTACCGCCGCACAAAGTCCCTGCGGGACTAGTGCACAGTGTTTTAACACCGGGCGTTTGGGGCCGCCGGGTGCCGGTCCGCCGCGTGCCGAAGCGCCCGGCTACCGCCGAAAAGCCCGCCGCAAAGTCCCTTCTCGTCCGTCAAACCGGTGTTCCAACTCTGGGCAAGAAAATTTGGGCAGCATGATGTCCATAATGAGGTTATAATCACCGTCGGCGGTCTACGCCTTGAAATGACTACACGAAATCACCTGGCGCACCATAGCGTACACCGGTGCACATTTCGCCTGCATGGACCTTGAATGACTACACGAAAGGAGAGACCATGAGCGATAAAAGCTCGATCTCACGTGTGATGGCGGAATTCGCCGCAGGATTGCAACTCGATTCCGTGCCCGCAGAGGCAATCAAAGAGGCCAAGCGCCTGCTCCTCGATAGCGTCGGATGCGCCCTGGGAAGCCTGGCGAACGAGGATATGAAAATCGCATTGGAATATACCAAAGCACTCGGCGGAACACCGGAGGCAACCGTCATCGGCAGCGGGCTGCGCACAAATGCGGTCAACGCGGCGCTGATGAACAGCCTACTGGTGCGGGCACGGGACTATAACGATATTTACTGGAAGCAAGACCCCAGCCACCCAAGCGACATCATCCCTGCGGGCCTGGCAACCGCCGAGAAAACCGGCAAAGGCGGGCGAGAAGTCCTGATCGCGATCCTGATCGGCCACGAACTCGAAATGCGCTGGTGCCTGGCCGCCGAACCCGGCATCCGGGAAGTGGGATGGCACCACGCAACGCTCACCCAATTTGTCAGCCCGTTGGTGGCCGGGAGAATGCTCGATCTGACCGTGGATCAGATGGTCAACGCGGTCGGCATCTCAGGATCGTCACATTGTACCTTCGGCGGCGTGGTCGCCGGACATCTGACCAATATGAAGAACACAGCCGATCCGATGGCGGCACAGGCAGGAGTGATCGCCGCCGAATTGGCATCACGCGGCTACACCGGCCCGGAACTGATAATTGAGGGCCGTGAGGGCATCTTCGACACTATCCGCAACGTCAAATGGAACGGGGACGTGCTCACCGACGGGCTGGGTGATAAATTCCTGATCACCGATATAAGCTATAAGGCGTTCCCAACCGAATACCTGACCCACTCCCCCATCACCGCCACCATACACCTCTGCGAGGAACACGATATAAAGCCGGATCAGGTGAAGCACGTGCTGGTCAAGACGCTCAAGCGCGGGGCCGAGATACTTTCCGACCCAGATAAATACAGGCCCACCACTAAAGAGACCGCCGATCACTCGCTACCGTATTGCATCGCCGTGGCGATCATAGACCGTTCGGTGCTGCCAACCGCGTTCACGGACGAGAGGCTGAAGGATGAGCGCATCTGGGCGTTGCTGCCCAAGATAAAGGTGGTCGCCGAGCCGGAATTCGAGAAGCTATTCCCCAAGGTACAGCCGGCAGAGGTGGAGATCACGACGAGGGACGGGCAGACCTTCACCAGGCGGGTTGACTACGCGAAGGGCGATCCAAAAGACCCCATGACCGATGACGAGCTGATCGCCAAATTCCGCGCCCAGGCCGAAGGCGTCATAAGTGCCGAGGCACAAGACAGGATCATCGATATGACGTGGGCGCTTGAGGAGGTGGGGGACATCGGGGATTACATGAGGCTGCTCGTGGCAAAGTAACAGCTGAAGGGCCGGGCCTTAGCGCCCGGCCCCACCTCAGTACTGCATATCAGGCCTAAGGCGGGGATGTATCAATCGCGGGCGACCGGCATCGTGAACGAGAATGTGCTCCCCTGTCCGGGAGCGCTCCGCAGCCAAACCTGGCCACCATGCGCCTCGACCAGCGATTTGACTATCGCCAATCCCAACCCGGTGCCTTCTATATGCTCGGTCTCTGGCGTGCGAACGCGGAAGAACTTTTCAAAAACCCTGGGCTGGGCATCAGGTGGGATGCCGATGCCGGTATCTTCGACTTCGATAAGCAACGATCCATCGCGCGGCGCCGCCCGGACGGTCACCTGCCCCCCTTCCGGCGTGTACTTGATCGCATTGCTCACCAGATTCGCCACGACCTGATGCAGCCGATCCGGATCGGCTACCACACGCGGGAGAGCACTCGATAGCTCCAAGCGCATATCTATGCGCTTGGCATCTGCCTGCCCGCTCATCTGCTCCACGACGCCTTTTATGATCTCATCGGCCTCGCAGGGCTGTAAGTTCAAGCCGATCCCGCTCTCGATCCGGGCCAGATCCAGCAGGTCGTCGATCAGTTGCTGCATGTTGACCACGGCACGGGAGATCATTTCGACGTAACGGCGGCCATCCCCCTTCACCAGATCGCGCATATCCAGCAACGTGGCATAGCCGCGTATGACGTTGAGCGGGCTTTTAAGGTCGTGTGAGACGGTGGCGATAAGCTCGGTCTTCAGGCGATCCATCTCTTTGAGATGGGTGATGTCCTGCATCACGATCACGATCCCGACGCCAGGCACCGGCGTGAGGCTGGCATAAAGCACCCTATCGCCGACGCCGACTTCCTCCACCACCACGTCCCCATGCGTGAATACCTCTCGCACGATCGTCACAAGCGGGGAATCGCTCAGTACCTCGTCCAAAGGCCGCATGAGCCAGTCGGCCTCGTCATTCAGTTGGAACGCATCACACGCGGCGTCGTTCATCAGCACGATCCGGCCATCATTGTCAACCACTATCACCGCATCTGCAGTCCCGGAGAGGATGGCCTCGAGTTGCTCCCTTTGGCGCTGTACCTCCTCGAATAGCCTGGCGTTTTCAATCGCCACCGCCGCCCTATCCGCCAGACGCATCACAAAGCCGAGATCGTTCTCGTCAAAGCCGCCAAGCCTGTCACTTTCCAGTGAGAGCACGCCGACGATGCTCCCTTCCAACCGGATCGGCACCGCAAGTTGCGATTTGGTATCCGGCGATAGCTCGATATAGTCCGGGTCCAGGCTCACATCGTCAACCAGCGCGGGGGTATCGGTATGCACCACACGGGCCACTATGCCGCTTGTGAGCAGGCGCCACCTGCCCAATTCCTCCTGCGGGAACTCCAGCCCGTAAACTTGCAGCCACCTGACGGCGTTGGATGCATCATCAACCTGCCCCAGCATCCCAACCGTGGCCCCGGTGCGACGCATGGCCCAATCCAGAGTCAGCGACATGACCCGGTTGAAATCGAGCGAGGCGTTGAGTTCCAGGTCGATCTGGTGCAAGATCGCAAGCTCATCCAGTTGCATCGCCAATGCCTCATCTGTGCGCCGGTAGAGCCTGGCGTTTTCCAATGCAACCGCAACTGTGGCACATAAGGTGCTCAGGACACGGCGATCGGCATCATCGAAT
>JALXEW010000264.1 GCA_027069285.1 Ardenticatenia bacterium | reverse complement strand
ATGTGTCACCGCGATCGCCAGCGTCAGCACAGTGTAAATCCCCAGGGCGATCAGGCAACCGCGCCTGGGGAGCTTGATTACGAGATAGCGGCGTTGGGCATCTCGTCCGCTCACTGTTTGGACCCCCCGCCCATGAATGAGGATGTGGGCGTGGGGATGGGCGTGGGCGTTACAGCGGCTCCCGGCGCTGGCGACCAGGGCGTGGGTGAAGGCCGTATGATGAAGGTGGGCGTCGGGATCAGAGTGGGTACGCTCTCGACCGGATACCCAAGCCATGCCCGCCACATCAGCTCAAACGTGGTCATATCCACGCCCAGCACGGCCCGCATGTTGGAGTCCACATCCGACGATTCGCGGAACGCGGCCAGGAACGCCTGCAGTCCGGGCTCGCCCCATCTTTCGGCTATAAAGCGGATGATGGTGGAACTTTCCGCATATGACAGGATGCTGATATTCACATCATCGTCGTAGATCGTTCTCTCCAGATCGATCATCGGGATGATCTCGCCGGTTGCTGCCGCGTGCTGCACCAGGTATAGATTCTGATCTCGATTGATCAGCTCGTTATAAGTCGCCAAGCCCTCTTCCAGCCAGGATGGGAGTGCCGAGAAGCCGGAATAATAACTATCGCTGAACAGGTGGGATAGTTCATGGGGGATCAGCTTGTCCCACCACCCGCGAGGGTCGCCCGGCTCGATGATGTTAGCGGTGACGCCCAGCCCGCGATAGTATTGGCCGCCGATATTGGGGTCTTCCTCGCCGCCTGCGTGGTAGACCGAGAAGTCGTCGCGAGATGAAAAGACCAGCACCCTGGGTTTAAATTCCAGCGAGACGCCGAAGAACCGCTCCAGGCGGAGATAGGCGTCGCTTGCTATGCTCAGTATAGCGGAGCCGAAAGCCAGATCATAGCCGTACCAGTAGACCGCCACATATTCATTTTCCAAACGATTCCATGCGCGGGTGTTATCCACGTACTCGGTGTGGTACGTATCGGTCTCCAGCGTATTGCCCGCCGAATCCACGATCTGCCATCGGTAGTCAACCGGCACAAACGGCGGCAACGTGACGTCAAACGTATCGTGCTCATAGTCCAGCACCACCAGTTGCCCCGGAGTGAAATCCTCTATGCGATTGCTCAGGAAACTCCCTTCCACCCCAAAACGCACGCTTAGCCTTATTGAAGTTATATCGCCGGCGGTGCTTTGGGCCTCCAGGTGGAAATTGAGGCTATTTGGGTAGTTGGACGTGACGCTCTGATTCAGCACCTGGATCGGGCCGGCTTGCTGAGCCGATGCTGTGAACCCCACCCCGGCCAGCGCCAAGACCATCGTCAATACTATGGCGAAACCTGCTTTTGCCTTTATCATGTAACCTCCGCTATTTTGGATCGAGCTGCACATTGCTTACCACGGTGATGCCGTTAAGCATCATGCTGTAAAGGAATATCAGGTGGAGCAGGTCGGCATCGTGCGGCACGGCGCCGATCTCACCTGCCACATCAACCGGTAGATCGTAAGTCTCGACCATGTTGGCTGGCAGTATCACCCGCACACCGCCCAGCTGGCGTGCATTGGCTCGCAGCCGGATATGCATTGCGAGCTGGTACGTGCACAGATCGGTACAATCTCCCACTATTATGAAGGTGGCGATCTCCGGCCTCTTATCCAGCCAATCCTCAAGTCCGGTGTTGATCGAGGAGCTGATCGAATTCTTCTCTATAATCGTCAGCTCCTCAAAGAACGGGAGGGCCGCTATCTCGTCGACCGTTTGGGCTTCCTCCGTGCCGCGAATGCAGTGGGGGCCGAACTGGGCAAATTCCACCGCATTTTCGGGGTGGGCATCCTGTATCAGCGCGATGTGGCGCACCCCGGCTTCCCAGGATGCCTTCAGCAACTCGACTATCGGCGGCACTATGGATTTCACCCGCTCTGACGAAAGTGGCCCGACATTGCAAAACCCCTTAACCAGGTCAACCGACAGGATGGCGACCTTACCGGGATCGCCGGATATATCCTCGAACCAGATCGGTTCCAGGCCGTTATACCACTCCACAATCCAGGAGAGGAAGGGCCTGCTCCTATCAAGAAGACTCTCGACATCCATAGCGCAGACTCCTTATGCGGCTCCGGCACTATGTGACCTTTCCTATATTGTAGTCGTGGCAGGGGATTTGCGGCAACATCATCACCTTCCGGTCGGGGCCGTGGGCCGGATTCCCACGTCTGGGAACGGCAGTCGTGTTTTTGACGCCTGCTCATCGGGTAGCATATAATGGAGACCCTGAAGGGGGGATTTTGCGCTCCGTGTTCGAGAGGAGTTCATGCTGACACCGTATCAGCCGATCCGCCACGAGGTGCTGACCTGGGATGACGTTGACCGACTGGTGGATGTGCTATTACCCCAATTGCGCTCCGCCGGGCCGTTCGATGCCATGCTGATGATCACGCGCGGTGGACTGGTGCCGGGTGGCCTGATCAGCGAGGCACTAAACCTGCGCTATATCTTGACCGCAGCAGTGCGCTTCCCTCCGAACCCGGAGGAGAAATCGGCCAAACTCATGGTCTGGCCGGAATTTTTGCAGTTCCCGGAAGATGCTTTGCTGGTTGATAGGCGTACGCTGATAGTTGATGACGTTTGGGGGAGTGGCCGCACGATCACCGCCGTCAGGGGACGGGTGGAAGCGGCTGGTGGGATCCCGTTCACGTGCGTGTTCCACTTTAACCCCTACCGCTCGCTTTTCACCAAAGCCAGACCCGACTTCTATGGCGCGATCACAGATGCCTACATCATATATCCGTGGGAGATAGATCGCGGGGTGAAGGGTCTGCCCCGCTCGGAGCCTAAGTACAATTGAGTAGCCCGGCCTCTATGGCCAATTCACTTTTAAGGAGGGACGTGATATGAACCGCAAGCTGTGGTACCTGTTGATCGTGGCTGCGTTGGTAGCGCTGACCGTCGGCGTTAGCAGCGTGGCCACCGCCCAGGATGAGTTCGTGTTCGGCATCGTATTGGTCGGGCCGCGCAACGACCACGGCTGGAGCGAGGCCCACTACACCGCCGGCGAGTACGTGGAGCAGGTGGTGCCGGGCACCCGCATGATCTTCTTCGAAAGCCTTAACCCCGCCGACCACCCCGAAACCACCCTGGCACAGGTGGCCGAGGAAATGATCGGCGAGGGGGCGCAGGTGATCTTCACCACCTCGGACGCTTTCGAGGAGGATACGCTTGAGGTCGCCGAGATGTTCCCCGATACGATCTTCATCAACATCTCCGGCGATGACGTGCTCACCGGTGAGGCCCCGCCCAATGAGGGCAACATCATGGGCAACATGGTCTGGATGAAAGAGGTGGCCGGATGCGCAGCAGCACTCGCGACCGAAACCGGCAAGATCGGCTACCTCGGCCCCCTGATCAACTACGAGACCCGCCGCCTGGCCTCGGCAGCATACCTGGGCGCCCGCTATTGCTACGGACAATATCGCGGTGGCGACCCCGCCGAGCTGGAGTTCACCGTCACCTGGATCGGGTTCTGGTTCAAC
>JALXEW010000263.1 GCA_027069285.1 Ardenticatenia bacterium | reverse complement strand
CTCCATGGCCTGGGCCGTATTGGCAGGGCCGCTTTCGCCATAACTGTTTTGGGCAGTAACGACGTAGTAATCTCCTATGCGGCCGTTGCTGTCCCCCAGAGAACCGAACCGCAAACCGGAAGCAATATGATGCGCCCCATCCAGCGGCAAAGGGGCGGCGCTGCTCCGGTAAACATTATAAGTAACGCCTTTTGCCGCCTGCGCTGGCTGCCAGGACAGAGAAACATAGCTTTGCAGCGCAATGGGGCCAAACGCCAGCGGCCGAATACCACCTCTGTTGTAATAAATTGCCACCAGATTTGCCGGCGGCGCGGGCAGCATGGGCGCAGGTGTGTTGGTTGGCGTTGGTGTGAGGGTTGGGGTCGACTGGGTAGCTCCGCCGGACGGTGTGGCGGTCACGACCACGATCACGGTTTGCTGGGGGAGGCACCCTCCGACCAGTGAGAGTGAGAAAATCAAGAGCGCGATCCGGCCAAGTAGTCGCATTCTCATCTCCAAATCCTTCGAGTTTCGCCCGCAGGGATTGTAGCAGGCCTGGGCGCTCAGGCAAGCCGTATTTTAGCTAAGGTGGGGCCGGATGGGAATCCGGGGGGCGATGGTTGGACGGTGCATAATGGGCAAGGTATAATCGGCGCCGTTCTGCGCGGCGGTGGGCGACGACGCGCCGGCGCGTGTTGTTATTTCGATTCCCTGCGGAGGCGTGGGTGCGAGCCTTAATCACCGGCGTCGGCGGGTTCGCCGGCGGCCATCTGGCCCGCTATTTGTGTCGGCATACCGATCTGACCGTTTTCGGCAGCGTCTTCTTCGAGCCGGAACGGTATACGCATTTGCACGAGTTGGGCCTGACCCTGCGCCGGGTTGACCTGCGCGATGAACATGCCGTCGAGGAGCTGCTGGATGAGGCCGCACCGGATATGATATTCCACCTGGCCGCGCAGGCCTTTGTGCCGGAATCCTGGGACGATCCGTGGGGCACATTGGAGAATAACATCCGCGCCCAGCTGAATATACTGCACACCCTGGCACGCCTTGATGCCAGGCCGCGCGTGTTGGTCATCGGCTCGGCGGATCAGTACGGGGCGATCAGGCCGGATGAGGTTCCGGTTGACGAAAGCCACCCGTTCCGACCTGATAGCCCCTATAGCGTCAGCAAGATCGCCCAGGACATGCTTGGGCTGCAGTACTACCTCAGCCACGGCATCCCCGTGGTGAGGGTGAGGCCGTTCAACCACATAGGGCCTGGGCAGAATAAGCGATTTGTCGCGCCCGCGTTCGCCTCGCAGATCGCGGCGATCGAGGCCGGGAAGGCCGACCCGGTGGTCTACGTTGGGAATCTGGAAGCAAGGCGCGACTTCACCGACGTGCGGGACGTGGTGCGGGCCTACTACCTGGCGCTCACCAGGGGCAGACCGGGTGAGGTATACAATATAGGCAGCGGCAAGGCACATAGCGTGCGGGAGTTGCTGGACTTGCTTTTGAGCCTTTCGCCGGTTGCCATCGAGGTGCGACAGGACCCGGCCCGGATGCGACCGGTAGATGTGCCGGTGGTTATCTGCGATGCCGGGAAGTTGCGTCGGGATACCGGTTGGGAACCGGCCATCCCGTTCGAGCAAAGCCTGAGAGATGTGCTCGCCGAATGGCGGGCCAAAATGGGGGTGGGATAAGCGATCATGGCAAAACGTGCTCTGATCACGGGTATCACCGGCCAGGATGGCTCATACCTGGCCGAGTTCCTGCTGGAAAAGGGCTACGAAGTTTACGGTTTGGTCAGGCGCACCAGTACCGTCAACTTCAGCCGAATAGAACATATCCAGGATAAGCTCACATTGATCTCCGGCGACATGTTGGACGGCACATCGCTGGTCAACGCATTGCGAGAATGCCGTCCCCATGAAGTTTACAACCTGGCCGCTCAATCGTTCGTGCCTTCATCATGGGCGCAACCGGTCTTCACCGGGGAGGTGACCGCGTTGGGCGTCACACGGATACTGGATGCCATACGGATGGTCGATCCTGCCATCAGGTTTTACCAGGCGTCCAGCTCGGAGATATTCGGCAAGGTGCGCGAGGTGCCCCAGAATGAGAATACGCCCTTTTACCCCCGTAGCCCATACGGAGTCGCCAAAGTCTACGGCCACTGGATCACGGTCAACTACCGCGAAAGCTACGGGTTGCACGCCACGTGCGGGATACTGTTCAACCACGGCTCCCCCCGGCGCGGCCTGGAATTCGTGGAGCGTAAGGTGGCACATGGGGTCGCCAGGATAAAGCTTGGCCTCAGCAACGAACTCCGGCTTGGCAACCTGGATGCCAGGAGGGATTGGGGCTTTGCCGGCGATTACGTCCGTGCCATGTGGCTGATGCTCCAGCAGGACGAGCCGGATGATTACGTGATCGCTTCTGGCGAAACTCACTCGGTGCGCGAGCTTTGCGAGATAGCCTTCGATTACGTGGGCCTGGACTGGCGGGATTATGTGGTGCAGGACGAGCGTTTTATGCGCCCGGCGGAGGTTGACTTGCTCGTGGGGGATGCCAGTAAGGCCAGGCGTGTCCTGGGCTGGGAGCCGGAGGTCTCGTTCGAGGAACTGGTCCACATGATGATAGACCATGACCTGAAGGCCCTCTCTGAGGGCAAAAGGCTGAAGTAGCCGGCGATGGAACTGGTTGATACCCACTGCCATCTCGATTTTGACGCCTATGACGCCGATCGTGATGCCGTGTTGGAGCGGGCGCGTCGTGATGGCGTGAACAGGATCGTCAACCCGGCGGTGGACGTGGCGACCGGGCAGGCCGCGTTGGGGCTTGTGGCGGGTTATGATGGGGTATGTGCGGCAGTCGGGCTGCATCCCAATAGCGCCAACGCCTTCTCACCGGAGGTGATGGCCGTGTTGCGGGAACTGGCCGGCCACGAGGGCGTGGTGGCGATAGGCGAGATCGGGCTGGATTACTACCGGGATTATACCCCTCGTTCGACCCAGCGGCGTGCGTTTGAGGCACAGCTTGAGCTGGCCGCCGAGATGTGTCTGCCGGTGATAATCCACAGCCGTGAGGCTATGGACGATGTATTGGGGATGCTTTCCGAATGGGGTGAGAGCTTGCCGGATGAGCTTGTCGGAAGGGCGGGCGTTTTGCACGCATTTTCGGGCGACGAGGATGCCGTCCGGAGGGCGATCTCGATAGGATTTTATATAGGGATCGGCGGGCCTGTCACCTATAAGAACGCGCACATGCTCAGGCAGGTGGTAGCCGGGCTGCCTGCCGACCGGATCGTGCTGGAGACCGACGGCCCGTTCCTGACGCCGCATCCTCATCGCGGCAAGCGAAATGAGCCGGCTTATGTGCGCCTGATCGCGGAGCGGGTGGCAGAGATCAGGGGCGTATCTCCGAAGGAGATCGCGTTGCAAACGACCGCAAACGCGGCCAAACTATTCGGGTGGGCTTTGGGTTGATTTGAGATGTCGGTTTCGTCGCATTCGCACACCGATCTTTCATCTGCTGACATGGCCGAGGCGGTGGACTATCGCGCCTTGATCGCAGACGATATGGCCCATGTCGAGGCATTAATGCGTGAAGTGGTGCCGGGCCAGAGTCGGGCATTGACCGAGGCGATCCATCACGTACTGGATAGCGGCGGGAAGCGGCTGCGCCCGACTTTGACGTTGCTGGTTTGCGCCTCCTACGGCACCGCCCGGGCGGAACAGGTCTGGTCACTGGCGGCGGCGGTGGAGATGTTGCATACCGCCACGTTGGTTCACGATGATCTGATAGACGAATCGCTATTGCGCCGGGGGATGCCAACGATTAACGCCATGTGGTCGCCGGGTGCCACCGTTCTCACGGGCGACTTTCTCTTCGCTCGCGCGGCGGAGTTGGCGGCAAATACCGACAACATCCGGGTGATAACCTCGTTTGCCCAGACCTTGACCGTCATAGTGAACGGTGAGATCGAGCAGATGTTCAAGGGGCGCGGCGCCTGGCCATCGCTGGAAGAGTACTACGCCCGGATAAACGCCAAGACAGGCGTCCTTTTTGGGATGGCAACCGGGTCGGCGGCCATACTCAGCGGCGCCGATGATGACGCGGTGCGGGGGCTGACCGAATTCGGGCGGCACTTTGGGATGGCGTTCCAGATCGTGGATGACGTGCTGGATATAGTCGGCACGGCTGAGCAATTGGGTAAACCCGCCGGTCAGGACGTGGCGATGGGGTTGGTGACCCTGCCGGTCATACACTTCGCCCGCTACCATCCGGATCACCCTGGATTGGTGGCACTACGCAATGGGGAGAGGTTAAACGGCGAATCGGTGGCCGGGCTTGTCTCGGCGATCCGCGAATCCGAGGCGGTGCGCGATGCCCTGGGCGATGCTCGCAGGCTGGTATCCGATGGCGCCGATAATCTCAGGTTTCTGCCGAATGGTCCGCACCGCCGCGCATTGGAGTACCTTAGCGAGCTTATCGTCAACCGCAAATTCTGACAGAAAAGGGATTATGTGCAACGAGGGATTCACACTCTGGTTCACCGGGCTTTCCGGTTCCGGCAAGACGACGATAGCCAAAATAGTCGAGGCGGAGCTGAGGGCACGTGGCTTGCGCGTCGAGCGGCTGGACGGAGATATAGTCCGCCAATCGCTCACACGTGACCTGGGCTTTAGCAAAGAGGACCGAGATAAAAATATCGAGCGCGTCACGTTCGTCGCCAAATTGCTCTCGCGCAACGGGGTGGCTGTGATCGCATCCTTCATATCCCCGTACCGCGCCGCCCGCGCCCGTGCCCGTGCAGAGACGACGAATTTCATCGAGGTATACGTCAAGTGCCCGATCGAGGTGTGCATCGAGCGGGACGTCAAGGGACTTTACGCCAAAGCGCTGGCCGGCGAGATCAAGGGTTTCACCGGCATAGATGATCCTTACGAGGAGCCGGAGAACCCGGAGTTGACGATCGAGACCGACAAGGAATCCCCGGAGGAAAGCGCTGCCCGTGTCCTGGCGTATCTTGAGGAACGTGGCCTGATCCCGGTAAAAGAGGCCCAGCATTAGATGATTTCGGCGCCTGTTTTATAATATAATTGCGGGTAGGGGGTATGTGCGGAGATATGCCTTGCCGCTCCGGACGGTATCCGGTTGGGGGTTCCCGGCTTGCCCTGCCTGCGGAAAAGCGTTTATAATCTCGTCGAAGGGGGCAGAGTTACTCTCACCCGTCGTGTATATGTTTCCCCACGTTCGTGACGGGGCGGAGGGCATGGGAGGAGAGATGCTGTGGCTGCGGCCAAAGTCCTACTGATCGAGCGGCCTCGCACCAGCGGCCACATCTTTTCCCCTGCCCTGGAACGGAGAGGGTATGACCTCATCACGGCAGAAACCGGACGCCGTGCCATAGAACTGGCCGAGGATTCGCCGCCGGATGTGATAATCCTGAACGCCCCCTCACTCAGTACATCCGGCAACCGCATCTGTCGTGACTTGAAGGCCCGCCTGGAAAATGTGCCGGTCATACACATCAAGCTCAGCTCCGATAACAGCACCTCATCCGATGCCGATGTGGTGCTTTTTTTACCCTTCACGTCCAGAAAGCTGATAAACCGCATCGAGCGGTTCATCGGGGTCAGGGAGGGACGCAAGCTGACCTGTGGGCCGTTCACCCTGGATTTGTATCAGCGCACGTTGATCTTCGGTGGCCAGGAAAAACGCCTCACTCCCAAGCTCACCGCCTTAATGGCGGTTTTCATGCGCAATCCGGGCCAGACTCTTCCGCGCAGCTACCTGATGCAGAAAGTGTGGGAAACATCGTACCTGGAAGACACCCGTACCCTGGACGTGCATATCCACTGGCTCCGCAAGGTTATTGAGAAGGAAACGGCTGCCCCTCACTACCTGATCACCGTCAGGGGGGTGGGGTACCGCTTCGAGCCGGAGCCGCCGGGCGGGGTCGAACCGATGGATTCGGAGCGCGAGGACCCCGACGAGGAGCAGGAGCCTGCCGAGCCACAGGAACGGCAAAATTAAGGACGGCCTATTGGCCGCCCATGCCCGTTCAATCGCCTGGAAGCTTGTGATCGATCAGGTGCCGGCCCCTTCGGATGCCTCCAGCGCTGCCAGCTTCTTCATAAGGCGGCTCTTCCTGCGGGCGACGTTGTTGCGGTGTAGGATGCCTTTATTGGCGGCCTTATCGAGCGTGCTGATGGCCTCTTTGGCTGCCTGGCGGGCGGATTCCAGGTCCCCGGCCTCGATGTAGCGCACGGCCTTCTTGATGAGGGTGCGTGCCCGCGAGCGGAAAAGCCGATTCCGCAGTCGCTTGCGGGCCGAGTTGCGAATCCTCTTCTTCGCTGACTTATGATGGGCCAAGTTCCACCTCCGTGATCTTGCCAATATGTCTGGAGCATTCTACCAAAGCGGTCTACATTTGTCCACAGCGAGGTGGCATGATGCGGCTTGGCGCCCTGTGGCATCCGGGCTTTCCCGGAAAGTCGGCGTGATGAGATCGGTCACTGGTTGTGATTTTACTGCGCGTTGAGGAGCAGGATTGAAAACGTTCGCGCGAACGTTTTCGCTTGTACTGGTGGGAACCGATGATATAATAGTAATGTGGTATGCGAGCCTTGCTCTCACCGATCCCGATGGTGATCGCTATGATGGCTGAGTTAGAACTCCTGACTTCTCCCTGTGGCTGCAAGTGGTCAGATGTGCATTGGGCTTTACCACCCCTCTGTGCGTCGTGGAGGGGTGTTTTTGTTCTCGATCCCTTCACAAGGAGGTAGACGATGGGAAAGGCCAGATTGCTGGTACTTCCGCTTTTGCTTGCGGCATTGCTTTTAACCACGGCATGGACGGGCCAGGTGGCCATAGTCGGGCCGGGCCAGGAGGGAGTGTCCGGCGACTTTGAGATCTTCACCTGGTGGACTGCCGGCGGTGAGGCGGACGGCCTGAACGCCCTGCTGGAAGTGTTCCAGGAGCGCTATCCGGACGTGAATATCATTAACGCCACAGTCGCGGGCGGCGCCGGGATGAACGCTCGCGCAGTACTGAAGACCAGGATGCTCGGCGGCAACCCGCCCGATACCTTCCAGGTACACGGCGGCCAGGAGCTGATCGCCTCCTACGTCGTGACCGGCTACATGGAGCCGATCACCTTCCTGTGGGAGGAGGAAGGCTGGCTGGACGTGTTCCCACAGGACCTGATCGACATGGTTTCCTACGAGGGCGAGATATACTCGGTGCCCGCCAACGTGCACCGCAGCAACGTCCTGTGGTACAACAAGGCCATCTTCGAGGAGTACGGCCTGGAGCCGCCGGAGACCTGGGACGACTTCTTCGAGATCTGCGATGTGGTCGAGGCCGATGGCATCACCTGCCTGTCACTGGGTGACGTGGGCATCTGGGCCACGGTGCACCTCTTCGAGAGCGTGCTGGTCTCGGAGCTTGGCGCCGAAGGCTACCAGGCGCTCTGGAACGGGGAGCTGGATTGGACCAGCGATGAGGTCAAAGGCGCCTTCGAGCTGCTCTACCAGATACTCCAGCACGTCAACGAGGATCACGGTGCCCTCAGCTGGGATCAGGCCGTGCAGCTGGTGGTTGACGGCGAGGCGGCCATGAACCTGATGGGCGACTGGGCCGAGGGCTACTTCACCTCGGTCGGTTGGACGCCGAACGTCGAGTATGGCTGGGTGCCGTCGCCCGGCACGGCGGGTACCTTCATCGTGGTGACCGATACCTTCGGCCTGCCGCTTGGGGCACCCAACCGCGACGCGGCGATCGCGTTCCTGCGCGTGCTCGGCTCGGTTGAGGGGCAGGATGCCTTCAACCCGCTGAAGGGTTCGATCCCGGCCCGCGTTGACACCGATCGCTCACTCTACGACGAGTATCTCCAGTCCTCGATGGACGACTTCGCCGTTGATACCCTGGTGCCGAGCCTGGCACATGGTTCCGCCGCGCCCGAAAGCTTTGGCGCCGACTTCGGCACCGTTATGAGCGTATTCGTCGCCACCGGCGATGTTGACCTGGTAAGCTCGGCTGCGCAGCAGATCTGCGTCGCCAACGGCATCTGCCAGTAACCTGCACATCGCTTTGAGAGGGGCGGCCTCGGCGCCGCCCCTTATGTATGTTTGGCCCGGTTGACATGGCGGAGGGACAACGTTATGGCCCGTTCCCGTGCCGCGCGTTCCCGCATTGAGCGTATCGTCCCCATCTTGATGATCACACCATCGGTCATCGCCATCGCCGTATTCGTGTACGGCTTCATCGGCTGGACGGTTTACGTCTCGATGACCAACTGGCGCGGATTGGCCCCCAGCTTTCAGTTCGTGGGGCTGGAAACTTATAACCAACTGTTTGTGGGCATATTCGACCTGGGACGCTTCCGAACCGATCTGGTCAACAACGTCTTCTTCACGATCCTGTTCCTGGGCACATGCATAGTCGTAGGCCTGCTGCTTGCCATCTTGCTGGATCAGGGCATACGTGGTGAGGGGATATTCCGCACCATTTACCTTTTCCCGATGGCACTCTCGTTCGTCGTGACCGGCGTGGTGTGGAGGTGGCTATTCGCCCCAAGCAGCGGGATCAATATACTGCCCACCCTGATCGGGCTGGAGCCGCTTAACTTTCAGTGGTACATAGATAACACCAAGATACTCACGTTTTACTGGCCGGGCCTGGCACCGATACTGGTTGGCCTGGGCATGATCGTGGCGCTCGGCATTGGGATCAGCCTTTGGAGCAACCAGGCCCGCAGGAAATACGTCCCCATCCCGGCGCTCGCTTTCCTTGCCGGTCTGATCTGGTTCCTGGCCGGAGGGCCGCAGAACTCGCCCAACGTCCCGATCCCGGAAGAGCACGGCTTCCATCCCGCCCTGATAGCGGTCGTGATCGCCGCCTCGTGGCAACTTTCCGGCTATACAATGGCGATGTACCTGGCGGGCTTGCGCGGGATACCGGAGGAGTTACGAGAGGCAGCCCGTGTCGATGGGGCCAGCGAGTGGCAGGTATACCGGCATGTGGTCCTGCCGCTGCTGAGGCCGATCACCCTTAGCGCCATGATCGTATTGGGGCATATCTCGCTGAAGATATTCGACCTGGTCTTCACCATGGCCGGCGATGCCAATATGCCCACCGATATGCCCGGCATCTACATGTTCCGCTCGACGTTTGTGGGCAGCGAATTCGCCAGGGGGGCCGCAATTGCCGTGGTAATGCTGATCATGGTCGCGGTTGTAATCGTGCCGTATCTGGTCTATAGCACCCGACGTGAGGCCGAGCTATGACAGCCGTAAAACGCTCCAAAGTCCCGATTTACGCCGTCCTCATATTCTTCGCCGTGATATACCTGATGCCGGTGTACGTGATGCTCGTAACCGGCCTGAAGAGCTTCGACGAGGTGACGTTGCCGCGCATGTGGCATCTCCCGCAGGGCCTGCATTTCGACGGATTCGCCGAGGCGTTCCAGCACCTTTGGCCGAACTTGCGCAATAGCCTTTTGCTGACCATCCCGGCGACCATCATCTCGTCCATGTTGGGGTCGCTCAACGGCTATGTGCTCTCCAAATGGAAATTCCCCGGCTCCGACATCCTCTTCCCGCTGATGCTCTTTGGCATGTTCATACCGTACCAGAGCATCCTCATCCCGCTGGTGCAATTCATGCAGGGGGTGGGCCTTTACGGCTCAATAGCCGGACTGGCGCTCGTGCACATAGTATACGGCATTCCGATCACCACGCTGATATTCCGCAACTACTACGCCGAGATACCGACCGAGATGGTCGAGGCGGCCCGTGTGGACGGTGCCAATATCATGGGGATATACTGGCATGTCCTATTCCCGCTCTCATTGCCCGGCTTCGTTGTGGTGGTGATCTGGCAGTTCACCAATATATGGAACGAATTCCTCTTCGGCGTGACCCTCACATCGCCCGATTCGCAGCCGATCACAGTCGCCCTCCAGAATCTGGCCGGCAGCCAGATCGTGGAGTGGAACGTGCAAATGGCCGGGGCCTTGTTAACCGCGCTCCCGACGTTGCTGGTATACATTTTCCTGGGCAGGTATTTCATCCGTGGGCTACTGGCCGGCTCTGTGAAGGGGTGATTTGTGATATAATAGCCGGTGTTTGAGCCGATTGCGTGTTCAAGGAGCGTGTCTGATGGAGATCACCGTTTCGGAGCTGAAGCGAGTCACCCTTTTCGTCATCCAGGGGCGCGTGGATAGCACTAATGCCTCGGAATTGGGCGAGGCGCTCAAATCACAGCTTAGCTCCGGTCGCTACCGACTGGTCATCGACTTGAGCGGTGTGGAGTATATGAGCAGCGCCGGACTCCGCGAGATGGTCACCGCCCTCAAGACCGCCAGGAAGAACGGCGGCGACGTGAGATTGGCCAATCCGTCGGATAGGGTGCGTGAGGTTCTGGAGCTGGCCGGTCTGGACTCGATATTCGAGATATATCCCTCTCAAGTAGAGGCGGTCGGGAGCTTTTAGCGGATTCGTGCGGGCGGCTATATGGGGGAAAAGCGCCGGTTAACCATCCCGGCCAGGCTGGATAGCGTGCCGATCGCCCGCGAGTTCGTGACCGAGGCTGCCAGGGCGGCTGGCCTCGGTTCGCGCGCTGTATACCATTGCCAGATGGCGGTGGACGAGGCATGTACCAACATAATCGAACATGGCTATGGTGGCCGCGAGGGGACAATTGACCTGGAATGCCACATACTCGACGACCGATTGGTGATCAGCATCACCGATGATAGCCCCAGGTTCAACCCACTGGAGATCGAGGAGCCAAATCCCGATGCCTCCCTGGATGACCGTAGCGGCGGGGGGTGGGGCATCTACTTTATGAAAAAGATGATGGACGAGATACACTGGTCGTACCGGGGAGGTAGGAACCGGCTGACCATGATCAAGCGCCTCAAAAGTCGCCCAGACGAACACCTTCGGGATGAGGCTCTGGTGTCGGCATCTGAGATCAAGCCGGGGGTATGGGTGATCGGCCTCTCCGGGCGCCTGGATTCTGTGACGGCTCCCAGGCTGGAGCGGACACTGGGTGACGAAGTGAGCGCCGGCCATGTGCGGATGATAGTCGATATGAGTGGCGTGGAATATATCTCCAGCTCCGGCCTGAAAGCCCTGGTCAAAACCTGGCGTGCGGCCAGGAAGCAGGGCGGGGATGTGCTGTTAGCTTCGCTGAGACCCGAAGTGGCCGAGGTGTTCGAGCTTATCGGATTCACTCAGGTGTTCGGCATATACCCCTCTGTGGACGAGGCATTGGCGGGAGCCGGCTGGTGAGATGGGCCTGGCATTACCACTTCCTGTGGCATTTTTCCTGATCATCGGCGTCGCGGCAGCTGCGGCGCTGATGGGCTTTTACATGGGACGGAGGCACATCCGGGATGACGAGGCGCTGGATAAGCTGGCCGGTGTGGTCCCGGCCATATTGGGCGCTCAGTTGCAACCGGAAGCACTCTACGAGGTGGTGTATCGGCAGGCCGGGCGCATCGTTGAGACCGATAACTTCCAACTGGGGCTTTTTGAAAACGGCGATTACCACATCCGGATATGGATTCGCGATGGGGAGCGAATGCCGCCGAGGCGCTTTCCGGGCGCAGCGGATGAGGGCATAGTCGGCTGGGTTCGCCGTGAGCGCAAGGGACTGCTGGTTGGCGACTTCGAACGC
>JALXEW010000262.1 GCA_027069285.1 Ardenticatenia bacterium | reverse complement strand
TGATACTATCGCCGCCGGAGTGCACGGCCACCACGAAACTCCCGGCCACCGACCAGAACAGATCGCCGACCGCTCCGCCGCCCAGAGTCGCGACCCACGACCCATCCCTCCCGATTATACCGAAGCCATTTTCCGTCGCGACCGCCACAACATCCCCGCCTGGCCTCCATGAGAGCGTGGCGTGGCCGTTTGGCGCCCTGCCGATCCCCTCGGCCAGGGCGGACACCTCGCCATCGGATAGCGCGAGCAGATATAGCGTCCCATCGGCCCGATAAACCAGGGCACTGCCATCCGGCGAGACGGCGAAATCGCTTACAATATGCTCAGGTGGCGTCAGAGGCTCCATATCGCCGCCCTCGGCGTGGATGAGCCAGACCGTGCCGGATGCGGTCAGGAAGTACAAATCTGCAGGCAACGTCACCGTGCCCTGCTCCCACACCGTCAGGCCCGGCGCCCAGACCAACATCGTCACCAGCGCGATTCTCCAGAGCATAACCCCCTCCGATGCAATGATACCAACGGCGAGACACAGAAGCCACGCGCGTATGTTATAATGAAACCGGCATGGAAACGCCGGTGCTTTTGCAGACCAAATTCCTGATCCCCAGGCCGGGGCCTGATCGATTGCCTCGTCCGCACCTGATCGCCGGGCTGAACCGCAGCCTGGAGCGTCGGGTGATTCTCGTTTCGGCCCCTCCGGGCTATGGGAAAACCAGCCTGCTGGCCGAATGGGCATCGCATACCTCGTTGCCGCTGGTATGGTACCAGCTTGACGTGGCAGATGGTGACCCGATGGTATTCATCTCCTACCTGATCGGCGGGCTGAGACGGCTGGAGCCATCTATAGGCGGCGGCAGCTGTGCCCTGGTGCGTGACGACCGTCCGCACCCCCCACAGCACATCCTCCGCGTGCTGATCAACGAGCTGGCCGACGCACTTGAAGGTGACTGGGCGTTGATACTGGAGGACTATCACCTCATCACCAATCCCACAGTCCACGCCATGACCGACATGTTGGTCGAAAGCGGGCCGCCGGGGATGCACCTCATCATCTCCACCCGCAGCGACCCACCCCTGGCCCTGGCCAGATGGCGGGCGCGGGGGATATTGGCCGAAATACGCACAAACGACCTCCGCTTCAGCCGCGAAGAAGTGATCAATTGGCTGCGGAAAGTCGCGCCGGGCATATCCGAGCGCAGTGCCTCGGAGCTGAGCGAGAAGACGGAGGGATGGGTTACCGGCCTTCAGCTCGCCCTATCGTCGCTTGCCGGACGCAGCCCGGAAGAAGCCGAACGCTTCATTACCGAACTGGGTGGCACCAACCGCTACATCTTCGAGTACCTGGCCGGAGAAGTATTTGAGCAACAGCCGGACGAGATACGGGACTTCCTGCTGCGCACATCCGTCCTGGGCCAGATGAACGCCGCCGCATGTCAGGCACTCACCGGCGTTGGGGATGCTCAAAGCACGCTCGAAAGCCTGGAAAGGCGCAACCTGTTCCTCATCAGCCTGGATGACCAGCGGGAATGGTTCCGCTACCACCACCTATTCCGTGAATTCTTGCTGGGCAAACTCCGTCGCGAAGACCCATCACTGGCCCGCGATACCGAACTTGTGGCTGCCGGATATTACGAATCGGGCGGCGAGCCGGAGATGGCGTTCGGTCACTACCTCCGGGCCGGCGATACCGAGAGCGCTGCCCGCGTGTTGGAACATTTTGCCCAGGATTACCTGGATGGCGGGCGTGCGGAAGTGGTCAACCGGTACCTGGCGGCCCTGCCGGATCACATACTTCACGGGCGCCCGGACCTGTTACTATTCTACGGCGACGGGTTGCGACATCTGGGCCACACCGGTGAGGCCATTGCCCGCTACGAAGAGGCCCGTTCCGCCTTTGCCGGTCGTGGGCGTTGGGACGGGGTTTGCCGGGCGCTGACCGAGCTGGCCGAAATGGCCCGCTCGCAAGGCGACTACCGCCGCGCCCGCGATCTTGCCGCCGAAGCGCTCGAACATGCATCCCCGGATGACCACGCCGGGCGTGCGCGGGCGCTGATGGCATTGGCCAAATCCGAAGGCTTCCTCCTGGGCATGGATCGTGGTCGCGCATTGGCCGAACAGGCCGTCAAAGAAGCCAGGATGGCCGAAGGTGGCGTCTCTCGGAGGGAAACCGCCCAGCAACTGCGTTCCCTGGGTCAGATATGCTGGTGGCATGGCGACCCACAAGCGGCCATAGCTCGTTGCCGGGAAGCATTAAGGGCAGTGCCGGATAGCCTTTCCCCGATAGCCGCCGAGGCCTTGATCACAATGGCGACCCCTTACCTTTACTGGGGCGAACTGGATACCGCCTTGCAATGCGCCGAACGCGGACTGGAGATATGCCAGCGGCTCCAACTCAACAAACTGCTGCCTATGGCCTATGCCACACTTGGCAACGTGCTCACACGTGCCGGTCACATCGCCCAGGCTGAGGGATGTCTGCGACAGGCCATAGACCTGGCCCGTGACCTGGGCGCCGAAAGCTACGCCCAGGTGATGGCATCCGGCTTCCTGGCGTTCAACCTGTGTCAGCAAGGCCGCGTGGACGAGGGACGCCAGCTGGCCGAGGCCGCCTTATGGCCGTTCGTGGGCAGGCCGGATACCTATGAGCTTTGCGTCTGTCGCAGCGTCCTTGCCGACGTTTGGCTGGAATCCGGCAGGATGAGCGAGGCCGAAGACCTTGTCCAGGAGCTGCTTGAGATCACCCGTCGGCGCCAGTTCAGAATACCCCTGGCCATGGTCTACTTTGGACTGGCATACATATACCTGACCGATGGCCGCCGTGACGAAGGCCTGGAAATGGCCCGCCGGTCGCTGGAGCTGATCTCGCCGACCAATGCATACCAACTCTACCTCGATCAGGGCGAGCGGGCGGCCATAGTCTGCCGTGCCTTAATCGAGGCCGGGGAACTCGATCCCTTCCTGACGCGGGTGATGGAGTCCCTGCCGGGCGCCGGAGCCGAAAAGGGCAACATCACAGTATCGGCCCCCATGACCACGATCAACGTGCGATGCCTGGGCACCTTCCGAGTCAGCCGGAACGGTCGGGAGATCGAACATGAGCGCTGGGTCTCGGCCAAAGCCCGTGACCTCCTTGCCTACTTCATCACCTTCCGTCGCGAGAAGATACCGCTGGAGCGTGCCCTGGAAGCGCTCTGGCCGGAGGAAAGGGGCCGGGCCAGCAAAACCGCGTTCCACACCGCCCTGTATCGGTTGCGGCAGGCCTTACGCGCCCCGGATCAAACCACCAAATTCATCCTCGTCGAAGCGGGGGACTACTGGCTGGATTCCGCCTACTTCCAGATAGACGTTGACGAATTCGACATAAGCATCGCAAAAGCCCGTGCCCTCCCGGCGGACAGGGCGGCACAGTGGTACGAAAAGGCGATCTCGCTATACGGCGGCGATTACCTGAGCAACATGTACTACGATTGGTGTATGCCGGAGCGCAGGCGCCTGCAAGAAGCATACCTTTCGGCCTTAAGGGCGCTTTCATCATATCGGGCCGGGCGTGGCGAATTGGAAGCGGCAATAGAGCTGGCCCACCGCGCCCTGCAGATAGACCC
>JALXEW010000261.1 GCA_027069285.1 Ardenticatenia bacterium | reverse complement strand
GATCGGGGTGGGCAGGTTCACCATTGTGGCGCGAACGGATTCTGCGGTGGCGGTCAGGGCGGGGGGCGGGCTTATCACTACTATCGGGATGCCGCCATCACGTTCCAGGAATAGTGCGTCTATCACGTCGGAGATTTCGTATGGCAGGTCGATCACGCCTTCTGTGTATAGCCATACGATGAGTGCCCCGGTTATCAGTACCAGGAGCAAACCCGCCGCGAGTAGGATCAAGAGCCATTTGAGCTTCATGCCGCTTTCCCCGCTACTCCGCGACCGGTATCTCCCGCACCGGTAAAGGTTCGTCGTTGAGCGTCAGGGTGACCCATTCGGTTGCGACCCACCCTTCCAGCGGCTCTTCGGAATCCGGTGCCGCATATCGGACGAGGAGCCATGCGCCGGTGGTGTCACGTCCCAGTACGATCAGTTCCTCTCCGCGCGGGATCCTGGCCGAGAAGTCGTATTCCTGGCCGGGGCCTTGCCGCAGGAGCAGGTTCGCGCCCTCCGGCACGTTGACCGTGGCGATCGGGAAACCGGTCTCCGGGGCGGGGACGCCGGCCCCGGTCGCAAGGGATACGCGCTGCTCCCACGGGGTTGCCTCCGAGAGTGTGGCGCTTATATCCGGTGCCATGCCCACCACCAGGGTGTAGAGCCGATTGCCACCCAATGATATGTCAAAAGGTTCGAGTAATTCAGCTCCGTTCCACGCTATCCAGACCCGGTAGGTGGCGATGAAGAGGTCGATCGACCCGGCATCCGAGGGGGGTATGTCACCTATCAGCGCGCCGCCGTCGGGCAATACCAGTGTGATTTGCCCTTCGGCCATGGCGTTGATCACGGTCAGGCGGGTTTTGCCCGGCGGGGGGGAGCTCAGGTCGTCGGCCAGGGTTGCGATCCCGTTGGCGCCGATCACGAAGGTTGTCCCCTGGGCAACTGCCGGCTCTATGGCTCCGGTGAGCACCGGCTCGCCGGCCAGACGACCGATCTCGCGACATAGCACGGTGGCTTCCCTGGCCGGGAGCGGGAAGTATGGCGTGACTTCACCCGGTTCCAGGCCGGGTAGCATCAGTGTCCCGTCCAGGTAGACGTCCAACGCCGGGGTTCCGGGCAGGGCGTGGATGAATCTGACCAGCCGCTCGTCCTCGTCTGGCACCACGGGGGCGCTTGCCACCAGGCTTGTCACCTGCGGCTCGCCCAGGACTGAGCCGATCACGATCAGGTCGTAGGACATGCCGGTCCTCAGGCTCAGTTCCTCCGGCTCCAGGACGGGGATGTCGGGTTTGGTCGCGTCTACGATGGTCAGCGGATAGGTTCCGGTGGCCAGTTCGACCGATCCGAAATCCCCGTAGCCCACGTCGGTCATGATCAGGGTTTCGTCGGGCAGGGCCAACGCCAATGTCGGCGCATCGGGGGATACGTGCAGCAGGTTCAGCCGGGCGCTACCGGGCATCAGTGGCGACAGGTTGTCGGCAAAGGTCGGCAATGCGAATCCCTCGTTGGATTCTACTGCTACGATGGTGATGGCACTCCCGGCCTCCGGCGATATTTCGCTTTCCGCCAGGGTTTCGGCTCCGGCCAACAGTTCCAGCCGGTGATCGCCGGGGGGGAGCGCGATGTAGCCTGAGCTTTGGCCGAAGTCCAGCTCCGGCAGCGAATCGGCGCGGCTGTCAATCGCCAGTGTTGCTCTGTGTGATGTCCCGTTGACCCATCGCACCCAGGCGATGCCCTCGTTTTGGACGGACGGGTGTGCGTATGTGATGGCTGCCGCCGATATGGCGACGGCTATCAACGCCGGGGCCACCCGACGAAACCATTTCCCCATCGGTTTATGTCCCCTCCTGCCACTGGCTTAGGTAGGCTTCTTGTTCGGGGGTGAGGGTGTCTATTTCGACGCCGAGGGCGGCCAGTTTGAGCCTGGCGATCTCCATGTCGATGTCTTCCGGTATGACGTAGACTTTTGGTTCCAGTTTGTCGGCGTTTTCCACCATGTAGACTGCGCCCAGTGCCTGATTGGCGAAGCTCATGTCCATCACGCTGGCCGGGTGTCCCTCGGCTGCTGCCAGGTTGACCAGACGCCCTTCTCCCAGGAGGTTGATCGTGCGCCCGTCCGGCATTTTGTATTGCTCAACGAACGGGCGTATCCGTCGTTTTGCGGTTGCCATTTTCTCCAGGGCCGGGATGTTGATCTCGACGTTGAAGTGGCCGGCGTTGGCGACTATGGCGCCGTCTTTCATCCGCTCCAGGTGGTGCCTGTCTATCACGTTGATGTCGCCGGTGGAGGTGACGAATATGTCACCCAGTGGGGCGGCTTCGATCATGGGCATGACGCGGTAACCGTCCATCACCGCCTCCAGGGCTTTGAGGGGGTTCACTTCGGTGATGATCACGTTGGCGCCCATGCCTTTGGCCCGCATGGCGATTCCCCGGCTGCACCAGCCGTATCCGGCCACTACTACGGTTCGGCCCGCCAGCAGCACGTTGGTTGCGCGGATGATCCCGTCGATTGTGCTCTGGCCGGTTCCGTAGCGGTTGTCGAAGAGGTGTTTGGTCTGGCTGTCGTTGACCGCCAGCACGGGGTATTTGAGCGCCCCGTCTTTTGCCATTGCCCTCAGTCTGATGACGCCGGTGGTCGTTTCCTCGGTGCCGCCCAGTACGTCACCGAGCAGTTCGGTGCGGTTTTTGTGGAGTGTGCTGACCAGGTCGGCGCCGTCGTCCATGGTGATGTGTGGGCGATGGTCAAGGGCTTTGTGGATGTGGCGGTAGTAGGTGTCGTTATCCTCGCCTTTGATGGCGAAGACCGGTATCTCGTAGTGGGCGACCAGTGCTGCGGCCACGTCGTCCTGGGTGCTGAGCGGGTTGGATGCGGTCAGTACCACGTCGGCGCCGCCTGCTTTGAGGGTGCGTACCAGGTTGGCCGTCTCGGTTGTGACGTGCAGGCAGGCCGAGATTCGGATGCCCTTTAGTGGGCGTTCTTTTTCAAAGCGCTCGCGTATCTGCCGCAGTACCGGCATGTCCCTTTCGGCCCACTCGATCCGCAGGAGTCCTTCGGATGCAAGGCTGATGTCTTTGATGTCGTAATTATCTTTGCTCATGTAACCCTCGCGCCTTTAGTAGTCTCAGAATCCACCGGCGGGTCTCCCCGCACGGGGTTATTGTATCACAATAGCGGGAATATCGGTGGGTCCGGGGCATGGCCGGTCGGCGGTGGACGGGGATGTTCAGTTGTTCGCCCGGAATACCCTCACGTGTCTGTATGGTTCTTTGCCGTAGCTCTGGGATAGCAGGTTGGCCTGACGCACTCTTTCGTGTTGGAGCCGCCTGACGTATGAGGACTGGGGCGAAAGGTCCACGCTGGCAGCTCCGGCCCTTATCTGGGCTATGGCCATGTCCACTTCGCGCAGGGCGGCTTCTATTGCTTCGTCATCGCTTTCTTCTTCCAGCTGGAAGACGTCCGCCAGGAATGCTTCTATCTGGCTGACTGTGTTGGCACGTAGCACGTAGATGGGTGTTCCTCGCCGCTCTGCGTCCACGATCAGTTTTGGCCGTCGCCGGTAGTAGTTTTTGAGTGTCACCAGCGCCTGGGCTTTGCCTATGTCCTCCACTATGTCAACCGGCAGGTTCAGTCTGCGCGCGGCGTGTCCCAGGCGGTTACGGGCCACGCCGTATGCGTAAAGCCGTAGGGTTTCCAGTTGCTTGCCGGGTCCCTTCCTGGGGACGAATTCGTCGACTCTTTGCCTGATTTCCCCGTTACCGCTGACGGCAAGTGCCGGCAGTCGCCGGTTCCCGTTTTCGCCCACCGGGGCCAGTCGGGCTTTTTCTATTTTGATCTCGCCCTTTTCGTCGCGTGACCTGATCTCCACTTCTGGGGAGCGGCCACGGAGTGAGGCGTCTACTGCGGCGGCCACGTCCGGATGGACTACCAGGCGATGGCGCGTCTGCATTTCGATGAGGACGTCGAATGTCGGTGGCGCCCGGCGTTCGAGCACGGTTTTCTGGGTGCCACGGCGCCTGGCTTCCTCGTCCGAAAGTGTCACCGCTTCGATCCCACCCACCAGGTCTGAGAGGGTCGGGTTTAGCAGGAGGTTTTCCAGTGTGTTGCCGTGCGCGGTGCCGATGAGCTGTACGCCGCGTTCGGCTATTGTGCGGGCGGCAATGGCCTCCAGTTCCCGACCGATCTCGTCTATGACGATGACTTCTGGGTTGTGGTTCTCGACGGCTTCGATCATTACTTCGTGCTGGAGGTGAGGCTCGGCCACTTGCATTCGGCGGGCTTTGCCGATGGCCGGGTGCGGCACGTCACCGTCCCCGCCGATCTCGTTGGATGTGTCTACTATGACTACGCGGCGTTTTTCGGCCAGGACGCGAGCTGCTTCACGTAGCAGGGTGGTCTTGCCCACGCCCGGAGGGCCCAGGATCAGTATGCTTTTGCCGCTTTCGATTATGTCTTGCACGATGTCTATTGTGCCGTAAACGGCCCGCCCAACCCGACAGGTCAGCCCGACTATGGCTCCGCGCCGGTTCCTGATGGCGGAGATGCGATGCAGGGTACGCTCGATGCCGGCCCGGTTGTCGGCATCGAATTCGCCCACGCGCTCGACTACGTAGTCTATGTCCTCTCTGGTGACTTCTTGCTCGTCGAGGACTATTTCGCCGTCGGTGTAGCGGGCGGTCGGCACGCGCCCCAGGTCAAGTATTACCTCCAACAGCTCATCGCTCCGCCCGTGCTTTTCCAGCGCGCGGGCGACGCGCGGCGGGAGGATGGCTATCATTTTATCCAGGTCGTCCGTTATCCGATAACCCATAGTGTTCTTTGTCTTCTGTCTTCCTTTCCCAAGATGGTATCTCACTCCGCGATTGGCGGTACTGCTAAGGCTCTCCCGACGGGTTCCGGCGTCGATATGGCCGTTCTCACCACGCGGGCGGTGGTGTATCTGATCATGACGGTTTGCCTCAGCCAGGGTACGAATCCGATGTTCTCCAGTGCGTCGCGCAGCCACCCCTGGTAGTTACGCACGCAGCAGTAGGTCGGCAGCCGGTCTGCCGCTCGTATCTCTGCCAGCGCGGATGCCAGTGCCGGTTCGGCCATGTCGGCCAGGTCTGGATGTACTACCGGGCGGATGAGTATCCCGCGCCTGCCGCGCTGTACGCTCAGGTGGGCGATCACTCTATCTCCGGCACGACATATCCAGCCGCCTTTGGGGCCTTCCGGCAGGCTCTCGGCCTGTAGTACCAGTTTGGGCACCGCGCTCACGAATAGCGCCCCTATCCCGAAGGCATCCGCTCCGGTCGCGGGCCTCGATAGGATGGATGTGGCAGGCCGGGGCGGTTTTTCTGGCTCACGCCGCCATATCTCTTGCCTGGCGTATACTATGAACCCGGCCTGGCGGAGGGCGTCGAGGGCTTCGATCTCGTCGTTATCCACCTCTGCCCTGAGCGAGCGTATACCACGCCCACCGGCTGCGGCTATCATGCCCTCCAGCAGCTCTACCCATGGCGGGATCCCGATCAGCCCTGGCGCCGGTGTGATGGCGATCAGGCTTGCGCGGCCATCACCGCGTCTGCAGGCGAGTTGTCCGATCACGTGGCGCCCGTTGCGCCTCAGTATGTAGGTCGGCGTTCTGATCCGCGCCAGTGGGAGTCTGGTAAGTAGCGCCCGGTCGGCCAGGCCCATCCGGTACACCAGGCCATAGGCGGTATCCAGATGGACGCTGCGCGATTCCAGTGCACGCAATCTGGGCAGGTCGCCCAGGTTGCAGGGGCGCACTGTATCCACTGGCGGTTTCGTCGCCATTTTGATCGGGCCGCTATGGCCGGGTGTTTTCCTTAACATCACAGGCGATATTATATCGGGAAAGTATGGAATCGCATAGTGGCGGGGCGGGGATATGCATGGGAAAGGTGACCCCGGGAGGACTCGAACCTCCAACCAAGTGATTAAGAGTCACCTGCTCTGCCATATTGAGCTACGGGGCCACTACCGGTATGGATTATATCAGCGGCCAGGTTGGTGTCAAGGGTGAGATCGTTTGGGCGCCGCGCAACTGGGAAGGTTGTCACCCTATTTGGTGTGACTCGCCACATGTGCACCTGTTCACAAGGGTGTAATCTGTTTGTGTGGCGATTTTAGGCCACGGTGATCATGGGTTGCCGGTCACATTCGCCGGTGATTCCACCGGCTGAGGCTATCTTGCTAAGGAGAACGCCAATGGCAGAGGAACCAGTAAACGTCGAGGAGCTGCTGGCAAAGGCGAAGAAGCCGGCCCAGGATGCGATGAAGCTCCACCCCTTCTATCGCGGGAAGACGCAAACCGCTCTCAGGGCGCCGGTGCGCAATTTCGACGATTTCGCGATCTGGTATACGCCCGGTGTGGCGGCGCCTTGCCGGGCTATCCAGGAAAACCCGGAGCTGGTCTACGAGCATACCAGCAAGTGGAATACTATCATAGTCCTATCCGATGGCACGCGCGTGCTGGGCCTGGGCGACATCGGCCCGAAGGCCGGGATGCCGGTCATGGAGGGGAAGGCGCTGCTGTTTAAGTATTTGGGCGGCGTGGATGCGGTGCCGATCCTGCTGGATACCAAAGACCCCGATGAGTTCATCAGGACGGCGCTGTTGCTCCAACCGGCGTTCGGCGGCATCAATCTGGAGGATATTGCGCAGCCTAAGTGCTTCCGCATCCTTTATGAGCTGCGTGAGAAGGCCGAGATCCCGGTATGGCACGATGACCAGCAGGGGACTGCTTCGGTCACTCTGGCCGGCTTGATCAATGCGGTCAAGGTTGTCGGCAAGAAGTTGAAGGACGTCCGGATCGCTTTTATAGGCGCCGGTGCGTCGAATGTCGCCATCACCCGGCTGATCTTCGCCTACGGTGTGGACCCGGCTAATTGCGTCGTGGTGGATAGCAGGGGCATCCTGGGTAAGCACCGTAAGGATATAGAAGAGAAACGCGATCTGTTCGCCGAGAAGTGGAACCTCTGTCAGATCACTAACCGGGAAGGCATCCAGGGCGATATTCCCACGGCGATGCGCGGCGCTGATGTGGTGATCGCGCTTTCCAAGCCCGGCCCCGGCGTGATCAAGCCGGAGTGGGTGAAGGAGATGGCCAAGGATCCGGTGGTGTTCGCCTGCGCTAACCCGGTGCCGGAGATATGGCCGTGGGAGGCCAAGCAGGCGGGCGCTGTGGTGGTCGCGACCGGGCGTTCGGACTTTGAGAATCAGATCAATAACTCGCTGGGCTTCCCCGGCATCTTCCGGGGCACGCTGGACGTACGGGCTAAGACGATCACCGATGAGATGGCTATAGCCGCTGCCGAGTCCCTGGCCTCGATGGTGCCGGAGGATAAGTTGTCGCCGGAGTATATCATCCCGACGATGGATATTTGGGAGGTCTTCCCCAGGGAGGCAGCTGCCGTGGCGATGAAGGCCCAGGAACAGGGCATCGCCCGCATCAAGACGACGTATGAGGAGGAGTTGAAGCGCGCGTCCGAGATCATTAAGTCCGCGCGTGATCTGACTCATATGATGATGAAAGAGGGATTCATACCCCCTGCACCCGAAGCTTAGGCCCAGAGGAAGTCCCCCTCCTGCCGCTATGTGGGTTGGCCCCCCGCAGCGCCTCAACTGCAGGGGGCCGACTGCGTTCCGGGGCTTTGTGCCCGCCACGGGCTTGTGGAGAAGTGCGATAGGGATTACACTTAAGTAAATGCGGAATCGCTTTTTGGCGCCCACGGGCATCGATGCTATAATCACCGTTGGTAATGTCCGGGCGCGTAGCTCAGCTGGTTAGAGCGCACGGTTCACATCCGTGAGGTCAGGGGTTCGAGTCCCTTCGCGCCCACTATAGTAAATGCCGTGGCGCCGGCGAACCGGTGACCACGGCGTTTTGTTTAGGGTGGATGGCGTTTAGCGTGGGCAATCGCCAGGCAGCCTCGTCTCAAATAGATCGGATTATCTTTGCCCTGCGCTGGCTTTTCCTGCTGGGCGCGTTGGTGCTTGCGCTGATGGCCCCGGATTCCTCATCCGAAGCCCTGGGAACTCCTCTGCCATCCGGGTTGCTCATCGTGATATTCCTCGGCGCTGTGTATAACTTGCTGGTGGCGATGGTCTTGTGGCTTGGGGCGCCGCAGGCATGGTTCGGGGGCATCACGTTGATGCTGGATGGGGTGCTATCGGCTGCCACGTTCTGGGCCGCCGGGGCAGACCCTATGGTCATGGTCGGCGCGGGGCTGTTGCCGGTGGTCACTGCCTCGGTTCGATTCGGATGGCCGGTGGGCGTGGGCGTGAGTTTCGCCGTCAGCCTGGCCGATGTGTTCATTTACTTCCTCACCGTTCCCAATGGCGCCGATGATATGGCGTCTGTGGTCGCCGGGATACTCTTCTTGCTTTTCGCCGCCTCGCTATCTGGACTGCTCACTACTTATACTCAGGGCGTGCTTAAGAGGATGGTGGAGCGAAGCCGCGAGGTGGAAGCCAGAAGGCTCCGCGCCGCCCGTGAGCGCACCCGTGCTATCTATGAGATGGCCAGCACGCTGAGCGCCACGCTCGACTACAAGAAGGTGCTGGATGCCGCTTTGGATGTGGGCGTGCTGGGGCTGCGCGAGCTCAGGCGTGACGCGCGACTGGTTGGTATGGTGTTGCTGTTCAGGGATAATGAGTTGTACGTTGCAACCGCCAGGCGGCTGACCCGGCGTGATATGGCCATCAAGGTGCCGGGCAAGAGGGGTATAATGGGCATGGCCCTCCGCCAGGCGGAACCTGTCATCGGCAGCGACCCGCGTAAGGACCCGGAGTTGCGCTATTTTATGGCCTTTCAGGGCGTTAAGTCGGTGCTCTGTATCCCGTTGCGGGCCGGGTATGATAACTACGGGCTTTTGGTGTTCGGCAGCGAGAAGCCAAATGCGTTTTCGGGCGAGCATGTGGAGTTGCTGACCGCTATCGGCAGTCAGGCCACCATCGCGCTCCAAAACGCGGTGCTATATCAGAACCTGAAGGAGGAGAAGGAGCGTATCGTCGAGGTGGAGGAGGATGCCAGGAAGAAGCTCGCCCGCGATTTGCACGATGGACCCACTCAGGGCATCTCCGCCGTGGCGATGCGTATCAATTTCATCAGACGCCTCTTGGAACGGCATCCGGAGCAGGTGCCGGAGGAGCTTTGGAAGGTCGAGGAGCTGGCACGGCGCACCACTAAGGAAATACGCCATATGCTGTTCACACTCAGGCCGCTTGTGCTGGAAACCCAGGGCCTTACGGCGGCATTGGAGCAGTTGGCCCAGAAGATGCGCGAGACTCATGGTCAGAACGTTGTCGTACATGTCAGGCCGGGCGTGGAAAGGTTGCTCAGCCCTACTGCACAGGGCGTGGTGTTCTATATCGTCGAGGAGGCGGTCAATAACGCGCGCAAGCACGCACAGGCCGATCATATCTGGGTGCGGCTGTACCGCCAGGATGAGTTCGTCGTCCTGGAGGTGGAGGATGATGGGGTTGGCTTTGACGTCAAGGAGGTGGATTCTGGGTATGAGCATCGCGGCAGCCTGGGCATGATTAATATGCGCGAGCGGGCCGAGTTGGTGGAAGGTACCACGTATATCGAAAGTGAGCCGGGCAAGGGCACTAAGATCACTGTGCTGCTGCCGATCTCCGAGGAGGACGAAGGCCCTGAGGAGAGCGGTAGCCGCGACGGGAGAGGGGTATCCGGCGCGGGGGGCGCCGGAGGGAGTGAGGGGTAGTGAGCGGACGTGAATCCGCACCAGAGCATCGTGGCCAGCCGGGATCGTATGGGGAGTATCCGGCGATACAGAGGGCCGAGCATCCACCGTCGCGCGGTAAAGGGCGCCGGGGAGGTGGGGCCGGAACGAGGTATGTGTCGGCACGGGTATGGGTGCTGATGCCGCTGGCGGCGGTTTTGATCGCTTTCGCCACCGTCGGCACGTATTGGGTCACGGGTGCCGTGGCAGAAGGGGTCAAAGAGGCACAGACCCAACAGCTGCTCGAGGCTTGCCACGGGGCCGTCATGCGTTTGGGGGATTTCGAGGCCGAGCATCTGGCCGTATTGCGCCTGATCGCCTTTACGAATGGTATCCCACAGGCCGTCCGCAGCCGGGGGATAGACTCCCTTCAGCGCCTTATCGAGCCGATAGCGGCCAATGAGGGCGTGGATAGCGTGATAGTGACGGATTCTGACGGGATCGAGATACTGGGGCTGCAAAGAACGGATCAGGAGGGGGGCGTTGATTTCGCCATCAGCACCGGTACCGATCTGAGCACTTTGCTGCCGGTGGCGGCTTTCATAGGCGATGATCCCGATCTGGACGTCAGGCCCGCAGGCCTGGTGCGCACCACGCGCGGTTATGCGCTCTATACCGCCGCCCCGGTGGTTTGGGAAGGTGAGATGCTCGGCGTGATCATGGTCGGGTCGCGCCTTAGCCAGCTGCTGTGGGAGTTGCGAAGTGGCGCCCTCACCGAGCTGGCGCTGTACGGGCCGGATGGACGGCTCCTGGCCACCACGTTGCCGGAGCCGGAGGAGGGGTTCTCGGCACTGGAGGTGGATGAGCAGACTTTTGAGGGTGCGTTGAGCGCCACCGATTCTGTCCCGATACGTGCCTTCACGCTCGGCGGCGTCCCTTACCAGGTGGCTTATATGCCGTTCGTCGTCCGGGGCGAGACGCTTGGGGTATTGGCGACTTTTGTGCCGAATAACATTTTCTTCGCCACCGAGACCAGCCGCCGTGTGATCAGTCTGACTTTTGCCGCCGGGGTGGCCGCTTTGATGGTCGCCGGGTTCGTCGCGATCACGGCGGTTTTCACCCGCAGGCTCGAACGTATTCGCGAGACTGCCGAGGCCCTGGGTGCCGGGGATTTGGGCCGCCGAACCGGTATGCAGCCGATCGATGAGGTGGGGGCGTTGGGCCACGCGATCGACCGTATGGCCGATCAGTGGGAGATGCGTGCTCACTTGATGCGGCTGAGCCTTTATGCCCAACGGAGCGAGGTGGCCAGGCTCAGCGCGGTGCTCCGCTCGATCCCCGATGGGCTGGTGCTGTTGGATATGGATGGGCGGGTGGTGCTGATAAATGATGCGGCACGCGAGTTGCTCGGCTCCAGGCGGGTGGTGCGCCATAGCGACCTCAATCGGCTGACCGCCCAGGTGACGGATGCGCTCGGACCGGCGATGGCGCCGGGGATATATCTGACCGGCGATGAGACGCGGGTGGTCGTCGATGAGCGGGTGCTGAGCGCTCAGGCCGCCGCCGTGATGGTGGAAGAATCTGGCAGGCCGCGAGAGCGAATCGGCACGGTGATCGTGTTGCGCGATGTGACCCGACAGGCTATGGATGAGCAGGCACGGGAACAGTTGCTGGCCCGGATGGCCCGTGAGTTGCAGGCGCCATTGACCGAGTTGCATGAGCAGGGTATGGAGCTTGTGAGGGCCGCCAACGGTCAATCGTCGGCTTTGAGGGCGTTTGTGGAGGGGGTGCATCGCAATGCCATCGAGCTGGCCCGCCTGATCCTGGAGTTCCGCGACCTGGCGAGCCTGGATGCCGATTCGCTCCGCATCGGCAGGCGCCCGATCTCGACCGAGAATCTGATGTGGGACCTGGTGCGGGATTGGAAGGAGGCCGCAGAGCAGGCGGGATTGAGCATCCAGGTACAGATACTGGATCGCGATATGTATGTGCTGGGGGATGAACGCAGGCTGCGGTGGGCCATTGGGAATCTGATCGATAATTCGGTCAAATATTCGCTGCCGGGCGGCGAGATCATGTTGAGGCTCGAACGCAGTAAGCGAAATTCCGCCTCGTTTATGGTCTCGGATACCGGGGTGGGCATATCCACGGAGGATTTGCCGCTGGTGTGGCGACGTTTCTTCCGTGGGGTGCCCAGGACGCCTGATGGTAAGGTCTTGGACGTTCCCGGCACCGGCCAGGGGCTTTATATCGCCCGTAAGGTGATCGAGGCACATGGCGGCTCGATCCGGCTGGAGAGCCGTGCCGGCTACGGCACTACGGTGTATTTCACTTTGCCTTTGACCGCCCCGCCTGTGGGCGAGGTGGGCGAGCCTGAGATCGATACCGGTCGTTACGCCGTCGAGGAGCTGCAGAAGCTGGAAGCCAGGTTCGCAAGATGAGGTATTTCGTCATCGCAATCCTTTTGACGTTGCCCCTTGTGGTTGGTTGCGTCCCTGCCGTAGGTGATGCGCCTTATATAGACTTCAACGATGTAGACCCCACTGTTATAGAGCGGGTGGAGATGGATGATCTGCCGCTGAGGGTGGCGGTCGCCGCCGTGATCTCCCCTGAGGGCACCGCCGAAAGTTACCGGTTGCTGTTGGGGTATTTGGGCGAGCGCCTCGGTCGCCCGGTGGAGCTGGTTCAGCGGCGCACTTATATGGAGATCAATAACCTGCTGGAGGCTGGCCAGGTGGATTTGGCGTTTGTGTGCACCAGCGGGTATGTGTACGGCCACGATGCGTTCGGGATGCGATTGCTGGTGGCGCCGGAGGTCAACGGCGAGACGGTGTACCGCTCGCTTTTGATCGTGCCATCGGATAGCGATGCCCGATCGATCGAGGACCTGCAGGGCGCTACTTTCGTCTTTACCGACCCCATCTCGACTACAGGCCGCGCCTATCCGATATATTTGCTGACGCAGCTGGGATATGACCCGCAATCTTTCTTCGGCCACGTTTTCTATACGTATTCGCACGATAACGCGATCCGTGCGGTCGCCGATAGGATCGCGGATGGGGCGGCTGTTGATAGTCTGGTGTACCGGTTCGCGCTGGAACGCGATCCGGAGTTGGGGGATAGAGTGCGGGTCATACACGAATCGCCGCCGTTTGGCATTCCGCCGGTTGTCGTGGGGCCGAACGCGACCGAGAGCTGGATCGAGGAGCTGCGCCGGATATTCCTGACGATGCACGAGACGCCGGAGGGCCAGGAGGCGCTGGCGGCTATAGGCGTGGATAGGTTTGTGATGGTGGACGATTCGGCATACGATGGGGTCAGGCTGATACACCGTGAGGCACTGGTATCGCCATGATGGGGCTGCGGCATCTGGTGGCATCGCTGTGGCGTCAACTGATCTCGGTAAGCGTCAGGATAAAGATACTGGGTATGGCGTTGGGGCTGATATTGTTGCTTGGGATCAGCCTGACCCTCCAGATGCGCGCGATCCAGGAAAGTTCCCTGCGGATCGAGCTGCAAAGGCGTGGGGTCGCGCTGGCACGCGACCTGGCGGCACGCGCAACCGATTATATACTGCTGGACGACCTCTACGGGCTGCATAATCTGCTGCGCGATACCACCATGAATAACGGCGATACCGTCAGGTATGCCTTTGTATTAGGCTCTGATGGCTCTCCCCTGGCCCACACTTTCGGTGATGGTTTCCCTCGCGGGCTGGTGGATGCCAACTCCGTGGATAGGTCGGAACAGTACCGTATGCGTAGGCTGCGGACTAACGAGGGTGTGATCTGGGATGTGGCGGTGCCGGTTCCGGTCGGGGATGGCTATACGGTGAGGTTGGGGCTGGGTGAGGCGGCTATGAAGGCGACTGTTGAGGATACGACCAGGCAGTTTGCGCTTACTACGGCCCTGGTGGCCCTGCTGGGCATTTTGATCGCCGCCGGGCTGACCTGGATGATAACCGATCCCATCCGCAGGCTGGCCGGTGCTGCAAAGTCGGTGGCCGCCGGCGATTTTGGGGCGAGGATAGTGCCGTTTGCCGATGATGAGATCGGCGCTCTGACGCGCACTTTCAACCGTATGACGGTCGAGCTGGAAAGGGCGGCCCATGAGCGTGAGGAGCGCGAGAGGCTGCGGGCTTTGTTGATAGATAAGATCATCACTGCGCAGGAGGAGGAACGTAGACGTATCTCCCGCGAGTTGCACGATGATACCGGTCAGGCGCTCACGGCCATCAAGATGGGGCTTTCCAACGCGATGGCGATTTGCAATGATTGTGCTAATATCGCCAGGCTGGATGAGTTGCGCGATCTGGTCGGCCAGACGCTGGAAGGGGTGAGGATGCTGGCCCATGAGTTGCGCCCTCCGGTACTTGATGATCTGGGACTGGTGGCCGCCGTGCGCAGGTACCTTTACGATTGGGGCCGCACGTTCGAGGTGCAGGTCTCGTTCGAGACTTTTGGGATGGACGGGGTGAGGCTGGCCCCCACCGTGGAAACTGCCGTCTATAGGATAGTCCAGGAGGCGCTGACCAACGCCGCCAGGCACTCTGGGGCGGGTCGCGTCGATGTGGTGCTTGAGCGACGAGGGGATGAGTGTGTCGCCATTGTCGAGGATGGCGGGCGCGGCTTCGATCCCAATGCGGTCGATAAGGCCCGGAATCTCGGTCTGCAGGGTATGATGGAACGGGCAAATCTCGTCGGCGGACAGGTGGTGGTGGAATCCGCTCCGGGAAGGGGCACTACGGTGTTCGTGCGCGTGCCGATCCGTGCCCAGGGAGGTGGTGAGGGATGGAACGGGAGACAATCCGCGTCCTGATCGCGGACGATCACGCGGTCTTCCGCGCCGGTCTGAGGCTGCTTTTGGAGCGATATTCCGATATAACCGTGATCGGCGAGGCGTCCGACGGACGTGAGGCCTTGCAAAAGGTGAGGGAACTCCGGCCAGATGTGTTGCTGCTCGATATTTCTATGCCGAATCTCGGCGGACTGGCCGTCTTGGCCAGGATGAGGGAGTTTTCCGATAAAACCCGTGTCCTGGTCTTGACTATGCACTGCGATGAGGAGTACGCTAAACAGGTGCTGGCAGGCGGCGGGGCCGGTTATGTGCTGAAGCAGGCCGATGGCGAGGAGGTGGTCGCGGCAATACGCCAGGTGTATCGCGGGCAGATATATGTGGATCGGGAGATGGTGCCCTCGCTGCTGGGGGATATAATCCCGCATAGCACCGGAGCTGACCCCTGGGAGAGGTTGAGCGAGCGAGAACAGGAGGTGATCACTCTTGTCGCCTGGGGGTATACCAGCCAGGAGATCGCGGAGAAGCTCCACCTGAGCGCCAATACCGTGGATACTTACCGTAGCCGCGCGATGCATAAGTTGGGCCTCACCAGCCGGGTTCAGCTGGTGCGGTATGCGGTCGCACGGGGACTCCTTTCGGAATGACCTCATTTGTCAAGAAAATCACTACATATCGGCGAAAACTATCAGGTTTTGCCCGATAAAAATCCCCGCGTGTTTGTGATAACTTGAACATGTAGTGGGCGCTCAACGGCGCGGCCTGGAATGGGACTGCCGTGCCGGGTTGGCGTTCGGATCACTGTGACAGCCGGCTTTCGCATATCTCCAAGAGAGGTGAGCCATGCCAGATATTCCACGTGTGCTGGAGATGGAGAACGCGATCTTGAGGATGATGGACGACATCCAACGCGCTCTCCAAAAGCCGGTGGAGGAGCGACATTGGGTCATGGTCATAGACCTGACCAAGTGCGTCGGGTGCGATGCCTGTACCGTGGCGTGCAAATCTGAGAATAAGACTCCACCGGAGGTCGCTTATAACATCGTCTTGCAGGATGAGGTCGGCAAGTACCCTAATGTGCGTAGGGTGTTCGTGCCCAGGCCGTGTATGCACTGCCAGAATCCGCCGTGCGTGGATGTCTGCCCGGTGGGCGCCACGTATAAGCGGGAGGACGGCATAGTGGTGGTGGACTATGAGGTGTGCATCGGCTGCCGCTATTGCATCGCGGCCTGTCCGTACGGCGCCCGCATGTTCGACTTCGGCGAGACGTATACCGGCAATACCCCTAACCCCCAGGAGTACGAGAATATCGAGTTCGAGTACGGCCATGAGCATAACCGCTCTGCAGGTGGCTCGCCGATAGGTAATGTGCGCAAATGCCACTTCTGCCTGCACAGGCTCAACGAGGGGTTGTTGCCGGCCTGTATCACCGATTGCATCGGACGGGCACGGTACTTCGGCGACCTCAATGACCCCGATAGTCTCGTATCCGAACTGCTGGGACGGCGCCAGGCCTTCCGGCTCAAGGAAGAACTGGGCACCAACCCGTCGGTTTATTACCTCACGTAAGGGAGGTTGGTCATGGCTAACGCGACGCCAATGCGAATCGTGTACTGGGTCGTGCTGGCGGTGCTCATTGTGGCCGGCCTGGTAGGCCTCGTCCAGCGCCTGACTATGGGACACGAGGTGATAAATCACGGTAGCCTGATCCCATGGGGCTTGTGGATCGTGCTCTATACTTATCTGGGCGGGCTTGCCGCCGGATTGTATGTCTTCTCGGCACTGGGATCCGTCTTCGAGATCGAGGTGTTTAAGCCGCTGCGCCGGGTGACGGCGGTCGGCTCCCTGATCGCCCTGGCAGCGGGCTTGCTGCTGGTGTGGTTCGATCTGGGCCATATGGAGCGGTTCCCGGAGTTGTTCTTCCGCCCAAGCTCGACTTCGCTGATGGGCCGTATGTCATGGGTGTACGCCGGGTTTTTCGTGATCGTCGTGGTACAGCTCGTGCTCGACTACGGCGGCAATGCGACGGCAGCTAAGTGGCTGGGAGCTGTGGCTTTGGTGCTGGCAGTGGCGTTTGCCGGTACCGAGGGGGCGCTGATGGGCGTGCTTGGCTCCCGCCCGGCCTGGAATACCGGCCTGTTCCCCATCCGCTTTCTGGTGGCCGGATTGGTGACTGCGGGCGCTGCCCTGACTTTCATCCTGGCCTTTTTGTGGAAGGCCGAGGGGCGAGATGAGATGCTCCGCTGGGTGACCGGGATCACCCTGGGCCTGTTGATCTTCGAGGCCCTGATGGAGTTCGCTGCCATCGAGACTATGCTCTACGGCGGCGCCCCGGCGGTCAAGGATGCGCTCAACCTGGCGATGTACGGCCCCGATTCATGGCTCTTCTGGGGGCTGCAGGTGCTGGTGGGGATGGTGATCCCGCTGGTGGCACTGGTCTTCTTCCGTGGCAACCGGGTGATCGTGGGTCTGGGGAGCGTGGCGCTGATGATCGGGTTCGTGGCGGCACGCTCGAATCTGCTCATCCCGGTCCTCTCGGTGCCGGAGCTGGAGGGGATCACCGAGGCGTATTACTCGCCGCGCCTGAGCACTGTGTACGTCCCAAGCCTGACGGAGTGGCTGGTGGCGGTGGGTGTGATCGCCCTGGGACTGGCGGTTTATTCGTTCCTGTGGGATCGGCTGGCCCTGAATCAGCCTGAAGGAGCGTAAGCGATGGAGATCACACGACGTGACTTCTTGAAGATTTCGGCGGTAGCAGGGGGATGTGCGGCGCTCGCTTCCAAGTTGAATCGCGTGTTCAGTGTCCTGGCCGATTCTGCTCAGCGTGCCAACGGCCAGGATGGGGAGTATCCGCTTAATAAGCCTGAGCATATCATCTATAGCGCCTGCCTCCAGTGTCACACTTCCTGCACTATCAAGGCCAAAGTCTACGACGGGGTGATGGTGAAAATTGACGGCAACCCCTATAGCCCGATGAATATGTTGCCGCATCTAAATTATGAGACCCCGCCGGATGAGGCCGCGCCGGTTGATGCCAAGCTGTGCCCCAAGGGGCAGTCGGGCGTGCAAAGTGAGTACGACCCCTATCGCATCACTGCCGTGCTCAAGCGGGCAGGTCCGCGCGGCAGCGGGCAGTGGGAGGTTATAGACTTCGATCAGGCGATTGACGAGATCGTCAACGGGGCTACCTTCGCCGATGGGACTTCAACACCAGGCCTGGCCGAGATCTGGGCGGTGCGCGATCCTGATTTGATGGCGTCGCTCAAGGAGGACTCGGCTAAGGTGGTCAGCGGCGAGATGACCCTGGAGGAGTTCCAGCGGGCACATGCCGATCATCTCGATCTGCTGATAGACCCCGATCTCCCGGACCTGGGGCCGCGTAACAATCAGTTCGCCTTCATGGCCGGGAGAATCGAGCACGGACGTAAGGAGTTCGCCAAGCGCTGGCTCAAGGATGCGTTCGGCTCGGTCAACTGGTGGGAGCATACTACTATCTGCGAGCAATCCCACCATATCGCCTACCAGCAGATGACGAATCAGTATAGCGATGGCAAGTGGAGCGGCGGCAAGACCCATATGAAGCCGGATATTGCCAACGCTGAGTTCGTCATCTTCTTCGGCACCGGCGCGTTTGAGGCTAACTTCGGCCCCACCCCGATGTCGGAGTTGGTCACCTACGGCATAACTCAGGCAGATCTGGAGATCGCCGTGGTAGACCCGCGCTTGAGTAAGACCGCAGCAAAGGCTAAGTGGTGGCTGCCGGTGAAGCCCGGTACCGATGCGGCGCTGGCCCTGGCGATGATAAGCTGGATCATCGAGAATGAGCGCTACGACGCCGGGTACCTGGCCAATGCCAATAAGGCCGCAGCGCTGGCCGATGGCGAGAAAACCTGGTCGAATGCCACCCATCTGGTCAAGTTGGACGAGGACGGTAACCCGACTACCTTGCTCCGCGCCTCCGACGTCGACCTGGAGGTGCCGGAGGACGCCGATCCGGATCACTGGTTCGTGGTCTCGCGGGATGGTGAGCTGGTGGCCTTCGATCCGTACGATGAGGAGAACCCGGTCGAGGGCGACCTGCTAGTCGAGGGCCGCGAGGGACGTGTGCGCTATAAGAGCGCCTTGCAGCTGCTCAAGGAGGTTGCCCAGGAGCGCACGCTTGAGGAATGGTCGGAGATATGCGGCATCCCGGTGCGGCGGATCGTGGAGGTGGCCCGCGAGTTCACCGGCCACGGTAAACGCGCCGCCGCCGAGTTATATCGCGGCCCGGTTCAGCATACTAACGGCTACTATAACGCCCAGGCCATCATCTGCCTCAACATCCTGATCGGCAACTGCGATTGGACCGGCGGCCTGACGGTCGGTGGCGGCCACTGGCACGAATTTGGCGATAAGGCCCACGGGCCGTTCGAGTTGAAGTCCAGCAGCACGCACCCAGGTAAGCTCGGCTCCTATGGCATCATACTGACCCGTGAGAAGGTCGCTTATGAGAAGACTTTGCTCTTCCAGCGGGATGGTTATCCGGCCAGGCGACCTTTCTACCCCTATACCAACAACGTCTACCAGGAGATCATCCCCAGCGCCGGCGACCAGTATCCGTATCCGATCAAGGCACTATTCCTCCACAAAGGTACTCCGGTCTACGCCGGGCCTGCGGGTAATCCGTCCATCGACATCTTGCGCGATATGGATAAGATCCCGCTCTTCTTCGCCTGCGACATCGTGATCGGCGAGACTTCGATGTACGCCGATTTCCTGTTCCCCGATACCGCGATCTGGGAGCGCTGGGGCACCCCACATATCACCCCCGCCGTTATGACGAAGGTGAGTAAGGTGCGCCAGCCGATAGTCGACCCGCTGCCGGGTACGGTGACCGTCTTCGGCCAGGAGCAGCCGCTGGGCATGGAGGCCATCATGCTGGCGATCGCCGAAAGGCTCGGCCTGCCCGGATATGGCCCCGATGGGCTGGGTGAGGGCTTCGATTTCAATGCCGCCGAGGATTGGTACCTGAAGGCCGTGGCTAATATAGCTTTTGGCGATAAGGAGGATGGCTCCGATGCGGTGCCGCCCGCCGATGAGCGCGAGATGGAGATATTCCGCGCCGCCCGCAGCCATCTGTCAAGCGCTGTCTTCGATGAGGAACGGTGGCGCCGTTCGATCGGCAACGATGATGAGTTGTTCCGCCGCATGGTCACCGTCCTGAACCGTGGCGGTCGGTTCGAGAATTTCGATAAGCGCCATAACGGTCGGTATGTCGGCCACCCGTGGGGCAAGATGTTCTCGATCTACGTGGAAAATGTCTATAAGGGCCGCCATAGTTTCACCGGTGAGCACTTCTCCGGGTTGCCGATGTATGATGTGGTGCGCGATGCAGCCGGTAACCCGATAGAGGACTCGGACTATGATCTGGCGCTGATCACTTATAAGGAAATCACCGGCGGCCAGAGCCGCACGCCCGGCTGCTACTGGATACAGCACTCGGTGATGCCCGAAAACTACGTCTATATGAACCGCCAGGATGCCGAGTCTCGCGGCCTGAGCGACGGGGACCTGGTGCGGATCACCTCGGCTACTAACCAGAATGGTGTTTGGCGCCTGGGCGAGGACGATATGGATGTGATCGGCAAGGTCAAGATCATCGAGGGTATCCGTCCGGGCACGATAGCGTTCAGCTGGCACTATGGCCACTGGGCTTATGGCGCCAGGGATATGACTATCAACGGTGAGGTGCTGCCGGGTGACGCCAGACGGGCTACCGGGGTTTGTGCGAATGTGGTGATGCGCGAGGATCCGGCGGTATTTGCCTCGTGCCTCACCGACCCTATCGGCGGCAGCGCCAGCTTCTACGATACGATGGTGAGAGTCGAGAAGGTGTGAGAGGCCGTTGGGTCGTATGTAAGTGACGGCCAGCCGCCCTTCCTCCCCCGTCTCCAGCCGCCCGGAGGCGGGGGAGCACCTTTTGGCGTGGGATATGGGATCGCAAAGGAGCTAAGCCGATGTCTTTGTCGCTCACGATTTGCCGGCCACGGGTGTTCCTGGCGGCCATCTTGATGCTGGGGGCCGTTGTGATGATCGGGTGCCGGAGCGGGACGCCGACTCCAACTGCCGCGCCTGGCAATGCCGCCAATCACCGCCAATACGTCGAGATGGCCGAGGCTGCATATGCCGATGGTGATTTCGAGGCGGCTTTTGATGCCGCCCAGGATGCGGTCAGGGCTGCGCCGGATGACCCTACTTCGTGGGAGTGGGTGCGACGCTCGGCGGTGGCGATGGCGGCGGATGATTATCTGCGCTCGCTGCCGGAGGGCCGCTATCGTATCACGGTCGAGCAGTTCCTGGCCGATCAGGTCAACGGGGTGCACTATGCCATCGTGGACGTGCGGGAGCCGGATGAGTTCGCCGAGGGACATATCGAGGGTGCCGTCAATATCCCGTTGCGCCAGTTGACGCGCCGCCTGGACGAGTTGCCGTCCAATCCCAGCTCCCCGATCCTGGTTTATTGCCATTCCGGGAGGCGTGCCGCCCACGCGCTGGTTATATTGCGCCTTCTGGGTTATATGCGCGTGTTCAACTTGCGCGATGGGTATGTGGCCTATACCGAATATCTGGCCGAGAATCCCACGCCCACGCCGGGGCCGACTCCGACGTTTGACCCGGCCCTCGGATCGGATCAGGACGGCGGGTGCTGATCGTCAGTTCTGGCGCTGCTGAGTATTACGACGGCTGAGAGGATCAGTGCGCCGCCCAGTACCTGGGGCTGCTCCCACGTCTCGCCCAGGAATAGCACGCCCAGGGCCGAGGCTACCACGGTTTCGAATGTGGCGATTATGCTGGCGTTGGCCGCCGGGATGTCACGCAGCCCCAGGTTGAAGCAGAGGCCGGACATCAAGGTCGGCACCAGCGAGGCGCCTACCGACCATGCCATTATCCCGGCATCCGAAAAGGCACGCTTAAGCTCATCCGGCGATTGGATCGGGAGCAGGAAGAGCATCCCGAATCCTATCGAGTACGTCATTACCGTCCAGACCTGGTAGCGTTTCAGCGCCAGCTTGCTGAAGATGGTGTAAAGCCCGTAAGTCAGCCCGGAGGCGAGTGCCATTAGTGTGCCTATCACGTCGAGCCGGAGTGAGCCGAGATGGTATACGCGGGAGACCAGTGCTACGCCGCCGATGGCAAGTAGTAGGGCGATCACTTTGCGTGGGGTCAGCGGCTCGTCCATGAAGAGCGCGGAGATGATCGTTACCCAGGCCGGGGCGGTGTACATCAGGACTGCGGCAATCCCCATGCCGATCCGATCGATGGCGTGCGCGTATACGTAGTAGAAGGCCGCCACCCCGAAAAGCCCGAATAGGGCAAATCCAACCATGTCCCGGCGGCTCACCGTGGGGATGTCCCGGCGGTGCGCGGTCAGGATCGGCCCCGGTACGCGCACGGCGACCAGGATCGAGGCCGTAAATAGGGCACGCAGGAAGGCCACCGTCAACGGCCTCAGGCCGTATATATCCGTCAGCCGGTTGTAGAAGAGGCCTAGTGAACCCCACAGCGTGGCCGCCAGTAATACCAGGGCGTAGCCACGTAATGTGCGGTTCATGTTTCGCCCAGGTACGCTTTGCGCACGCGCTCGTCGCGCAGTAGCTCGCCCGCCGGGCCTTCGAGCGCTATCGTGCCGGTTTCGAGCACGTATGCGTAGTCGGCCAGTTTGAGCGCGGCGCGGGCGTTTTGCTCGACCAGCAATACGGTCACGCCCTGTCGGTTGATCTCGCGGATGGTTTCGAAGATGGCCTTGACCAGCATCGGCGCTAGGCCCAGTGATGGCTCGTCCAGCATCAGCAGTTTGGGCCTGGACATGAGTGCTCTGCCGATGGAGAGCATTTGCTGCTCGCCGCCCGAAAGTGTGCCGCCGAGCTGATTTTTACGTTCCTCCAGCCGTGGGAAGAGTTTGAAGACGCGGCGGCGGTTTTCCTCGATGGCTTCTTTGTCGTTGCCGAGTGTGTAGGCGCCCATGTTCAGGTTTTCCTGGACGGTCAGGGTCGGGAATACCTGGCGGCCTTCGGGGGCGTGGGTCAGTCCCAGGTGTACGATCCTGTGCGCGGGCATTCTGTGGATCGGGTTGCCGTCGAAGATGATCGAGCCGGAGCGGGGGCGCAGCAGCCCGGAGATCGTGCGGAGTGTGGTGGTTTTGCCGGCGCCATTTGCGCCGATCAGGGCGACTATTTGCCCTTCTTCCACTTGTAGCGAGATGCCCTTGAGGGCGTGGACGTGGCCGTAGTATGTGTGTATATCTTGTAGCTCCAGGAGCGCCATGTTATTCCGCCTCCTCCTCGCCCAGGTAGGCGGCGATCACTTTGGGGTCGTTTTGCACCTCGGCGGGTGTGCCTTCGGCTATTTTGACCCCGTTATCGAGCACGATCACCCGATCGGAGATGTTCATCACGACTTTCATATCGTGTTCGATGAGCAGGATGGTGATGCCGCTATCCCGCAGGTTCCGGATCGTGTCCATCAGCTCCAGGCTCTCGGCCTCGTTGAGGCCTGCCGCCGGTTCGTCCAGCACCAGTAGCTTCGGTTCGGTCGCCAGTGCACGCGCGATCTCCAGGCGGCGTTGGTCGCCATATGGCAGGTTTCGGGCCAGTTCGTCGGCCCTATCGTCCAGGCCGACCATTTGCAGGTATTTCATGGAGTTTTCCACGAATTGTTTCTCTTCTGCCCTCTCTGCCGGGAGGCGGAGTAGTGCGCCAACTGCTCCGGCGTGGCCTTTGTGATGTTGTCCGGCCATCACGTTTTCCAGCACCGTCAGTCGCGGGAAGAGGCGGATGGTCTGGAAGGTGCGGGCGATGCCCCGTTCGACTATATCGTGTGGGCGGAGTATGGGTATGAGGCCGCGTGACTTCAGTATCTGGTGGGGTAGCCACGGTATCCACCCGGCCAACACCGTCATCACCGCGCGTAGCCATCGGTCGAACGCGCTTTCGGGCGATTGTACGATCATTTCGCCGTCGAAGATCACCGTGCCGGTGGTCGCCGGGTATATGCAGGTGACCATGTTGAAGACGGTGGTTTTCCCGGCGCCGTTTGGGCCGATGATGCTGAGGATTTCGCCGCGTCTCAGGGTGAAACTCAGGTTATCCACGGCCCGCAGGCCGCCGAAGTCTTTGCTGAGCGATGTGACTTCCAGCAATGGGACGGCCTCGTTGTCTTTTTGTTTTTCTCCGGTTAGTGTGGCTTCAATCTGGGCCATTTCATAGCCTCACGCAAGCTGTGGGGTGGAGACGGATTCTCCCTCGCCGACCTCGGCGACCGCAGAGAAGACGATGCCCCTGCGGCGTTCCGGTATCAGGCCTGCCGGGCGCAGGATCATCATAAGGACCATTGCCGCACCCATCAGGCCGTCGCGCCAATCGGTGATCCTGAAGTTGTGTATGCCGTCGGAAAGCGATTGGGCCAGCCCTTGCCCGGCCAGGGTGAGCAGGGCGATGTAGATGACCGCCCCGCCCCATAGCCACGGGATGGGGTTGATGTCGCGTCGGTTCAGCTCCGATGCGATCCACACTCCGACCAGTGCGGCGACTATCCCTGCCAGGTATAGCGAGGGTTGGGCGGTGAGCAGGGTGGGCGCTATGAAGGCCAGTGCAATGGCTCCGGCTTCCAGGGCGGCTTTGGTCAGGTGCTGCCTGCGGCTGTGGATGTAGAATGCCAGGATGAGTGCCAGGATCGCGAACGGGCCGATGCCTTCGATCAGGAAGGTTGGCGCCACATCCCGCAAAAGCTCCGGCAGGACGACCATTCCGAGTGTGCCGACCAGTATGCCGGGGATCGAGCCGCTGCCGCCCAGTACCACGATACAGAATATGATCACCGATTGCAGGAAGTCGAAGCTGTCGGGTGATACCACGGTGAACCGGCTGGCGTAAAGCGTCCCGGCCACGCCGGCCCATGCCGAGCCTATGGCGAATGCCGCCAGTTTCACCCGGGTGGTGTCGATGCCCGTCGCCTCGGCGGCCAGTTCGTCTTCGCGGACGTAGAGCCATGCCCTGCCCAGGCGGGAATCTTGTAGTCTGAGCATCCCGACCAGGGTGATGATGATGAATATCAGCACCAGGTAGTAGTAGGGGATCGGGTCGCGCTTGAAGGCTACCGGGACGAATGTCATCCCCATAGGCCCTTCGATCGGGTCGCCGACTTTGAAGGTGTCGCGGACGCCCTGGTCTATGGCTCCGGCCAGGTTCCCGCCGCCGATGAGCATGATCAGGGCAAAGACGACTGCGATGCCCCAGAGTGCACCTGCTTCCCTATATGAGAAGTTGTGGGTCATGCTCGCGACCAGCAGTCCCAGCAGCCCCATGACGATGGAGAGTACGAAAAGTGGCTCCTGGCCGGTGATCAGCGGCGGCAGGTAGTATGCCAGCGCTATGGCGGCTCCGCCTAGCAGTTGGACGTTGAGAGGGCTTTTGCGCACGGTTATCGCGTAGACTATCAGGATCGCGATCAGGGTGATCAACGGTATCGGCTCGATCCACGGGAGCAGGAACTCCGGGCGGGCGGTGCCGAACAGGCCGTTGGAGCCGCCGGTTATGCCGAAGATGTTGTTGACGGCTGCTATGCGGAATATCTCGCCGAAGGCGATGGTGACGATACACAGGTAGTCACCCCGCAGGTGCAATATGGGCTTGGAGATGATTATGGCGGCGATTCCGGCTATCAGTGCTGCGATCGGGATGCTGAGCAGTACCGGTACTCCGTAGTTGATGCTCAGGATCGCGGTCGTATAGGCGCCGAGTCCGTAAAACGCCGCGTGTCCCAGCTGGAACAGCCCGGCATATCCCACGATGATGTTCAGGCTGAGGCCGAGTATGACGTAGATGCCGGCCAGCACTGCGACCGACATTTTGGAACGATCCATGAAGCCCAGGAACGGCAATGCCAGTGCCAGGATCAGGAGCAATGCGTACCCCAGCCTGGATAGCTGACGTTTGTCTGTGGCGATGGAGTTTACGTTCATGGCGTACTACACCTTTTCCGCGACGGTCTCGCCCAGGATGCCGGTCGGGCGTGCGATCAGGATGATGATCAGCAGGATGTAGGCGATGGCGTCCTTCCATGCCGATGCGCCGGCGCCACCGTAGGCGGTTGCCATAGTTTCGACTATGCCCAGGACGAATCCGCCGAGCACGGCGCCGGGTATGTTGCCGATCCCGCCCAGGATCGCGGCGATGAATGCTTTGAGGCCGAATATCCAGCCGAGGGTGAAGTCGAATGAGCGGTAGTAAAGCCCAACCAGTACCCCGCCGATGCCGCCCAGCGCCGGGCCTATGAAGAATACCAGGGTGATGATCTGATCGACGTTTATGCCCATCAGCCGGGATACGTCGTGATCGAGGGAGACGGCCCGCATGGCGGTGCCGATCCTGGTGCGCTGTACGAAGGCGTAAAGCCCCACCATCAGCAGCACGCATGTGATCAGCATCAGTAGTTGGAGTCCCGAAAGGGATACTCCGCCTATGAGTGGGATGCTGGGGAGGTTCTCCAGCAGGTTTTGGGGGTACACTTTGACGCGGGCCTCGGTGGCGTTACGGGCGAGTGCTTCCAGTACGAAGGCGGCACCCAGGGCGGAGATCACCGGTGAGAGTCTGCCGGCCTTGCGGAGCGGGCGGTAGGCCACACGCTCTATGGTGACGCCGACTGCGCCGATCACTCCCATTACGACTACCGAGGTTATGAGTATGGCTACCAGGTCCATGCCGGCGAGGGGAGCCACCAGGGCGGCCAGTAGCGCCCAGCCGACCAGTGTGCCCCACATGAACATATCGCCGTGGGCGAAGTTGATCAGCTTGAGGACGCCGTAGACCATCGTGTAGCCGAGGGCTACCAGGGCGTAGAAGCCGCCGATGGTCAGTCCGTTGATCAGTTGCTGGAGGAATTTTTCCATGTTTTCTTCCCGCTACGGTGAGGATAGGTTGCAAATGGCTGAGGGAGCGGGAACCGGGTGTATATGGGTTCCGGCTCCCAACCGAGGCACACATCTATCGGGAGGGGGTTGCGACCCCCTCCCGACCGATGATCTGGCCTGTTATGGGCGGTATGGCCTCATCCGCCTTCTTCTTCCTCGGCGGTGCTTTCCTCCTCGGTTGCGGCTTCCTCGGCCTCGCCGGCTTCTTCTTCCTCGGCGGGAGCGGCCTCTTCTTCTTCACCTGCGGCGGGTTGCTCCGGGTAGAGGACGAAGTTGCCGTCTTCGTCGATGATGTAGGCTACGTGGATGGTGCCCAGGCGGTCGCCCTTCTCGTCAAAGCCGATGATCGGGCCGGTCAGGCCTGGGAAGTCGTGGAATTCGTTGTGGAGGAAGTCGGCCAGTACCTCGGTATCGGTGCTGCCGGTTTCCTCGATGGCGTAGCGGATGACGTTGAAGGCTTCGGCTGCCATCAGCCACCAGATGCTGGTCAGTGGCTCGCCGTAGGTTTCCTCGAATAGCTCGACGAATTCACGGGCTTCCGGATAGTCCAGGTCTTGGGGCAGCGGCTCGGTGGTGATGAAGGTGCCGGCTGCCGCGTCGACGCCAGCGATCTCGATCAGCTCCGGGTTGTTGCAGGCGTTGCCCATGATCCACTGGATGTCCAGGCCCAGGTCTGCGGTCTGGCGCAGCAGCAGTCCGCCCTGAGCGTGGTAGCCGGTGAAGTAGACCGCATCGGGGTTGACTTCGCCGATGTTGGTCAGGATCGGGGTGAAGTCCTGGTCTTCGGGGTTGATGGCGTCGTAGAAGACCACTTCCAGCCCCGCCTCCTCGGCGTAGTAGCGGGTCCACTCCGCCAGGCCTGCGGCGTAGGTGGAGTTATCGTGCAGGATGCCGATCCGTTCTGCTCCCAGTACCTCGTCCATGAAGCGGACTGCGAACAGACCCTGGCGGTCGTCCAGGAAGCAGACCCGGAAGAATTGCTCGAAGCCCTTCTCGGTCAGGCGGGTTGCGGTGGACGAGGGGGTGATGTGTAGGATGCCGGCTTCGTGGTAGACTTCGGATGCCGGCTCGGTTGCGGTGGAGTTGTAGGCGCCGATCACGGCCACCACGCCGGCGTCGACCAGGCGCTCGGCCACCAGTGCCGCCTGGGTGGGGTCGCCTGCGTCGTCCTCGACTATTAGCTCCACCGGGCGACCGAGGATGCCGCCTTGCTCATTGGTGAGGTCAACCATCAGTTGGACTGCTTTTTGGAAGCCCTGGCCCTCGTAGGCGTAGTCGCCGGTCATCGGGCCTTGTAGGCCGATGAGTATCGGCTCGCCTTCCTGTGCTCCAACCGACATCGGGACGCTCATGCTCACGAGCATCACGACCAGAACGGTGATTGCCAGAACTCGCCTGTTCATCTTTCACTCCTTCCCATAGGCTGGTGAGAATTAGAGAATAGACTTCGGCGATTGGTGGAGAACTTCGGCTTGCCTCTCTGCTTTTACCCTCCTTTCCCAAAGCCGCACGGTTTTAGGCCACTGATGGTGTGGTTTGGAGGCAACCGATATGGAAAAACACCGGACCCCGCCCAACTCGAGGACGGGGATGTCCCGATATGGGCCGGGCACTCAGATGTTGTCCGCATGGATGCGATAGAGAGCACATTAATATAATACCATATGTGTCAAGGTTTTTGGGCGGTTTTGTGTTTTGTTTACTTGTGCGTGGCCGGTTTTCGGGATACCCTTGTTGCGCCGAGGGGTTTTTTGCTGCGACTTGGGCCATGACAGTCCTTAACCCGGACTTGCTTTCCGAAGAGCTTTCGAAAACTATGAGTGTGGCCTCGGAGCTGGCAGGGTCTCGCCTGCTGACGCCGGAGTATTTGCTGCTGGCTTTCATCCGCACCCCGGAATGCGCCGCTTTTGATTTGCTGGCTCGGCTTTCGGAGGAGCGTGGCTTTAAGCTCAAGCATTTGGAACATGAGGTGGAAAGGGCGGCTAAGGCCAATCGCGGCCTTGACGGCGGCATGTTTTTCCTGGCGGATGGCGACCGCCGTGTGCCGCTTTCGCGCAAGTTGATCGAGGTGCTCGACGAGGCGTTGAGTGTTGCCCATTCGCTGGATGAGGTCTGGATCGGCAGCGATCACGCGCTGGGCACTATGTGCGATCCGGGCATCCCAACCGCCCCGATCTTGCGCAGGTACGGCATTACTACTTCGGTGCTGCGGGATATTATGACCGGGCGGGTGTTGCGCCGTAAAACTACTACTCAGGATGTGGTCGCCAGCGCCAGGGAGGGGCAATTCCACGCCGTATACTTCCGGGAGCGGTTGCTTTCCGAGCTGATCAATATCCTGACGCAGAAGTGGCCGCGTCATGTGATCCTCATCGGGCCGCCAGGCGCCGGTAAGCGCACTTTGGGCTATAGCCTGGGGCTGTTGATGGCGGAAGGTAAAGGCCCGACAGACCTTGACCGTCTGGTGACCGTTGAGGAGGCCGCTTTGCTGGATAACCCGGTCATGGCGATCCAATCCGGCCTGAAGCGTGCTAAAGGCGGTATCTTGTTCGTGCCGCATATCCATCGCTTTTTCGGCGGGACGTTTAAGGCCGAGTTCCCAAAGGCCGGGGTTAAGCTCCAGAAGGCGCTTTTGGGCGATGATCCGGTGATCATGGGGACTACGACGTATCAGGATTATAAGGCGCGCCTGGAGTCTTCGGCTGTTGTGGCCGAACGGACGCATCGCCTGCAGGTGGAGCCGCCCGATGTTGATGAGACGGTCGAGATACTGAGGGTTAAGAAGCCGCATCTCGAGGTGGATTACGGCCTGCAGATAGAGGACGAGGCGCTACAGGTGGCCGCCAGGCTCGCGTCCCGCTATCTATCGGAGACTGCATTGCCGCGCTCGGCGGAGCAGTTGCTGCATAGGGCATGTGCGTTGGTGAGTATGAGTGCTCAGCCGCAATTGCCGTTCCGCCCGATCACTAAGACGGATACACGGGTGGATGCCGAGGATGTGACGCTTGCCGCCAGTCAGATGACAGGTATACCGGTTAACAAGCTCGGCGAGGATGAGCGAACCCGGTATGCCAGTATGGTGGAGCATTTGCACGAGCGCCTGATCGGTCAGGATGAGGCGGTGATGGCCGTGAGCAGGGCGGTCAAGGCGGCGCGGGTGGGCCTGAAGGACCCCAAACGTCCCATTGGGGCGTTTCTCTTCCTGGGGCCAACCGGGGTCGGTAAGACCGAGCTGGCAAAGGCTCTGGCCGAGTTTATGTTCGGTTCCGAGGAGGCGATCATCGCGCTCGATATGTCGGAGTATCAGGATGAGAGTACCGTCAGCAGGTTGATCGGTGCCCCGCCGGGATATGTGGGCTATGAGGGCGGCGGTCAGTTAACCGAACGGGTGAGGCGCAGGCCGTATAGTGTGGTGCTCTTCGATGAGGTGGAGAAGGCTCATCCTCGTGTGCTGGATATATTGCTCCAGGTGATCGAGGAGGGCCGCCTGACCGATGGCCAGGGTAATACCGTGCCGTTTGGCGAGACGGTGATCATACTCACCAGTAATTTAGGCGCCCGCTATCTTACCGAGCCGGTCTTGAGCGATGAGACCCGCGCTAAGGTCATGGCCGAGGTGCGTGCCCACTTCCGCCCCGAATTTTTGAACCGTTTGGACGATATTGTGATATTCCACCCGCTGGCGCCGGAGCATTTGCGGGCTATCCTGGATCTGATGCTCAAGAAGGAGGCCGCTATGGCCACCGGACGGGGTTTGTCGTTGCGCTTTACCGATGCGGCCAGGGAGTGGATGCTATCCAGGAATACTCACCCGGAATGGGGCGCCAGGCCGCTGAGGCGAATAATCCGCAGGTATGTGCGGGAGCCTCTGGCGGATTTCTTGCTGCGCGAGAATCCCCCGCCTGGAACGCTTATCACGGTGGATGCCGGTGACGATATGTTGACGTTTGCCGCCGGGCAGGAGCCTGTGAGGTGACCGAGGTCGATCTGGGGTTGGTGCTGGCTTTGTTTTCGGCCCGCTCTCTTGATGCTTTGCTGGGCCGCCTCGCCGAGGAAATCGCCTCTATGGTCGCTGCGGATCACGCCGCGTTTTTCTGGCGAGACCTTTTTTCAAAGGCGGTTGAGATCAGGGCGGTTTTCAGGCTCCCCCAGGAATTTGTCGGGGATGAGGTGCCGGAGAATCTGGGCCTTGTGGGCAGGGCTATAGAGTCCATGCGCCCGGAAGGGTTGCTGGAGGGCGACCACTGGGAATGGGACCCGTTTGGGGATTCGCTCGGCCCACATCGCGCGTTGGCGTATCCGTTGCGGCTGGATGAGCGCTCGGTGGGTGTGCTTTATCTCATCTGGGATAAGCCCTATCCGCTGGAGGAGGCGGTTGCCAGGATAGGTGAGGTCGAGTCTTTGCTGCGATTGGCCATCGGTAACGCGGTCACGGCGGAGCGCGTGCCCGATCATGAGAGTCTGCTCCAGGCCTTTGCCACTATGTACGGTATGCTTAGCGATCTGGTCAACGCGCCGAGTCTGGACGAGGTGTACGAGAGGATATGGGATTATTGGAGGAATGGCGTTGATCATGTGTCGCTCTGGCTGCTGGAACCGCCGCTTTCGGAGCCGGAGGACGGCTCTTCGCTGGTTCTGAAGGGCACGTGTGGCAGGGGGAATGTATCCGAATTGGCGGGAACTCTAACGTTGGACGCCACGGTGGCGGATGCGTTGCGTGAGGCCGATCGCACCCGGCCATTTGGCCCCGATTCTGACGTTGGGGCTTTGTTCAGGCGGGTTCTCCCACAGGATAGGTGGCCTGCGCTTTCCATCTGGCCTTTGATCTCCGGGCCAACGCCTTTGGGGTTCCTGGCGCTGGCGTGGGAAGGGAACCCGGAGGGCGGCCCGGATGAGTATCGGGCGTTGGTTCACCGATATATAGTGAGCCAGATCGCCGTGACGCTACACGGCCATTTGATCCAGGATAAGCTCGAAAGTACCGGCAGGTTCCTGCAAAGTATTCTGGACGGCGCGGGAGATGCGATCATAGTCACCGACCGTGAGGATAGGGTGGTGATCTGGAACCCGGCTGCGGAACGGATGTACGGCTATGCTGCCGAGGAGACGTTGAGCAGGCCGGTCGTGGATTTCATCCGCCCGGAATCTCAACGAAGGCTCGCCGTGGATGCCGCCCGCCGGGTCAGGCGCACGCTGGAGCCGTTTACTGTGGAAACTACGCGACAGCGTAAGGACGGTTCCGAGTTCTACGTTCGCCTGACAATATCGCCTGTGGTTGATAGAGATGGCCGGTATCTTGGGATGACGGGCATAAGCACCGACATCACCGAGCAGGTGCGGCTGCGGGAGAAGTTGCGGCGACAAACCGATCGCTTGTCGGCGATATTGGATACCGTTTACGATGGCGTCATAATGCACGATCTGGAGCGTAAGGTGTTGGTGGTCAATCGGCGGTTCGAGGAGATGTTTGGGGTCAGGCGCGAGGATGTGATCGGGAAGTCGCTGGATTATGTGGCCGAGAGGGTTCGCTCCAATGGCTTTCTCATATCGGATGAGATGTTGAGGCCTTTTCGGTATCTTTCTGATCACCCGGAGCTTTCCGATGAGGGTGAGATGAGGCTCCAACATGAGTCCATGGGGACTCAGATGGAGATCCGGTGGTATAGTATCCCGGTTGTGAGCAGGGATGGGGAGAGGCTTGGGCGGATATATGCGCTCGGCGATGTGACGAAGGAGCGCCAGGCCGAACGGGCGAAGTCACGCTTTATATCGCTGGTTTCCCACGAGTTGCGCACTCCGATCGCAACCATCAGGGGGTTTGCGGAGCTGATTCTCCACGGCGGCTGCGGCCCGATCAACGATGAGATGAGGGAATCGCTGGAGATGATAATGGTCGGCACCGACCATCTGGCGAGTATGGTTGATGATATGCTGACTTTGGCCAAGAGGGAAGCCGGTAAGCTGGAGCTTGAGGTAGGGGCTGTTGATGTCGGCGGGGTGATAAGGCGGGCGGTCGACTCGTTCAGGCCGCTGGTGAATGGGAAGGGCCAGGAGGTGAGGGTCGCCCTCGGCGAGTTGCCGCTCGTATCGGCGGATGCCAGGCGGTTGTTGCAGGTCGTGACTAATTTGCTGAGTAATGCGTGTAAGTACACGCCGCCGGGTGGGCGGATAGAGGTCGGGGCCAGGTTCTGTGCCGATGCGGGTTGTTTGCCGCCGGATGCGCCACGGGAGGTTGTTCCCCCTTGTGTGCTCGTTTGGGTCAGCGATACCGGGATCGGCATCCGGGAGGAGGAAAGGCAGTATATATTCGGTTATTTCTTCCGGGGCGATGATGCCCTGGCTGCCCGTGAGGAGGGTAGCGGACTGGGATTGGCCGTGGTTCGCTCGCTGATCGAGGCGCACGGCGGCTGTGTGTGGTTCGATAGCGTGCCGGGGGAGGGCACTACTTTCTATTTCACGCTGCCGATCTACGGGGGTGAGTCCGCTTCGGCTTCGTGAGCCGGGTTTCAGGGGCGTGCGCCGTTTGCACGCTCGCGCAGTTTATCCACACAGTCCGCCGGCGGGGAGACTCTGCCCAGGATGGCAAATCCGTCCCGATCCAGATGGTGAAAGTCCGATCCGCCGGTTACTATCAGCCGGTGTTCGGCGGCGAATTTTTCCAGCCATTGGACAAGGGATGGCGGGTGTTCGGGGTAGTATGCTTCCACTCCGTCAATCCCGATCTCGATCAGTTCCGGCAGCCATTTGCGATAGTTTATGCGCACCGGATGTGCCAGGACTGCGACCCCACCTGCGCGATGTATCAGGTCCACCGCCTGTGAGGGGGTCAGGCGATAGCGGGGGACGTAAGCGGGGCCGTCGTTGGCTATGTATTTATCGAATGCTTCCTGGGTGGATGTTACGTGGCCGGCTTCTACCAGGGCCTGGGCTATGTGCGGGCGCCCTATTACTTCTCCGCCCGCGATTTCTTGCACCCGCTCGAATGGTACCGGGACGCCAAGCGCGGCCAGTTTTTCCACGATCTTCCTGGCACGTTCAAAGCGGACATCCCGGATCTTTTGGAGTGTGCTTTCGAGCACTTCGCGACCGTTTTCCACGAAGTATCCCAGGATGTGAACCTCGGTTACATCTCCCTCGCAGCTTAGTTCTATGCCGCTGACCACTTCCAGGGGGGTGTTTTCGGCGGCTTTTTTAGCCTCGTCGATGCCGTCGAGGGTGTCGTGATCGGTCAGTGCGATCACGTCCAGTCCCAATTCTAATGCGAGACCAACAACCTCGGAGGGACTAAATGTCCCGTCCGAGGCGGTGCTGTGTACGTGCAGGTCTATCCGACGCGATTGGGTCATCTCGGCTCCACTACGAGACGGAGCGCGGTGCGTTCCTGGCCGTCGATCATGACCTCTGTGAAGCAAGGGATGACTATCGCGTCTATGCCGTCTTCTTTCAGGTACCCTCTGGCGATGGCCGCCGCTTTGATGGCTTGATTGACGGCCCCTGCACCGATGGCCTGGACCTCTGCCCGGTTGTGTTCTCTCACTACCCCGGCGATGGCCCCGGCAACCGCCGTAGAGCGCGACTTGGCAGATACCTTGATTACGTCCACCTTGTTGCCCCTCCTTGCCGCAGATAGCTTCATATGTCAGGGGGATTTCCCCCGCGTCCGTGCCATGCGCTGACATTGTACACGTACTCCCGGCTCCCGACAATCACATTTTTGTTGACACGTGGCTTGGTCTGCCCGCCGGATCGTGGTACATTCCCGCGAGAATCCAGGTGAAAGGAGCGAGGGCGTTGGAAGCAGAGGCGCCCGGAAAGGTGATACTTTTCGGGGAACATGCGGTGGTATATGGGCGACCGGCTATCGCCGTGCCGGTGTTCGGGGTGCGGGCGAGGGCGGTGGTCACCGAGGCGCCCCCCGGCTCCGGTCTGACCGTGGTCGCCGCCGATCTGGGCCGCAGGGTGAGGGTGCGTGACGCGCCTCAGGATGATCCCCTCGCGCTGGCCGCCAGGCTGGCTTTGGGGGCGCTGGGCGCCCCGGAGCCGGATGTGACGATAACCGTTACTTCGTCCATCCCGATTGCCGGGGGGCTGGGCAGCGGGGCGGCGGTATCGGCGGCTTTGATACGGGCTTTGGGTGCCGCCCTGGGGATGGGGTTTGAGTTGTCGCGGCTTAACGAGCTGGTCTATGAGGTGGAGAAGCTTTATCACGGCACTCCTTCGGGTATAGATAACACGGTGGTGGTGTACGGGAAGCCGGTCTATTTTGTCAGGGGCCGCCCGCCGGAGGTGTTTGGCATCGGTAAGCCTTTTTCGTTGTTGATCGCCGATACTGGTATTTCCAGCCCGACACGGGAGGCGGTTGCGGCTGTGCGCGAGCTTTACCGTTCGGCGCCGGACAAGGTCGAGCCGATCTTGGACGAGATTGGGGATGTGGCCGAGGCGGCCCGTAAGGCGATAGAGGACGGGGATGTCCCGGCGCTGGGTCCGCTGATGTGGCGGAATCATGGGTTGTTGCAACGGCTCACGGTGTCGTGCGATGAGTTGGATAGGTTGGTCAGGGCGGCTATGGATGCCGGCGCCGAGGGCGCCAAGCTCTCCGGCGGTGGCCGGGGCGGGAATATGATCGCGCTGGTGAGGGATGATGCGATCGGGCGTGTGGAATCCGCGCTGAGGGATGCGGGCGCCGTCCGTGTGCTGCATACGGTGGTTTCGGGATGCTGATATTCGTCAAGTTAGGCGGGTCGCTGATAACGGATAAGACCAGGCGGGAGGTTTTCCTGCCGGATGTGACGGCCAGGCTCGCGGGCGAGATCGCGTCGGCATTGGATGCCGATGGGAGCTTGAGGCTACTGATCGGGCACGGGAGCGGGTCGTTCGGCCACTTTGCGGCAAGGCGCTACGGCACGGTGAGCGGTGTCCGTTCGCCTGAGCAGTGGCGTGGGTTTGCCGAGGTGAGCCGTGCGGCTGCCAGGTTGAATCGCCTGGTTTCCGATGTGCTTTGGGAGGCGGGGGTTCCCGTTTTGGGGTTGCAGCCTTCCGCTTCGGCCAGGTGCGATGATGGCAGGTTGGTTGCCATGTCGGTCGGGCCGGTGAGGGCGGCTTTGGAGCATGGTTTGGTGCCGCTGGTTTACGGTGATGTGGCTTTGGATTCGGCCCGTGGCGGGACGATTATTTCGACCGAGGCGATATTTTCCTTTTTGACCCGCTATTTGAGGCCGGACTGTATCTATCTGGTGGGCGATGTGCCGGGCGTGCTGAGGGGAGATACGGGCGAGGTTATACCGTGTATAATGCCTGACAATTTGGGGGATTTCCGCGATTCTATCGGCGGCTCGCGCGGTGTGGATGTTACCGGCGGGATGTGGGGTAAGGTTGATGCGATGCTCAGGCTGGCGTCTGAGGTGCCGGGGCTGCGGATCGGGATATTTTCCGGCGCGGAGCCGGGTAACCTGGAGCGGGCGTTGCTGGGCGATGACCTGCCGGGTACCGTGATAACGGCTGCCGGGTAGCGCGGTGGTGGTGTGCGGTTGTGAAGTCTCGGCCTGTGTGCCTGGGTTCTCTCTATTGCGAGCTTAGGGGGCGCACTTCGAAACGCATTCCGATCTGAATGGCCTCGCCGGGGGCCAGCTCTAACGGCCACCAGGCCATCAGGACTGTTCCCTGGTGCACCCGCTCGAATCCGGCTTCGGATATGGTCACCGGCTCGATGGGGAAGCGCCATAGGTTCGCCGGGCGATCGAATTCTGCCAGCAGCGCGAATCCACGGATGTGGGTGCCGGCTTCATAGGCCGTCACTCCCTCGTGTGCGGCCACTTCGCCCAGTCCGAACCGCCCGCCGCCTACGTCCAGGTAGCATAGCTCGCCGTCGCCGCCGTCGTAGCCGATTGCGTTTTCCACTCCGAATCTGACCGAGATCGGGGCCGGGTGCATGTTGGTGACGGTGTATTCGACGTGCAGGTCGCTTGCGCCGCGCCGGAATCGGAATCGTTTTTCGAGGCGTACCGGTACCAGTTCCTCGCCCACCCAGACGTTTCCATCGCGGCTCAGGATCACCGTCAGGTTGCGCTCGTCACCTTCCCATGAGGCACGGTATGGCAGGTTTACGAAGTCGCCCTGTTCCGGGTATTCCGAGCGGTAGAAGTTCTCCGGGGTTGCGTCCTCGCCCAGGAAGTGGTCAATGAACGCGCCCCGCCGATACCAGTCAACGAATAGTAGTTTTTCCAGGCCCGGCTCTTTGGCGCGGACGGTGCTTGTGTGTATGCTTTCGACTTTGGCGCCGGCCATGTCGGGTGTGATTACTTCGCCTCGCTCCGCTGCCTCGATCAGGTCGCGGTGGTAGCCTTCTTTGTGACGGGTCATCACGTTTAGGATGTTGTAGCGGGCCGGACGATAGTCCCATTCGATCATTGCGCCGCCAACTGCGGGCGTCCAGATGAAGGCGAACGGTGAGCCGGTGAGTTCGATCTCATCGTTGCCGTCCAGGTCAAGGTCATGGGCGCGTATTTTGAGGTCGGATGCCCGGTCGCCTTCGGCGATCTCTTCGGCGGTGATCATGTTGGCGTAGTTGGCCGCGCGGATGTGGAACAGGTATACGCCGCCGAATACTCCGTGCCAGTAGCCGCAGTTGCATTGGGAGGCCCAGAGGTGTGATTTGGCAACCTCTGCTTTGGGGCCGGGGGGCATGGCGTGGACTTTGGCGCTGATGCTCATGGATCGTTTGTGCATGTGGTTGACTTCGGGGTATTTGACCATAAAGTGGCGCCATATGCCGCCCCGCAGGAAGCGTAGTATGTCCTGGCGGCCTTCGGCCTCAAGTTGGTGACGTAGATGGGTCAAGGCCCAGGATTGTTCCGGCGGCAATGCCCATTCGGTCATTTCCACGTATGATGCCGTCGGCAGGTAAGCACGTCCCAGCGGCGGGTATTGCTCCATGTATTCCGTGGGGGTGACGGTGATCAGCCAGTCGGATTCGGCTTCCAGGGCCTCGAATAGCCGATCCATGTAGCCGTTCTGCCAGCAGTGTTCGTATGTGGTGGGCCAGAGTCCGAATTTTTCGCCGTCGTCGCCCATGAAGGCCAGTTTTGGCCGGAAGCCCGGCAGTGGTTTTTCGGCCTCTTCTCGCAGCCAGGCGATCACTTCTTCTACCGGTGCCCAGGGGATGGTGTAGCGGAGTTTGAAGAGTGTCGGGAAGACGGCCAGGGTGTGGCCTTGCTCCTCGGTGATGTAGTAGCCGAGGAGTTGTTCGTCCTGGAAGCCGACGTTTTTGAAGTGGGTGTCGTCTACGATCACGTATTTCACGCCTGCTTCGGCTATCGGTTTGGGCAGGTGTGGCTCCCAGACTCTTTCGGCGACCCACATGCCTTTTGGCTCGTATCCAAAGTCGTCGCGAATCGCCTGGGTCAGTTTGTGTATCTGGCCGATTTTGTCCTCATCGGTCAGCGCTACCAGGATCGGTTCGTAGTAGGCGCCGGTGAGCATTTCCAGTTGGCCGCGTTCGACCAGCGCGCGCACCCGTTTGATGAGATCCGGGTGGTGTTCCACGATCCAGTCGCGCAGGCAGCCGGTGAAGTGCATCCCGGCATGGATTTTGGGATGCCGCTCCAGTAGCTCCACCAGCGGCAGGTACGATTTCCGGTAAGCTTCTTCGAAGACGTGATCGAAGTTCCCTACGGGCTGGTGGTTATGGAAAACCAGTGAGAGATATATGCGGGATGGCATTTTTCACCTCTCGGTCGGCAGTGTGATCTTTCGGCGATGGGTGGCTCAGCCGTGGTCTTCCAGGCCGCCGGATCGGATGAATTCGGCAAATGACTCCAGGTTTGGGAATATTTTGGTGGAGACCAGGTTGATCACCCAGTTGTGCCTCATAGGGGTTATCGTATAGATTTTTGCCCCGGCCCGCCAGGCGTGCCACATTTCCAGGGCGGTGCCCATGCTGGCCTGCGGCAGGTATGCCACCAGTACGTCGCATGATGATGCCAGTTCCAGTTCTTCCAGCAGGGTCTGCCTGGCTTTGTCCATCGAGTAGTCAACGGCGTATGGGTGTATCTCCCAGGGGTCTATGATCTCGGCGTCCGGATGTGTGGAGCGGAGCAGTCCGGCAATGGTGCGGCGATAGTCCTGGGATGTGACTTCCGGCTCGGTGAGGGAGCCTTGCATTACGCCGGCGATGAAGACCCGCATTCTCTCTACGTCCTTGATCGGCAGATCATGACCGCTCGCGCACGACGCGCAGTAGGTCGCGTATCTTTGGCGGCTGGCCGGCCAGCAGCACGTTGACCCGGAATACCCTGGCCGCCAGCCAGATGCTTCCCGCAGCGGTGAGCGCCAGTAGCGCCAGGCAGGCCGCTATTTGCTCCGGGGGCACCTGGGTCAGCGCGACTCTTTCTATCATTCCCATCGGCGCCGTGATCGGGAAGATGCTCAGGACGATCGCCAGTCCGCCATGGGGTTCGCTCACTATGGCGGGCAGCAGGTATAGCGGCACCAGCGATGGGAGCACGATCAATCCCATCATCTGGGAGCCTTCCCGGTAGGAGCCGGCCAGGGTGCCGACTACGGCGTAGAGGCCGCTGTAGAACAGGTAGCCGAATAGGAAGAGTGCCAATGCTATCAGGATGGTTTCGGGTGGTATCTGGAATCCGACCAGGGCCGGCACGAAGTTCGGGATGCGGTCGGCCTCGAATTTGAATAGCAACCAGGCGGTGCCCAACCATACCAGTATCTGCAACAGGCCCAGGGCGCCCATTGCTATCACTTTGCCGAAAAGCAACGGTAGTGGCTTGACGGATGAGAGCAGGAGTTCGACGATGCGGCTTTCCTTTTCCTCGGCTACTGCCCTCAGGAGATAGTTCGATGTGAAGAACATGCCGATCATGAGTACCAGGGCGAAGGCGTAGGAGATGGCGAACATGGTGTCCTCGTCGCGTTCTACCTGCTCTTGCTCTTCTTCGACGATCAGGTCAAGCCGGTGGACGTTCACGTCGTTCAGCGGCTCTTGTAACCGTTCCATCTGCGCCCGACTGATGTTGGAACCCCTGGCCAGCGAGGAGATGACGAATCCGCTGAACATGTCTGTCAGGCTTTCTATGATGTTGAAGTTTTTGGAGTATCTGATGATCTCGCCGGCCTCCAGGTAGTCCTCCGGGATCACGTAGTAGGCCGCTATCTCGCCGCTTTCGACGGCGATCCGTGCCTCGTCC